>CAZPIK010000280.1:0-5872 GCA_964586185.1 uncultured Candidatus Sumerlaeota bacterium | reverse complement strand
TGACAATGGCTTGATCGTACGGCGTGGGAGATGGAGTCGGCGAGGGCGATTCCGTCGGGGAGGACGTAGGCGAGTCGGTTTCGGTAGGCGAGGGCGTTTCCGCTGGCGATGCCGATGCCGTTGCCGATTCCGTTGCGCTGGGAGTTGGAGAAAGCGTCTCGGTTGGACTTGGCGATTCCGTGGGCGAAGGACTCGAACTTTCCGTGGGTGAGGGCGAGGGCGAGGGCGTTACGGATGCCGTGGATGAATTCGTAGGCGATGGGCTTTGAGTTTGGGTTGGGCTGGCCGAACTTGTCGCAGCAGGCGTCGAGGTTGGAGTGCGTGATGCGGTCGCCGTTGCGGTTCGCGAGGGACTGGCTGATTGCGTTGCCGAGAGCGCTGGAGTTGACGATGGAAAAGGTGTGGGCGTCCTCGAGGGCGATTGAGTCGGTGTCCGTGAGGGCGATGATGTCGGCGTTCGAGAGGGCGATTGAGTCGGTGTTTGCGAAGGTGTGGGCGTTGGAGTCCGCGAGGGTGAAAAGGAAGGAGTTGCTGATGGAGATGTAGTGCTCGTTCCTGCGGGAGGTATTGTGGATGTCGGCGAAGGGGTTGACGTCGGTGTGCGTGAAGCCGAGGGGGTCGGCGTCGGCGTGCCGCAGATATCCGTCACCACAAACATGTGATCTACGAATACGGTTACTGAGATAACAACCGAAGCAACTCGCGCGCGAATATAAAGCGTTCCACTAAATCCCGCAGGCAGTGCGAATGTACGATATAGATTATCATCGGCCGTTTTGGTTTCAGTAAACATGGTTGTATAGGCCGAATCATCAGTCGAGTACGCAAATTCAACCGCACCAAGCCCGCCGAAATAGGCCTGGAGATAGAACGTTCGGGCGCTACCTCCTGAAACCGGAATCGTCCACTTGTGCATGTGACCTGTCGTTGTCCATTGGATGGATTCATATTGATTGTTTGCGGATTGCGTCATCGTGTAATCGCCCGTGACGGTTCCATTGACCGGAATGTCGGCATTGGCGGTCCAGTTCACGCATGACCCAGCGGTGGGTGTTGGCGAAGCGGTACGGGATGCTGATGCGGTCGCGGTCGGTGTTCGGCTAGGGGTGGGCGAAGGAGACGGTGTTCGCGATGCCGAGGGACTTGCCGTGGCCGTCGGAGTCGGACTCGGAGTTGCCGCTTTGGAAACCCAAAGATCAAATCCTCCCGCGCCGCCCGCGCGATTTGAGAAAAAGAAAAGTTCCAGATTGTCACTCGTAACACTCGGTCCACTGTCAAACGAGGACGACGAAACCGCTGTGACGAGCGTGGGAGTTCCAAAATCAGAAACAAGATCACCACGAGTAGTTTCATAAATCTCTGCATCGGAACCCGCTGGAACCACCCGCGCCAGATAGCCAGCCAAGCCATCGTTCCGAACCGTAAACGCCAATTCGTTATCCGCTGTATTGATTCCGAGAACGAGGGCAGGGGAGCCAAATGCAGAAACGGTGTCGGGGCGTATTGCGCTCCAAACGTCGTCCCCATTCGATCCCGCGCGGTTCGACGTAAAATAGAGCGTTAGCCCATCTGAAAAAATGCAGGGGTAGGCTTCGGACGTGGCGGTGTTAATCTCCGATACCGCTACGGCGGTTCCGAATGGATCAGTCGTTAACGCTCTCGTCGAGTGAAACAATTGATTGGCGTCCCACGTGCCGCTCGACCGAACGAAAAAGATTTCGAGCATATCCGAAGTCATGGAGGGATGAATTTCATTCGTTGAGCTATTGACTCCGGTGCCCAGATTTGTCGGCGCGGCAAAGGCCGAAACCCGATCAGGACGTGTCGTTTGCCAAAGATCGAATCCTCCCGAACCACCTGCGCGATTCGAGGAAAAAACAAGCGTGAGTCCATCGGGAGAAATATAGGGATCGGCTTCGCTAGAAGCGGTATCCGGTGGAGCGAAGTTCGTTGGCGATTGAAAATTTACGAACGTGCTTGACGAGGACGATTTCTTGGCTTCGCCTGTTTCGGCTTCATGCCACATTCCGTGCATATCACGCCACGGTTCCTGCGCGGAGACGCCAGCAATGATCCACGTCCAGGAAAAAATGAAAATCGAGGCTTTGAATAAATTCGTCAATCCAGAATTAAGTCGCATTGAAAACATGTGAACATAGGCCAGACATCCCGAGCAAAAAGGGGGGTATCCATCGCGCCACAAACTACCTAACGCCGCCTCCATGAAGTGGCGAAACGGATAAGTCCCCCCCAAATCCGGCAAGGTCTCCGGGACTGATCGTTCCATTGCTCGGATCGTAAACAGTGTCCTGAATCGAATTGACACCGTAGGCAGACGCGGAGGTGGGAAGCAATCTTGGGAATGGATAATAAACGATGAACGAATCTTTGCTGTCCGGACCGACGCTGACGATGGCGTAGCCGTCGCGATCCATGCGCGGACGATTGACGATCATCGAGACGTTGGGATAACTGAAAACCAGCATGGATTTTTGCGCATTGAACGTCTGGACGGGCAATCCAAACATGTCTCTCTGGTCGAGTGCGCCTTCGATTTTTGTCGAACCGAAAGGATCACTGAAGGCCGCCTGCGAAGCATAAGCAATCGGGGTCGTGAGCGCAGACATCGCCGACGAAGAAACGACACCCAGCGGATCATCCCAAAGCGAGACAATTGGAGTCGGATAAACTCCATGATCAATCCGATACGACTCCATTGCCGTCATCATCGTCCGAATATTGCTAAGCGTCGCCGAGACTCGGGCGCGCGTTACGGCGCGTTGGTAATTGACCATCGCAAGCGCGGCAAGAATCGCGATCACGGCAAGCACGAGAACCAGTTCGACCAGCGTAAAACCGCGACGCAATCGCGTGAAAGTGGTGTGAGATCGGACCATCATCTCGACCGCGTTTCAGTTATTCTCAGTTGTTAGGCTCGGCAACAGAGCGCCCATTCCCGCGCTTCCGCCCTGCGCAAGCGCGGATCGTACCCACAAGGGCAATTGTCCGCCATCCTCGCGTTTTTCCGCAACGCCAATTCCATTAGCGGAAACCAAAACTGTTTTTTCCGCTCCCAACTCAATCTGACTGGCAACCCCGGAAACCAGTACCGTAACCGCGACTTTACCTTCCAAAACTTCGACCCGCGTTTCATTTTCGGATATCGCAATGCCAAAACTTGTTCCAAGGACATGAACTTCGCCGTAGGGAGTTTTCACGTCCAAGCCTCCTCGACCTCGCTCGACCCAGAACCACGCGCTGCCTTTTTCGAGTTGAAGTTGCTTTGCCGCTGTAATTTGGATAGCGCTTTTTTTGGATATAATCGCCCGAATCGAGTCGCCCCATGCCATAGCGCATGCTGTTTCCAATTCAAGTGAATCGCCCGCCGAATTAAATTCGAGCCACGATTCCTCTGCGATTTCTCTAAGTCTCAGTGTTTCGATGGGCGTTTTCGTGCCATTCAATTTCGCAATCTCGGCATTTTTTCTTTCCTGAAATATAATGTCCGACATCATGAGCACCAGCGCCAACAGCGCGAACGCAGGCACCGCGATGGCGGGCCACCATCGGAACGCATACGGATTGAACCGCCAACCGCTTCGCGATTCAGTATCACCTAGCACGGTCGAAAGGGGAGTTTTCGGAAGTGGAACCTTCAATGCTTCTGTTTTCTCTAATCCGGGTGGCGTGAGTTTGGTTTGTTCACCCATTGCGCTCAAAAGTTCCTTCCACACGCCAACTCGATGCTGGCGAGCAGGCTGACTGGGCAATACGTCCAATTCGCCAGTCAAATAGGCGATATCCTCCTCTTCATCCACTGTGAGCGGAGGATGTCCCGTCAGATTTGGATCGCTTGGGTGCTTCATCTCACTTTTCACTCCTTTTCCCACGATTCGCGTTAGGTTCCGTTTCCATGTCAGCAAGTATCTGTCTGATTTTTTCCAATCCTCGATGGATCTGCCAACTAACTTGCTTTGCCGGAATATCCATTTGCTCCGCAATTTCCTTAGGTCGCATCCCTTCAAAGAGGATCAGCGCAAAAATCCCCCGTTGTTGCGGCGAGAGCCTTTCCATTGCATGAACCACCCGATGTCGCCGTTCTTCGCTCTCCAATCCATCCAGTGGATGTGCTCCATCGTGATCATGGTTGGCTTCCTTGATCTGATCCAGGGACACCGGATCCGTCGGGATTTCCCGGCGACCGGAACGGCGTAGATGATTGACGCTTTCGTGTGTTGTAATGGTCGCCAACCATGATTTGAACTTCCCCTTCCGGGCAAAACTCCGAATCTTATCCACGACCCGAATCATCACATTTTGGGTGATATCTAGCGCATCTTCCTCATTTAACGCCACATGATAGGCGATAGCATAAATGTAAGAGCGATAGTGCTTTAACAGCACTTCAAGCGCATCTTGACTCCCGTTTGCCGCCTCTGCGGCCAGAGTTTCTTCATTTACCAATGCAGCACCGCCTTTACACCCACAATTCCCCAAGTAGAAAGACGCAACACAACGTCAAAAACCTCACAAAAAAATTAACCAGCATTAAATGACGCACGACCATCAAAATGATCGCCAGCCTCACCCTCAAGACTTTTCTGATTCTCTTTTTGCCACTTTCGAACTATAAAAACCGCGATGAAAAACCACACCACAGAACTGCTTAAAACTTTACCGACTTCCGCGCCGCCCATGATTAGCATTGCGGGGATACGTGGCGTCATCGGGCAGAGCCTCAATCTTGACGAATTTGCCGGATTTGCTCAGGCCTTCCTCGCCGATATCGAGCCGCGCGTCGTCGTGGTTGGGAGCGATACTCGCGCCTCGGGCGAGATGATGCGGCATCTCTTATTTGCCGCCGCCATCGCGTCGGGCGTGAAAGTCATTGATCTTGGGGTTGTTCCAACGCCAACGGTGGGTCTCATGACTCGCCAATTGAAAGCCGGGGGCGGCGTCGTCATTTCCGCGAGTCACAATCCGCCCCAATGGAACGCTTTCAAATTCTTTTCCGCCGAGGGAACCTTCCTTTCGCCCGGCCAATTCGAACGGATGCTCGCCAATGCATGGGAGAAGAAATACCGCCGCGCGACGATTGACGCAAAAATAAATCAATTGGGAAGCGTTGAAAGATTCAAAGACCCTATTGGAGCTCATTTAAAAACTTTGCTTGCCGCGCTTCCTGTTGCCGCGATCCGCCGTCGCAAGTTTCGGGTCGTACTCGACGCTTGCAACGGTGCAGGTCTCCATCTTTCCGAAGCATTATTCAAAGCGCTCGGCGTTTCGCTGCGGGTGATTCACTCAACGCAGGATGGCCGATTTGAACGTCCGCCCGAGCCGCTTCCGGAGAACCTCGGAAAGCTGAAATCAGAAGTCAAAAAGTTTAAGGCGAACGTCGGTTTTGCTCTCGATCCCGATGCCGACCGACTCGCCATTGTGGACGAAACCGGTCGCGCGATAGGGGAGGAGCGAACCATTGTCCTCGCGATTGACGCGATCTTGAATCCAAAATCAGGCGTTAAAATTCCAAAAATCTCGGCCAAGGCGAAGAAAGCGCCCGTTGTCGTCAATCTCTCCACGACCCGCGCGGTGGAGGACGTGGCGAAAAAATATGGCGCGTCAGTTCATCGAACCAAAATCGGCGAAGCTCACGTTGTCGGCGAAATGCAACGTAGCAAGTCGTTGATTGGCGGCGAAGGGAACGGCGGCGTGATTTTTCCCACTGTACATTTCGGTCGCGATAGCGCCACGGGCATGGGTTTGCTTCTCGCTTCTCTCGCGACTTCGGAGCGCAAAGCAAAATTCTCCGCGTTGAATGCTACAATCCCCGATTACATTATTCTGAAAGACAAAGTTGATCTTCCCGACCGCG
>CAZPIK010000279.1:0-5886 GCA_964586185.1 uncultured Candidatus Sumerlaeota bacterium | reverse complement strand
GCCGAAGCCGTCGGTGACGCTGTGCGCGACGCCGAGACTGAAGGCGATGCCGTCGGGCTGGCCGAAGCCGTCGGACTCGGTGTGCGTGACGCCGAGACCGAAGGTGTCGCCGTGGCCGTCGGAGGCGCTGGTGAAGGCGATGCCGAAGCCGAAGCCGTCGGACTCGGTGTGCGTGACGCCGAGACGGAAGGTGTCGCCGTGGCCGTCGGAGGCGCCGGTGAGGGCGATGCCGATGCCGTCGGTGACGGAGATGCCGTCGGTCCCGAGCAGATCGTCACGTCGGTGTCGTTGAGGATCGTCACCGTCCCCGTCAAGTTGGTGTACGTATCTACAAGGTTCGTGCTGGCCGCGTTCACGCTCGCGATCGAGCCCGTGAACGTTTCGTCAGGTGATTCAAGGCAGGTGTCGTCGAGAATGGGAATCGCGTACGTCGTCGCGCCGCTGTAGATCGCCAGCGGGGGATACGCATACGTCTGCCCCGCCAGAATCGTCATCGTCGCATAGTTCGTCGTCGTGAAGTCCACGCCCGCCGTCGCCGTGCCGCTCGCCGTCGCGAACGTGTTCACCACGATGTCGTGCTGGCTCACCATCGGGTTCCCGTTGTAATCCAACACTGCTATCGGCGGCGTTGCCGGACCCGCGTTTTCAACCACGCTGGTCGGCGCGCCTCCCACGAACGGTTTCCCGAGTTGGATCGTCGCCACCACACGCCCGCCGGGGGCTGTTCCCGTCGTGTGCGTGAACTCGATTCCAAATGATCCGCCGTCCCAGCCGTTGCTCGCCGATGGCATCGGGCTATCGTCATCCTGCGACGGAGCCGTCAGCATCATCGTCCAGCTTCCGGAGGCGTTCGAAACGCTTACCGGCGTTCCAATGCCATCAGGACTTAAGATCGTTCCGATGATGTTCCCGCCCGCTGGAGCCGTCCCGCTCACCGTAAACGGTTGTCCGGGTCTCGGACGCTGCGGGTTCGGTTGTCCGCTGAACGCAAGAGCCGTTCCGCCAGCCACGGGCGTAAAGCCCGTGCTCGTCGTCACCAACTGCCCAAGCAGCATCGTGAAGTCGCGCGCGCGGCTGATTTCGAACGGGTCAATCGTCCAATCCCGAAGCTCTTTCATGCTCGGCATGTAGTTATACACGTCACGGTTGGGAACCGTCGTGCCCGAGAACAGTCGCGACACGTTGGCCGCTCCCTGTCCGCCGCTGATGAGCCGTGGCGTATAGTTGAAGATCATATCCGCGCCCAAATCCTGCGAGATATCCAGAAGGGTTCCGGGTGCTTGCAGTGACAAGGCTCCGAGCAATCGGCGTGCGCCGCCTTGTCGGTGATCCTCATTCGCCGTTGTCGTCGGGAAGTCCACAAGCTCAAGGCCGCCTCCCGTCGTGTTCCATGGCGTCAGGCTGTTGCGGGTGACATAGAACCGAATGCGGTCATTGACCGCCCAGTCTGTGCCGCCGTCATTGATTGTGAATGACACTTGACCCGCGGGGTTGTTCGAGGTGTAAGGAACAGCGACCGTTGCGGCCGTTTGCGCTCCGGATACGCTGCCCGTGACCGAGAACGTTCCGGAGTTTGCGGCGGCGGCGGTGCATGTCAGCGTCCATGTTTGAGCAAGAGCGGAAACTGCGGTTGTGATGCCGCCGATTCCTCCATCGCCTACCGCAAATCCTCCGCCGGTGGTGTCAATGTATTCTTGGCTGACTCGCGTGGGGTTCGTTCCCGAAGGGCCGTGATCCAGCGCAAGTCCAAACCACAAGGTTGTGGGGTTGTTCGTGCCGCAAGCAAGTCCGACTGCGCTCGCGATGACTCCGCAGCAATTCGCCGTGCTAAAGCATGCCAATGAGCAAAGACCTCCAAGGCATCGAACGTCCACGTCGAACGCTCCGCCTGCTGCATCCACGCCGAAAGCCTCGCGTATTTGCGTGAGGTCTCCGACGCCGAGCCAATCGAACGAGGTTGTCTGCATGCCGTTGGGGACGGTGAGCAGTGTGGGCATGATGGTGCTGTTTTCGCCGGTGAACAGAACAAGTTGCACGCGAGCGACTCGGACGTTGTTTCCGCTGACCGAGAAGCTGGGCGATTGTCCTGAACCAGTGATGTTGAGCGTCCCCGCGGTGCGGTCGCGTTGATAGCCTTGAGCCGTCGTGAAGCCGGTCATGCCGTTGTTGACGGTGCGGATCGAAACAAGGCGTTTGGTGTAGGTGTCGCCGAGCGAGATCGGCAACGTCATGTTGAGCGTCGATCCAGTCAAGTCAAATGAGAGCAGCAAGTCCAGGCGCGTGGCTCGCGTGAAGTTCCACGTGTCGCCCGTCGTGCTGTTCGTGATTCGCCACGTGGGGACGTCGTCGCTCGCCGCGCCAAAGAACTGCGCTCGAGCGGGCAACGTCAAAGCCATGAGGCTCAACAGCAATAATAATTTCCTTAACTTCATATCGTTTCTCCTTTCTGAAAAATCACGTCTCCGCATGGAGACGGGGTGAATCGAGTTCACGCAGGCCAAAGCTCCGCGCGTTCATGTCAACTGATAAATACGTTCGCTGTATATTTGATGAACACGCAAAGCAGCGCATTCAAATCCGGAATGTTCAAGACCGACCAGCATGAACAATTCCTAACTCGAGCAAAACGCATCTAAGGTTCTTCCTTAAACAACATGTAGGTCGAAACAAACTGATTCAAAAAACCAACTGCAAACGACCTGAGTACCCGTTCACCAGTGGCACTTATAAGCTGTTAGCATAGAACTAGTCAACAATAAATTTTCAGTCTGATTAAAATTTCTCAAATTGAGACTCACTGGCTGTTTAGCTAATTTTGACTGATCTCGAAGGTTTTTCATTATTGTAAAAGAGCGTATCCGCAGTTTTATCGTTTTTTCATTCACAGGATTTGCTTATCTCCAGTTTTTACAACACTATAGATTATTGCGTGGGTTTAGGTTTAGGTTTAGGTTTCGATTTCCAGCGTTCGTGCATCCATGCCCATTGTTCGGGAAATTGGCGGATTTGATTTTCAAGCGCCTTCGCGAACTCCTGAGTCATCCTTATTAAGTCTTCTTCTTCGGCAAGCTCCAGATTGGGGTAAATCGGTGGCTGAAGGAAAACTTCAAAAAATTCAAGATTTTTGGGGGAGCGCACAATTGCGCACGGAATAATTGGCGCGCGCGTCATCCGTGACAGGTGCGCGGGACCCACGGGCGTTTTTGCGGGATGACCCATAAAATCCACGAAGACCGATCTCAGGTATTTTGAATCTTGATCGGCAAGAATCCCCAAAGCTCCTCCACGCTTCAAAAATCTGAACATTGGGAGAGGCGATGAATCGGTGGTGAATACCGAGATTCCGCGACGAGTGCGCATCTGAACGATTCGATCATTGAGCAGCTTGTTATTCGATTCGCGCATGATGACTCCCATCGGCGCGTTGAAGAGCGCATTGAAAGCTGCGGGGCCAGCTTCCCAACTTCCGAGGTGACCCGTGACCATGAGAACACCGCGCTTCAACGCGATTGCAGATTCCCAATGCTCAAAATTGTTAATGTGCACCTTGCGGCGAAATTCGTCGTCGGTCCACGAAACAGAGTTGAGGCCATCGGCTCCCATCATCGAAACCGACTCGAAGACTCGTCGCGCTAATTTTGTTTTTTCCGGTCGAGACAGCGCGTTGCCATAAACTCGATCAAGATTCGCGCGAATCTTGCGGCGCTCGGCGCCCGCGAACAGGTACGCGACACGCCCCAACCATCTCGCCATCATCAATGCTGAACGATGATTGATGCGCGCAAACCCCCATGCCGCACAATCAAACGCGCATGCAACCGTGCGATGACGCAGGGGCCGCAGTTTTTTCCGCCAAGTCTGAGTTGCTTTTTTCTTCTTCCGATTTTTATCCATGATCACCGCGTCCGACGGACACTATGGACTCGATGGACAAAATGGACAATTTTTTTGGAAATCGTTTTTTAGTTCTTTGGAGGTTCGCCTGCGGGCGACGCGCCGCCCGCTTTTTTATCGGCTTCTTTCTTCTCGATGGACTTAATCATGGCTTCGATCTCACCCTGACTTGGCATGGGAGGAGAAGCCGCGCCTGATTCTCCCGGTGATGGCGCGGCCTCATCGGGAACAGGAGGCTTGATCACTTCGATCAAGTCGGAGAACTTGCGCGCGATATTGTCGGCTTGGTAGCTGGCAACCTTATAGAGCCAACCGCCATGTCGCGCATTGATATTCGCCACCGCCGTCTCGGCTTTTTCAAGCGCCTTTGCGGCAACCGTATCCGAAGTGCGCTCATCGCGAAGCGACAAATCCGCAGCCGAGTCATAAGACGCCGCAACACGGATGTAGCGATCTTCAAGCAGCTTGCCCACGCCCACGGTATAGACGAGACCGTTCTTTTGCGTTGCGGTCAGCGTGGTCGAAAAATCCACTTCGGCAACTTTAGGGTCGGACGCGGGAAGGACATCGGAAAGTTGAACGTTACTGAGGCACCGCCCCACACCATCTACCATTGTCGTTTTATCTTTAAAACCATCGGGTATCGGGCTCGTGAGCTTAAATGGTTCGGTCCCGACTCTGGCGACCGAATACGTATCTGTCGTCTTGGGGCTATCGAGCTTGACCGCCTGCAAATGAGCGGCGTCAACCTTTAGAACTTCCTTTGCAAGCCAAGATGTGGGACTTTTATCCACCTGAATCTCGTCTTTGATTTTGTAAACGTAATCATCGCCTTCAATGCGGATGTACTGACCATCGGGCGGAACGAAACCACCGTCGCCACCGGGTGGAGTCCGAGTCGCACCAATGAAAACTCCCGCCAAAACCTTGCCCTCTTTATCGAAAAATTGGACCCGACCGTTTTCGGGCTTCGCTTCGGAGAGTCCCATCTTTGCGTATTTCTCTTTATTGTTGGTCATTTGATCCGCAGCTTCGAGATCGGCGAGCGCGATCACAAGACGATGCAGTCGGTCGCCTTCGATTGTATAACCCCCGCGCGATTCCAAACCCCAGGTGTCATCGCCCTTTTTCTTGATATCCACAGTGTCGGACTCAGAAGAAATCTTGACCTGAGCGATGTCGCCCAGATTAAGGGATGGGAAGAGTTTGCGTTTCTGAAATTTCTGTCCTCCTGATTTTTCCTGCGATTGATAGAGCGCGACCGCGCCCACCAACATGATAACGGCGACCAAGAAGAGAACGATAAGATTGGATTTTCCCGATTTGCGATTAACCACGGCTAGACCTCATCCGATAAGATCGCCACGCCGAAGGCGCGAAACTGAAGAGCAGAACAAAAACAGGCATAAAGGCGATGTTGAAGAATTTGAGCCGAGCGCCTAGGCTTTCGATGTCCTGGCGCATGTTGCGACGGACTTCGCGCATTTCGCGTTTCGCGTCGGCATACTGGGCGCGGAAGTTGTCGAGTTCCTTCATTTGTTCGGCGTTCAGAATAGCTTTTTGGGTTGGATCATTCTTGCCGCGCTGAAGTTCAGACATCTTCTGGTTGATGTCATCAATCTTTTGCTGAAGTTCATTCACTTTGCCCTTGAATTCGTCTTCGGCGCGGCGCTCAATCGCATCCACCGTCGTAAAGGGACGAGCCGACTTGCCGCGCGTGCGAAGCCCGATCAAATCTTCCGAACCCGCGAGCATCTCGACTGCGTTATTGATGAGATTAAGATTATCGCCCCGCGCGCGGACGAGGCGCTGACCAAAGAAATTACTGACGTCCACCGCGAAATCGTCGGTCATGAAATCCACGTCGCCGATGACGACGACCGTCGCTTCCTTTTCCCCAACGATTTGATGATCCGCTTTAGCCAAATCTTCTTCGGCCTTCTTGGCTTCGGGATCATCGGGAGTGGGATGGCTGGGGTCTTTCGGCAGCGC
>CAZPIK010000278.1:0-5935 GCA_964586185.1 uncultured Candidatus Sumerlaeota bacterium | reverse complement strand
ACGCTCATAGATCATATTCCGGCGCGATTTGGGATCGGCCTTTTCCGCTTGCGCGCGGAACTCCGGCTCCCAGGCCTCCCAAAGGCGATCTAAAACCTCCGGCTCAACAACACCGCGCGTAAACGGTTTGTGCAAAAGTAGATCAAATCCCTTGTCAGAAGTAGAATCTGCGTAAACCGGAATCGCAATCGTTGTAAAGAACGCGATGACGGCGAGTTTACAGTGGCTTGATTGTTTATGGTGCAAGGAGAAAAGCCCTCCTATCCTGAAGCGCTACTTTGTTCTTTCTATCTAACTGCGGGAACACCGTCGAAGAAATCCACGGCGCCCGTTTCGAGCGAATATTCCGCGCCAACGATGAGCAACCCTTCGCGTTGAACGAATTGTTCGATGATTTCGGAGCCGTGTCGCAATTGATTGGCCGAAGCGCGGACGTTGGCGCGAACCGCCTGCTCGGAAAGCGCGTCCGGTTTATGTTTCAGTTCGGTCGCGAGAAGCGGTTCGATCGAGGGCCGAACGCGATCCACGATGGAGCGAAGATTCTTGGAAGCCGTGCCCGTGGGACGGCAGAGTTCCTCAATGGTCGCCGCAATCGCGCCGCAACGAGAGTGACCGAGGATGACGACAAGTCGCGTTCCGAAACGCTCGACCGCGAATTCGACGCTCCCGATCTGCGACGGTGCAACGATGTTCCCCGCGACGCGGATGACGAATAAATCGCCCAGCCCTTGATCAAACACGAGTTCCGCCGGGACGCGCGAATCCGAGCATCCGAGGATAACGGCAAACGGCGATTGCCCCTCCACGAGATCGCTGCGAAACTTTCGCGTCGCCTCCGCGTTTTGTTGCGACTCGCCGGAAACAAATCGGGCGTTTCCTTCACGCAGTCGCTTGAGCGCATCCGCCGCCGATATCATTTATACGTAAATCCCGCCACCGTAAGTGAGGTCTTGTTTGATCTCGACGTTCACGCACGCGGGTTTGCCACTTGCGAACGCGCGGTCAATCGCCCCGCGGATATCCTCCGGCTTCGTGACATGCTCGCCGTAACCGCCCATCGCCTCGACGATTTTATCGTAGCGCGTGTAAGCCAGCTTCGTCGCGACAAGGCGTTCACGGCCATAGACGTTCGCCTGCGGGCGCATCATCTGTCCCCACGCCGCGTCGTTGCCGACGATTCCGACAATCGGCAGATTGAACCGTACCGCCGTATCGTATTCGAAACCGTTGAGTCCGAAGCTGCCGTCGCCATAAATGATCATCACGCGCTTATCGGGATGCGCGATTTGCGCCGCGATGGCGAACGGCATTCCGACGCCGAGCGTTCCGAGCGGACCCGGATCCATCCAGTAGCCGTTCTTCGGAATCGGCACAACTTTGGCCGCCTGCGCGACGATATCGCCCCCATCGCCGATGACGATCATGTCGTCGGTGACGCTGTCGGCGATTTCCTTGCAAAGCCGGAGCGCGTCAATCGGCGTATCGTTCGATGTGTAACGCCCCGCCAGCTTTTTTTCGCCTTCGTCCTCTTTCACGCGAAGCTCCGCGCTCCACGAACTGAAATCGAGTTTCACGTTCTCCTCGTCCATAACTCGCATAATGGATTCGAGGCTGCCCGCGAGGTTGCCGACGAGCGCAACATCGGCGGGGCGGTTGTTTCCGATGGCCGTGTAGTCCATATCGAGTTGGATGATTTTGGCGTCCTTGGGAATATTTCGACCGAAGCCCATCCGAAAATCGAGGATCGTTCCCGCGAGGATCATCACGTCGCATTTGGCCGTGGCGTCGCGTCGGGTGCGGTTGAACAGATGCTTGGAATCGCGCTTAATCAATCCGCGTCCCATGCCGTTGGCGTAGGCGGGGATGTTGGTCTTCTCCAAGAACTTATTGATCTGCGGCCCCGCGTTCGACCACTTAAGACTCGTGCCCGCCATGAGCATCGGACGCTTGGCGTTCTTGAGAATTTCGAGCGCAGGAAGGATGGCCGATTTATCGGCGCTGAGGCTCGGCGGCGCAGTTTGAATCGGGCGCGTCGGAAGGTCTTCCGGTTTGACTTCCTTCATGAGGATGTCCATCGGGATTTCGAGAAAGGCCGGTCCCGGAATTCCCGAAATCGCGTGCTTGATCGCCATCTCGATATATTCGCCGATTCGTAGCGGATCGTAACAAGCATCGGAATATTTCGTGATCGGACGCATCAAACTAATGTGATCCATCTCCTGAAGCGAACCCCGGCGGTGATTGGCAAAGGGGCCTTGTCCGCCGAAAACAAGGATGGGGGAATTCGCGCGCCATGCGTTGGCGACTCCCGTCACGCAGTCCGTGACGCCGGGTCCTGCCGTGACAATAGCAACGCCGATTTTGCCGGGATTGACCCGCGCCCATGCGTCGGCGGCGTGCGTCGTCGCCTGCTCGTGCCGCACGTCAACGACCTTGATCCCCTCATCGAGGCAGCCGTCGTAGATAGGCATGACGTGACCGCCCGAAAGCGTAAAGACGCACTCGACGCCCGCATTCTTAAGCGCGCGCGCCGCCAATTTCCCCGCGTGATTCATGATATTTCTCTCCCTTGGATGCCCTTAGGCCGAATCAAAGGAAAGGATTGTATCAGAGGAACGCGGAACAACAAGGGAAGAAAAGTAGAAGCGGCGTCTTGCCGCTTTTCATCGGAACGCGGAACAACAAGGGAAGAAAAGTAGAAGCGGCATCTTGCCGCTTTTCATCCGAAGAAAACGGCTGGAAGCCGCTTCCACTTTTGTGATTCCAGATGTTCGGTATTGATTCAAATGAAACGCGCCGCAGAAGTTCTCTGCGGCGCGTTTACTGAAAGAAGTTATCTAGTTTCCGTTTAGTTTACTCGGTTGCAGCTTGGGAATCGGAATCAGCTCCGTCTTTGCACCACCAAGCGTCTTTGCCGCGATCCCAGTAGTTATCCTGCATCTCGACATCGTCCATGAAATAGTCCGGCATGTGCCATTTCGAATCGAGGCTATCATACAATTCCTTCTCGCGATCGTTCAGCAACGCCTGCTCAACGATGTTCGGCGTGACCATGAGCACGAGCTCGGTGCGATTTTGGTCGTTGGACTTATCTTTGAACGCCCAACCGATAAGCGGGATTCGCCAGAACCACGGGAAGGCGTCTACGATTTCAGAGCGGCGAAGCTCACGCAATCCACCCAAAACCACTGTGCTCTTGTCCTTCACGATGACGGTGCTCTTGGCTTTGCGGTCGTCCATAATCGGCGGATCGAGGTCTCCAGGGCCGACGCGGTTCCGGAAAATGCTTTGGAGAAGGTTGATATCAAGACGAACATGCCCATCGGGGGTGATGATCGGCTTGACTGAAATCTTCTCGCCCGCCTCTTGGAAGCGGATGGTTCTGACCGCGGTCTGCGAAACGATTTCACCCTGCGCAAACGGAATCTGTTGGATGATGTCAATCGTGGCGATGACGTTATTGAGGGTGGTGACGCGCGGGGCGGCAATGATCTCAACCATGTCACGCCCTTCGAGAGCGAGCAGGAAAGCATCCAGCGTGAAATCATCGCCCAAGATGCCGATCATTGAACCGAACTGCAGTGCGCCAATGCCTTCGGACATTGCGAATCCTTCGACAAGCTGATCCAGTCCGATGGGAACGAGCGAATCCGGCGCGCTAAGGGTTTCGACCAAATTTTCAGTAATGCTTGAACTCCCCGAGGTGCTTGACGATGAAGGCGATCCGGTCGGTGGCAAAGGTAGCCCCGTATCGGGGTCGGTGCCGCCCGGCGTGAAACTTCCCGGCGTTTTGGTGGTAGTGCTACTGCTGGCCGTCGTCCGAGTCGCGACGCCCGTGCGAGTGCGGTTGTGCTTCGTGAGTCCCCATTCCGTAGCGAAAGTCCGAATCGAGCCGATCTGAAGGTCAACCAGCCGGCATTCGATCATGACCTGACGGTCGGGTTTATCCAATTGAGCAATCAATTCCTTGATCCGCAGCACGTTCGGCGGAACGTCAATGATGATGAGCGCTTGCGATTCGTCATTGGACTTAATCGTTCCGTGACTCGTGAGGAATGACTTGAAGGTCTTTTCCATATCCACGGCGTCGCGCCAATTGAGCGCGATGATTTCAGTCTTGGTTTCGACCGCTGCACGGCCAACCCGTCCTTCAGGAACGATGCGAATGATACCGCCCTTTTCGACGACGTAGGCCAGTTTGTGGGTTTTTAGGATGGTATCGAGCGCGGTTCCCAGCGTAACGTTGCGTAGTTGGAACGTAATCCGCTTCTTGCCGTCAATTTCTTCGGGATCGAGAAGGATGTTCAGATTGGTCTTAAGCGCGATGAGACGGATAATGTTCTGGAACTCGGCGTCTTTGGCCGTCAGTTCGGGTATGACTTGATCGAAATCCAAGCCATTTGTCGGATCATCGGGCTGAGTCGTCCGCGAGGAATTGGGTTGGATCGCGAGGGTAACGGTCGAGCCGCCCTCCGCCGCAACGGGCGCGGGCACAGGCTCATCCTGCGCACGAAGCGACGTGGCATACACGGTGAGGGCTGCCATCACCGGAACGATTTGACGGGAGATCGAAAACATCCCATGCCTCCTTGAACTATTCCTGTTCTGAACCACGTTACACATACCTTCAATCATCACTTTCCCAAAGGCCATTTTGACGCAAGCTAAGCGCGTCCAATCGAACAACTCCTGCTCAACGTCCTCTGCGACGTCCGCCCGTCAGGCTTCCTCCGAAGAATCCAACTTCTTCGTTCGGACGAACCGTGATAGGAAACTTCTTCGCCTCGGTCCCCTTGCAATCAACCTCAAAAACGATTTGACCCGGATTGATCGCGCCGATCTTTACGTTTGGAAAGTCCGGGATTGATTCGCCCACGGCAAGGATAAAATCGCCAACCAAGCAAACGGGCTTTTGTGAACTGGCCACGATTCCACGGACATTCGCCCGTATTTCGTTGGGGAGGTCACACGGAACATCCACGGGCGCGACAACCCCTGGGGTCGTGGGAGGCGGCGCTTCGATAAGCTTACTCAGTTCGGCTGTCCGCTTGGCAATCGGTTCAATATAGCGAGGATCGTTGCTGGTAAACTTGGACACGCTCTGAATGACTTCAATCGCTTCTTGAATCTTGGGTTTTGCGGCCGGCGGGATGATCATCCCTTTGCCCATTTTCTTTAGATCAAGCCCGGCTTCGCGAAGGATTGTATCGGCCTTCAACCAAAGCTCGTTCTTAATTGCTTCATTCCGAACAGGCGGGAAGACCATCGGATCGGGAACATTGACCGCTTCGTAAACAAACTTGGGATTCTGTCCAAGCATGGCCAGGAACTTGGGGTCACTGAAAATCGAAACGACACTACCTTCATCAACTTCTTGTCCGACATCCACGGGAAGAGGCGCACCGGCAATGGACAGCCCTGACGGTTCATCGGATGAACCATCACCCGTCGCTTCATCAGAAACTGCAGTTTCTGAAGGAGCGTCAGTCGCGCCCGGAGCAGGCGGAGGCGGAGCATCGGTGGCGCCCACGCCCGATTCATCCGGAACCGGCGCGCTCGGATTTTCGCCCTCTTCCATGGCTTTAATTTGTTGCTCAACTCGTGCGCGATTGGCGTCGGCGGCGGCTTTCATATCTTTGGCTTCGTTGCGCATCCGCTCCATATCGGCGATCTTATCGGCGAAGGTGCCCCCCCCACCGGGCTGAGACCAAAGCTCGTGCGAAGATGCGCAAAGGCCAACGGCAAAAAGTCCGGCAGCGATGATCTGTTTGTTTTTTGCTTTCATGATCTTCACCTATTTTGCCTTTTACGACCTTATTTCTTGGCCGGAGCTGCGGGCTTGGACGGCGTGGCGGCCCGGTTGAACATGAACGTCGTTATCTGCATATCAAACGTGTGAATCGAAGGGCTCAATCGGTTGTAGTTCAATAAAAAG
>CAZPIK010000277.1:0-5950 GCA_964586185.1 uncultured Candidatus Sumerlaeota bacterium | reverse complement strand
CTGTTGCTCGGTCCCGCCTGCTTGTGTGTCATGTTTCTGATCGTGCCCGTGAGTGGTTTGTTAGTCATTCATTTAGCTCCCGGAATGCCTGAAGTGTATTTATGGCTGATCACGGCGTCCTTGGCGACCCATTTGCTGCTTTCGCTTTTGTGGATTTGGAGGGGCTGGAAAAAACCGGCCTTCGATTATTACCAAGAATCGTTCACGCAATGGATCGAAGTTCGTGATGACTTTGAAATGGCCGTGGAAGAGGAACAGATCAGGTTCGAGCAGGCGGATCCTGTTCCGACTTTTTCGCTCGCCCAGCGCGCTCTGGATTCGGGTAGTGATGCTCCCTTTGCCGTGACAGAGGAATACGAATGGCATCCCCTCGACTACGACGAGACTCTAAATCCGGAAGAACAGTTCTTTCGTCATCGGTACGCGACGACCCTCAAACGGCGCACCGCACGAATAAGAGACAGGGTATTGAACGCGCTATCGAGCGAAGTCCGACCAACCGCGTACACCGCAATCATCACCATTGCGGGAATATTTTCGCTGGTTTGGATTAGGGATGCGGATTCGAGGGCGACGGTGATGGCCGTAGCGCTTTTCATCGGTTTCATGTCCGATTTGGCGGCCAATAACAATCCGCTAGATTCCGGACAGAGACTTTGCGCGCTATTACCGCTTCGATGGAAATATTGGCTGCAGTCAGGGGTACATCACAGGATGCTGATTCCGGTCCTGAACGACGCCTACGGGTCGCTATTGTTCGCTTGCTTCGCCTTTTCGACGTGGCCACATCGGCTCATGTTGTTCTGTATGGTATTCCCAGCTATAGCAGGATTGCGATTGCTGGCAATGGTTTCTCAGTGGTTCGACGACTACGGCCGCGCGGGAAAATCTGCTTATCGCGCACTCAATTTACTCATGCTGGGGCTGGTCCTAACGATTCCATTTCTCGGATATCTTGTCGCTCTTTTTACTTCCAAGCCCAAGGGCGGGGCACCTCCGATTGCCATGTACATGAGCGTGACGTTTCTATTCGCCGTCGTTAGCGCTTTAATGACAAGTGGACTCGTTTTGCTTTGGATGTCCCGAAAGAAGTTCACATCCGTTTGCGGAGCGCCGAAGAAAACTCAGGGCAATTTCCGATAATCCGGACAATCGAACGGCTTCAGTCAGATATTGAGGACGGTACATCAATGCGAATTCGGGAAGACTGACTTGAAAAAAGATTCGGTCATCAAAATATTTTGCTACAAAGCCACGTTGTCGCGATGTTCGCCGAAGGCGTCGCGGAAGACGTTGCAGATTTCGCCGAGTGTTGCCCGTTTGCGGACGGCTTCGATGATCGGGAACATCAGATTGGCTTTTTCGTCACGGGCGGATTTGGCGAGTTCATCCAGCGCCTTTTGCGCGGCGGCTCCGTCGCGTTTGGCTCGGAAGGCGTTCAGACGCGCGACCTGTTCCGTCTCGACCCGATCCTCAATCGCAAACGTCTCGATGTCGTCACTATCTTTGCCGACGCCCTTCGGAAAATTCACGCCGATGACCTTGCGATCGAGACTATCGAATTCCCGCGCCGCGCGGTAAGCGCTCTCGGCGATCATCCGACGAACTGCACCCTGCGCGATGGCCTCGGTCATGCCGCCCAGCTTCTCAACGCGCGCCATAATCTCGTTCGCCTCGTTTTCCAGCTTGTCGGTAAGACCCTCGATGTAAGGCGCGCCGCCGAGCGGATCGGGTTCATCGGTGACATGCGTTTCGTAGCCCAAAACCTGCTGCGTGCGAAGAGCCAGTCGCGCGGCGGCCTCACTCGGAAGCGAAATCGCCTCGTCGCGTCCGTTGGTATGGAGCGATTGGCATCCGCCCAGCACCGCTGCCATCGCCTGATACGCAACGCGAATGGCGTTGTTCTCCGGTTCCTGCTGCGCGAGGGTCGAGCCGCCGGTCTGACAATGAAAGCGAAGTTTCTGTGCGCGCTCGTCGTTAATGCCAAACCGTTCCTTAACGATCTTTGCCCACATTCGCCTCGCCGCGCGGAACTTCGCAATCTCCTCGAAAAAATTATTGTCCGAGCTGAAAAAGAACGACATCTGACTGGCGATTTGCGCGCCGTCGAGTCCGCGCCGAATCGCCGCGCCCAAGTATTCGATCCCATCGCCGAGCGTGAACGCGATTTCCTGCGCCGCCGTCGCGCCCGCCTCACGAATGTGATACCCGCTGACCGAAATCGTGTTCCACTTCGGGACGTGCTTCGCGCAGAAATCCATCATGTCCACGATCAGACGAAGCGACGGCGCGGGAGGATAGATGTAAGTCCCGCGCGCGGCGTATTCCTTCAAGATGTCGTTCTGAACCGTTCCGCCGACTTTATCCCAGCCGACGCCGCGCTCCTCGCTCACGACCAAATACATTGCCAGCAGAACCGAAGCGGGAGCGTTAATCGTCATCGAAGTCGTGACGGCACCCGTGTCAATCCCATCGAAAACGCGTCCCATGTCCTCGACGGTATCAATCGCAACGCCGACGCGGCCGACTTCGCCGAGCGCGAGATCGGCGTCGGAGTCCATGCCGATCTGCGTCGGGAGATCGAACGCCATCGAAAGCCCCATGACGCCCGTTTCAAGCAGTTTGCGGAACCGCGCATTGGTCGCCCCCGCGTCGCCGAACCCGGCATACTGGCGCATCGTCCAGAGCCGCTTTTTATACATCTCCGCGTGTATGCCGCGCGTAAAGGGATAAACCCCCGGCTGAAGTGTCGGGCTGGATTGCAGTTCAGTTTTCATAGTGATTGTAGAAGAAAAAAAATTGGCTGGGGAGGTAGGGCTCGAACCCACGACCTTCAGGGCCAGAACCTGACGTGCTACCGACTACACCACTCCCCAGCACGTTCCCGTATCATCGGATAGACGGCGGTTGCTGTCAAGATGCTGAAACACCCGAAAACCTCTCGTTACTTCCTGGATCACGAGGAACCGCTCCGCGCGCGAGTTTTAGTTACGACAGTGGCTTGGGGCTGTTCCACGATTTGGTCTGCCAGCCGCTGAAGAAAAGGGTCGGAATACCGATGGCTTCGAAGCCACTGGATTCTTCCGTCTCGACTCATCTTCAATAGCTCTCGGCTCAATTCGTCGCGAATGCTACGCACACTTTGCACGCAATCGTAATTCTTTGTGGTGGCCTTATTCATCGCCAAGAACCTCCCTTGGTGTTCGGATTTCAAGAAGCGGATATCCCATTTTCAGATTTACCGCATTATAAGCATGAATTCGTCGCAGATTGACAATGTGCTTGAAATTCCAACTGACAAGCACGTCCACGCGAGCGACGGAAGCGAGCGCTATATGCAGCGCGTCGGCCATCATTTTTCGACCGATGGCCCCATCGCGAATATACACAATTGCCAATTCCTCTGCTTCCATAGATCGCGGAAGCAATTCAATGAAAGCTTCGGGAACGCGTCGAAAATTTTCTCGTACTTCAAGAGGGGCGGGTTCCAGTTCCCGAAGCGTTAACTCCGACAGAACAAGCATTTTTTCGCCATTCACGAACGCTTCCAATAAACGGCGGGACGGCTCGCGGAATTCCACGTCCCCACATCCACCCAACGCCGAAGTGTCCGTATAAATGCGCGGTCTCATCCATTGATCCTACCCCATGCCAAACGATTGAGCCAATTCTATCATCGGGCGTGGCCACGGTCAGCTACAGCGAATTGTCCGACGATTTTTCTGTTTTTGAGCGAACGAGTGAACTATCATTCGGTCGCCTTTCCGGCGCCGTAGATCAAATGGCGCCGCAACTTCTCAACCTGGATGGATACGAATCAATGGAACAGCATGATTATGACGTGGTGGTGATTGGCGGAGGACCTGCCGGTTCGGTAAGCGGATCTTATTTGGCCAAAGCGGGACTGAAAGTCATCGTCTTAGAGCGCGAGATTTTCCCGCGTCCTCACGTGGGCGAATCGCTCGTCCCCGCGACGACGCGCGTCTTCAAAGAACTCGGCTTTCTCCACAAGATGGAAGAGGCCAAATTCCCGAAAAAATTCGGCGCAACTTGGACTTCAAACTACAGTAAAGACGCGATGGACGTTTCCTACAACGACCTCATGGAGGCGATCACCCCCGACTCGGTCGCGGACATCCGATTCGAGGATCGCGAAATGGACGGCGTTGACCAGAATTACACCTACCATGTGGATCGCGGACTCTTTGACAAGATGCTCTTGGAGCACGCGGCCGAACTCGGCGCGACGACACGACAAGGCGTCGGCGTCACCAGCGTGGATTTCTCGCAGAAGCCGCTCGTATATGTGCATTACAAGGACGACAAAGGCGAGGGGAAATATAGCTGCAAAATGGTCGTTGACGCGAGCGGACGCCGCACCTGCCTCGGCAATCAACTCCGCCTCAAAGTCACCGATCCGGTCTTCGACCAATACGCGCTTCACACATGGTTCGAGGATTACGATCGCGGATCGGAGACGCAAAAGGACGGCGACTACATTCACATTCACTTTCTGCCGATCACGAACTCATGGCTTTGGCAGATTCCGATCACCGACCGGCTGACGAGCTTTGGCGTCGTCACGCAAAAGGCGAACTTTACGGCGGCCAAAGCGTCGCGCGAGGATTTCTTCTGGAACTGCGTGAAGTCGCGACCGGAGATTTACGACAAGCTCAAGAAGTCGAAGCAATACCGCGACTTCACAACCGAGGCCGATTACAGCTACGCGATGTCGCAGATTTGCGGCGACCGTTTCGTCCTGATTGGCGACGCGGCGCGGTTCGTGGATCCGATCTTCTCCAGCGGAGTCAGCATCGCCTTCCGGAGCGCCCAGCTCGCGAGCGCGGATATTATCGAAGCGTTCAAGACGGGCAATTTCCAAAAGGAGAGCTTCAACAATTTTGAAAGCACGATTCGCCGTGGATGCCTCAACTGGTATAAGTTCATCGGGCTTTACTATCGCCTGAACATCCTCTTCACCTACTTCATCAAGAACCCCAAATATCGGATTGACGTGCTGAAGCTTTTGCAAGGCGACCTCTATGACGACGACGCGCCGCCGGTGCTCGAAAAAATGCGCGAGATCGTTTCGGCGGTCGAAAAGGACCCGAACCACATTTGGCATAAACTGCTCGGCACTCTAACCGCCGATCAATTCAAGCCGAGTTTCTAAATCCGTTGGGAGTATTGCGATATGAGCCAGACCGCCGAATCCATTCTCGCCTCCGTTCAAGCGCACATTCAAAAGGCGCTGCCGAAGGAGTCGAAGGGCAAGGAAATCACGCGAACGACCTCGCTCATCAAGGCGGGAATGATGGATTCAGTCGCGGTGCTGAAGATGGTGGACGGTTTCGAAACCGAGTTCGGCGTTGAGTTTGATCCTTCGGAACTCTCCGCCGAGTACCTCGACACGCCCGATCTCATTGTCAAATTGCTCGAGCAAAAAATCGCGAAGAAATAACCCGCCCACTTTTTCTGCGGGATGAATCAATGCGTCATCGCGTAGGTGACGATGTTAATTCCCATGGGATAGGCTTTCTTCACCGAGAAGTCGCGGAAGTAGCCCGCGTTGTCTCCTTCGCGTTCCCAGCCGTCACCCAGGTCGGTATTGTGCATAACGACGACCATTAACCGCCCTTTTTTATCGAAGATCCCTTTGCAATAGGCGGTTTGGGCGTCGTAACGCTCGTAGGTGATTCCCGTTTCCTTCCAGAGTTCGTAGTGGTGGACGGATGGGACTTGGGGGACTTCTTTGATATCGAACACGCAGTGAAAAATTTCATGGCTGAGAGGGATATCGTTCATCGGATACTCTTCGGGCGGAAAAACCTTGGCGACCTGTTCCACCCAATTCTCCCACTCCTCCTCGCCCCAAAAATCATCCACAAGAAGAAATCCGCCGCGCAGGAGATAGTCGCGTAACTTGGTCGCTTCGTCTTCCGAAAGTTCG
>CAZPIK010000276.1:0-6071 GCA_964586185.1 uncultured Candidatus Sumerlaeota bacterium | reverse complement strand
CGTAATGCTGTCGAACAGATACGCGCTTCCTGCATTCACAGCCCCTGTATCATCTGAAAAAGCTCCGACAAGGGTGTTATTTCCCGAGATGGACACGGATTCACCAAACTTATCGTCGGTCGCTGGCGTTGGATTGTTTAATGTATGCAGGAGCGAACCTGTGGCGAAATCAAAAAGATAAGCGATTCCAGAGTTTGTGCCGCTCGTATCATCTTCGGGGGATCCCACGAGGACATTGTTTCCCGAAACAGCTACTGAATAACCGAAATAGTCGTTCGTCGATGGCGCAGGATTATTTAAAGTTCGAAGAAGCGATCCAGTTGCTGCGTCGTACAGATAGGCGCTACCCGCTTGGCCTGCGCCGGTGTCGTCCTGAAAGGCCCCGACGATGACATTATTTCCGAAGATTCCCACCGAGTACCCGAAGAAATCACTAAGGCTTGGAGTTGGATTGTTGAATGTCTGAATAAGCGATCCCGTTGTCGCGTCGAAAAGATACGCACTCCCTGCATTGCTACTACCCGTATCGTCCCGATACGCCCCCACCAGAACATTGTTACCCGAAATTGCGACCGACCAACCGAACCTATCGTCCAATGCTGGCGTAGGATTATTAAACGTCCGTAGGAGTGTTCCGTTTAACGCGTCAAAGAGGTAAGCATTGCCTGCGTCCGTCGCTCCGCCGTCGCCTCGATATGCGCCAACGACTATATTATTTCCCGATAAACCCACAGAGTAACCAAAGGCATCTCCAGTCGCCGGGAAGGGGTCGTTAATAATTCTTTTTAGCGGGCATAGCGCTGGATCGGGAGTTACCGTCGCAGATGCTGTGGGCGGTGCGGTGGCCGTTGGTGAAGGACTCGTGGTTGGACTGGGTGTCGAGGTTTGAGACGGCGTTGGGCTCGGGGACTCGGTTGGACTTGGAGACATCGTCGGGCTTGGCGTTTCGGTCGGGCTGGCTGACACGGATGCCGAAGGTGTTGGACTCGGCGATACGGTTGGCGAAGCTGAGGGGGTGGGCGAGCCAAGCGAGTCGTAATTGATATACATCGTCCACTTCTCGTCGGTGGAAACGGGCGTGCTGGAATCGAGATCGGAGGGGAATGGACCGAACGGGCGCTCGATGGCCAATCCATCACCCGCAGTTCCCGCCGTGTAGCTTGGCACGTCGCTGTTGCTATCCACTTGCCACGCAAGCTGATAGTTCCCCTGCGGAAGTTGCAATGAAGAGGGTGTGCCAGAAGAAATCGGAATTGTGATTAGGCCGTTTGTAACATTGTTGGATGTCGGGCCACTTTCCCATAGGAGATTGCGCGGCGAGGCATCGTCGGAGATCGCGAGCCGGACATTTCCCTTTGCAGCATGCGTATAAAAATTCACGTCATTCACATTGCCGAATTCAGGCATCGTCATTTCGGTCGCTTTGAGTTGGCCTTTTTCGGAAATCCCTACTTTGACCAAGACTCCGGGAGGTACGTAGGAACCGAAATAGGCATAGCCCGCAGACGGATCTATCGTTGCGGAAATAAGGTAATTTTCTGTCGCACTCTCATCAAGCGTTAGAATCCCCTTGAGTGTTGGAATTCCCGCTCCATTCAACGCTACTTTAGCCACGTAACCTGGATATGAATGGCCGCCGAAATACGCGTAGCCACCGTCGGGGTCAATCGCACCGGGAAAATAAAAGTTGTCACAAAACTCTGCGGGCATGCCTAATGCCCCCACGCGCGTTGGAATTCCGGCCCCGTTTAGTGCGATTTTCACCACGCGATTAGGATCATTGCCCGTCCCAAAATAAGCGTAGCCTTCCGCAGGATCAATCACGGATGAGAGTAGGGGACCCTCCCCAGGAGGCAAGGTTAGCGTACCCGCATGTGTCGGAACTCCCGCTCCGTTCAACGCCACTTTCACCAGCGATGACGACCAACCACCGAAATAGGCATAGCCTGCATTTGGATCTATCACAGCGGTAAATAAAGAATCTTCGTCCACATTGAGCATAAGCGCCCCCACGCGCGTCGGAGGTCCTGCCCCGTTCAATGCCACTTTCACCACGGCCGCAGGACTCGAAAAAGTCCCGAAATAAGCATAACCCGCAGCGGGATCAATCACGGCGGACAGGAGAGCATTTTCTCCCGGATTGAGTGTCACAGCACCCACGCGAGTTGGCACCCCGCTCCCGTTCAGTGCCACTTTCACTACGATCCCTGGACTTGTCCACGTTCCAAAATAGGCGTAACCCGCCGCGGTATCTATAACGGCAGAGTACAGTTGATCTTCCCCAGTATTGAGCACCAACTCTCCGATGAGAGCGGGCGCATTCGAGCCGCTCAGCGCCACTTTCGCTACGCGACCGTAGAGTGTCCCGAAGTAAGCATAACCAGCCGCAGCATCAATCACCGCGGATGTAAAATAGCCATCCCCCGTCTTCAACGCCAACACACCCACTTTTGTCGGAACTCCCGTTCCGTTGAGATTAACTTTGACCACGTAACCAGGAACCGAACCCGCCCTCCCGAAGTATGCGTAGCCGGCCGTTGGATCAATTACAGCGGGCGAAAGTGAATTCTCTCCAGCGTTTAGCGTTAACGCACCAACATAAACTGGAGTCCCCGTGCCGTTCAAATCCACTTTTACTACTCGTCCGGGCGAAGTGCTGGTCCCGAAGTAAGCGTATCCTGCCGTAGGGTCTATGACAGCAGATTGAAGATAATTTTCTCCGGAATTCAATGTTAAAGACCCTACGCGAATCGGAACGCCCGCCCCGTTCAGATCAACTTTCACCACGCGTCCAGGAGCCGTATTAGTCCCGAAGTAAGCAAAACCAGCCGTCGTGTCTATAGCGGAAGAATATAGCTGAGTCTCACCGGAATTCAGCGTCAATGCCCCGATTCGTATTGGAATCCCTGCCCCATTCAAGGATATCTTAACTACTCTCCCCGGATTTGTGTCCGTTCCGAAATAGGCGTAGCCAGATGCGGGATCAATGACGGCAGAATGGAGAAACTCCTCATTCGCATTCAATGTCAGCGCTCCCACGCGAGTGGGAACTCCGGTCCCGTTGAGGGCCACCTTGATCACAATCCCTGGAATTGCATTTGTTCCGAAATAGGCGAAACCACCCGCGGGATCAATCACGGCGGTATAAAGAGCCTTCTCGCCCGAGTTCAAGGTCACTGCTCCCACCCGCGTGGGGACTCCCGTCCCGTTCAACGCCACTTTGATTACAATTCCTGGATCTGTATCCGTTCCAAAATAAGCATAGCCTGCGGCTGGATCAATCGCGGCAGAAACAAGAAACCTCTCTCCAAGGTTCAAACGTAAAGCTCCCACGCGAGTAGGTATTCCCGACCCGTTCAACGCCACTTTGACGACGGTTCCGAATTCCGTGTTTGTACCGAAATAAGCGAAGCCATTAACTGTGTCAATTACTGCACATTTGAGATATCCCTCGTAGTCGTTTACGAGTCGCCCAACAGACCGCATACCTCCGTTGGGATAGTTCGTTGTCCCCGGTGTCGCATTTCCGGCAATGGGATCGGAGAACGTTAGCGAGGTGTCCTCGAAGCGTTGCCCCTCAGCGTCGGTCACGCTGAGGCGAATGGTATAGAACTTTTCTTCCAGATCATGCCCGATCCACTCGGCGGACCAGAGACCAATGGTCGGAAGAAATGGCGAATGATGAATATCGAATGGTGAAATTGGACCGACGAATCCAACCACAGCTTCCGAGTTCGATCCCCCGGAATTCAAAAACCCAACGCCGCCGGATTGTTGCGCGCCGGGTTTTAGTTCCAGCGCATCCACGACGCGTTCACCATCGAGAATCTCGGCCTTGACCTTGCGCACACCCGCCGCAGCTTTCACGACCGTTTGGATGGTCAGTTTTTCACCATTCTTTACCGACGGCGACGAAAGCGACGGGATCACCCAAATGTGTTCGTTGCCGTTGCCGATAGGCTCCGGCGCTTCCCGCACAAATTCCGGTGCGCTCTCCGCCCCGGCGAAAACGAAGGGTGAAGTGAGAAGTGTCAAGAGTGAAAAAAGAATGATAACGACGAGGACGATGGACTTGCGTTGGATTAAGTTTTCCATTTGCGCGCTCACAAAACAGCAAACCGATTCACCCAACATTCCAAACATTAAAATTCGAGTAACGTTTACAACTTTCAAATTTCCGCCTGACCTGTGCAGTATGACAAAACGTTAAGCACAAATCCCGACCTACTACTATTACCCCCCCGCGACGAGGTCTTTGAGTTGGATGAGTCCCAAGCGAATGTAATTGGCGAATTCTTTGGGTGAGCGGGTGGACTTTAGGGTTTGAAATATTTTTGACGGACGTAAATAGAAATCGCGCATCGCGCGGCGGCGGAGTTTTTTGAATTCGCCGACCGAAAGATAAATCCCCGGCATCGCGGGATTGTCGTAGGCTTCGAGCGGAATTTCTCCCTCTTTGATCAGCCCTTCCTTCACGCAGATGTCATAAAGCGGCGTGCCGGGGAAGGGATACGTGTAAAAATATTCGAGCACGTCGGGATTGAGCTTGCGCGCGAACTCCATCTGATCGGCGATGGTTTGTTTCGTGTCCCAAGGGAGTCCCATTAGAAGGTAAACGCTCGATTTGATCCCCGCCTCGCGGACCATGTTGACCGCTTTGAAAGCGTCCTCGGCCTTGGCCGATTTATCAATTCGGTCGAGCGTTTCCTGGCTTCCGCTCTCGACGCCGAACGCAATGATCCAGCACCCGGCTTTCTTCATCCAGCCAAGCACTTCCGGATTGACCGTATCCACGCGCGAGTTCGACGCCCACTCTATATTGAGACCCGAATCAATGATCGCCTTGCAGAGATTGATGACCCATTTTTTGTTTTGCGTGAAAAGATCGGATCGAAAAAGAAAATTGCGGATGCCGTGCTTTTCTACGCATTCGCGGATTTCGCCGATGACGTTCTCGACCGAACGGTAACGATTCTTCGTTCCCGAAACCTGATTCGCGAGGCAATAGACACAATGGAACGGGCAACCGCGATTGGTGAGGATTGTCGTTTGGAACTCGCCAGTATCGGGGCGGAGATAAAGTTCGTTCCGCGCCAAGTGCCTTGCGGGATATGGAATCGCATCCAAATTATCGAGAAACGGACGATCCGCGTTCTTGACGATCTTTCCGTTCGGATCGCGAAACGTGATTCCGAGAATTTGATCGAGCGGTTTGCGCTCGCCCAGTTCCCGACACGCCTCCTCGTATTCGCCGCGAAGGACGATATCGAGCGACGGATATTGTTCGAGCGATTTTACGTCGAGCGTATTGAAGTGCGCCCCTTTGGCAATCGTCGTGATCGCGGGGTTCACCTTCTTAGCGAGCTCGGCGGCCTTCATGTCGTCGTGAAGGCTCGGCGTCGTGATACTCATGAGAAGGATATCGGGAGCGAACTCGCGCAGGTCGCTTTCGAGCCGACTCCAATCCCACTGCTCGCCGGGAAAATCAACGACCTTGCATTCCGACCCAGCGGCCTCGAACGACGCCGTCGCATAAAGCAGGTCAATCGGCGGCCGGAGCGAAATCGTTTTGAGATTCTTGATCGGCGTTTGACAGCGATCCTCGCGGATGAACAACCCGGTCGGAGGGACGATGCCAAGGACTTTAAGGGGCGAGGCCATTTCGTTTCGGTATTTTACCCGACCCTTCAGTATAAGACAAGGAAAGCGCGATCTTCAGGAATTCGCATACTTCGCCGCGAGGTCGAGCAGAATCCCATCGCGTACGCCGACGCCGGGAACGAGGAATTGGTTCGCGCCTGTCCATTTCGCGAGGGCAAGAAACACAATAGCCGCCAGCGGCATGACTTCGGCGCGGTCGCGGTGGACCTTGAATAGCTGCATTCGTTTTGCGAGTGACGAACGGAGAATCGTCTCCAAGATGTCTCGCAAAGTCGGGATGTCGAGTATCGGAACTCCATCGGCGCGATGTCCGGGGACCAAATGCGCGAGCGTTTCCGCATTGCCGCCGCAGAGAGCGCCGACGGAGCGTTTGAGATCGGGCGCGCGGCCCCACTCGCGCCGCAATACCC
>CAZPIK010000275.1:0-6075 GCA_964586185.1 uncultured Candidatus Sumerlaeota bacterium | reverse complement strand
TTCGCCCACCAAGATACTCAATAATCTCGATGAGCGGCGGGATCGGTTCGCCCGCGAGCGTCCCCGTCGCGGGGAGCAATCCTTCTTTTGCGCGAACGTCGGCATCGGATCGCTCATGGACTCCCCGAATTCCGGGGCGTGATGAAAGCGCGGCGACGATTTCCTTTTTCCAGCGTTCGGCTCCGGCGGAGAGAAACTGCGCGACGGCAAATCCCGCATAGCGATCCACGATCAAGCCAGGCAATCCGTCATTCTCGGCGTTAACCCACCGCGCGCCCCCTTCGGGCGTATCAAGCTCGCGTCGTCGAGAAATGGCAGCATCCAATCGGCGTTCAAAAAACGTGGCATCAATCGCTTCATCTTCATTCCATGACCAGACGCGTCCGATGATTTGCGAATCGGCGTTGTAGGCCGCGCGACAAAGGAACTTTCCATCCGCCGCGCGAACGACGACCGTTCCACCGCGTAGGGCGTTGCCAATGAGCTTCTCAACCGCTCCGCCGAATATCCACGGATGCCGTCTAAGGAGCGATGCTTCACGCCCTTGCTTGAGTCGTAAAATAGGTTCGCTCATGAGGGAAGCGGGAAAAAAGGGCAGCCGAGTTCGCGGATCACGGCGTCGCAATAGGCGCAATCTTCCGCATTTAAGTAATCCACAAATCCGCCGACCTTACCCTTGCGCACCTTGAACGATTCTTCGTCGCGAGCTTTGCCGGGTCGGAGCTTGCGGCTTTCGAATTTCCCCTGCTCTTCCATACTCCGCATGTTCTCAAAGCTCGCGTACTTCACGGCAGAATCAATCGCACGAGACTCGACCGCGGCCCCAATGAATTCGAGCGCCGCGCGGAGGCTTCCGGCGGGATCGGCGTGCATCGCTTCATAGGTCAGGCTCATGAACGCCGCCGGAATATTTCGCGCCGTATGCCACTGGTTGAAGAACGTCACAATCTTGCGGATGCCGTAATGGTCGTCGCGAATGAAATCGGAGATCGTCCCTTCATAAAGTCCTTTGCGCTTCGTCGCCTGAAAAAAGCAGGAAACCGCAACATCGCGCGGATCGCGTAGAAGAAAGAGAACGCGTTTTTCGCGATAGGCTGATTTATCGGCGGAGAGTTCGTTCCAATGTCGCCCCTCGGTGTTGCTGGAACCGTCGTGCGTGTAAACGGTCGGCGTGACCCCGGCGGCTTCGGTCACCTTGAGTTCATCGAAGATGAGCGTTTCATCCACGCCATATTGATCGCAGAGCGCCTTGCCAATGAGGACGCGGAGCCAGGTGCGACCGCTCTTGGGAAAAGAGACGATGACCGCCTTGGCGCGTTCAAAATCGCGTTTTTCCTCGGCGGCGCGTTCGGGGGAGAGTTTGCTGAGTTTTGTCGTCATCGTTGGGCCAGTGCGTGGGCTATTGCGGCTATCTACCCGCCCGCGCGAACATCATTGACCCAAAGGGATAAAGTCGCAAGGCGCAAAGGGAATAGAAACACGCTTCAGCGCGATTCGAGCTTTAACAATTACGAAGCTTGCAAAACTTCTCGAAGCGTTTTACGCAGTTGCGAGAGCGTGACAGGTTTATCGGCTGCGGCTCGGCCTTTTGTTTTGAGCAGGCTGTCGCGCAATGCCGCATTGATCATCGTTTGATAACCGGTTCCCTGGGATTCAGCCTTGTTCCGATAAAATTCCAATACGTCGTCATCCAGCATGATAGTGATGCGCGTTTTTCCCGGTGAAGGGATGACCGGACCGCGCTTGCCTTTCGAAAAGTCGTAGTGTTTACGCATGGTATTTCTCCGCTTCGCCTTTGCTGGCCTTGCGCGCCGAGATCAACCGCGTGAGGCCGCGACGCGGTGTGTGGACTACGATAAGAATCCGGCCAAGGGCATCCATGCCAAGCGTGACAAAACGCCGTTCGCCTTCGGAATCGGGATCTTCGATCGTCACGCCATAAGGGTCTCGAAGCGCCTGCTCCGCATCAGCAAAACCGACGTTGTGCTTGCGGAAATTGGCCTCGGCCTTGGCGGGGTCGAACTCAATGTCCACAGATTTAGCATACATATACAATACATATTATCAAGGCTATTTTTCAGATGTTAACGTAGATAAAGGAACGTCGATTTCCTTTCTTAAAATACGAAGCCACGCTCCGACCAATATACTTGGAACGAATGGCATTTTCTGAAACTGCACCTGTGAACACCCAGCGGTCTTCGTCCTGCAATAGTTCAGGTTGTTCAATGTGATGGATATTCGTTATGAACTGGAAACCTATTACGGGTTCCCAGCGATTGATTGAGTACACTTCTCGTACAACACCTTCAAAAACCGCTAAGGCATAACGTGCTAGGTCTCTATTCGGACCAACACCCCAGATTCCCCGCGTAACGTCATATAATTCATCGGCACTCATATTATGACGATAAAGCTTCGAGATACGAATCAGAATAACAGGATCGTCAATGTCTACCGGTTTGGCGGAATAATACATAATCGCTTCCCTCAATCCGATACGACCGAATTGTATGCTACGCCAACCCCGAATCTTATTGGAAAGCGCACCTAATCCGAGAAGATCAATAACCGCCGCTTCCACCCGCAAAGCAGCTTCCTCGTCTGAAAGCTGATGTGTGAGTATTTCAAGTCGCGGTTCCAGTCCTAATCCTCTTAATTCTCGAATTGTATTCACCTTTCGAGATTCAGCATCCTCTAATAGATGGGCAAGGATGCGACTTTTTTGTCCTTTACCAACATAAAATGGTTTATGTGTCCTCGGATCAATCAGCAAGTAAACGTAAAATCCAAGTCGTTCACACACTTCAACGGGTATTGTAAGTATATCATCCACGAATGAATGTTCCCCAGTTCATTACTCTTCCCCCAACGGCCCCCAAAGTTGAATCGCCGCGAGGCGGGCGGGAGAGGATTTGTTGCCGTTGCGCGAGGGATCAATAAATTCGATCCGCACTTCAGAAATCATTTTGGGATCCGGAAATCGCAGCGACGACATCGGTTTGCCAATGTCGTTGAATTCGATGGCCTGCGGAAAAATCGCGCGTTCTTTTTCTTTTATCCAGACGCGCAGCGCGCCCGGATTGAAATCGTCCGACCATCCCGCCGCGCCCGCGTAAATAATATTGATCCGCGAGACGGGGCGCGAATCAGGCAATCGCATTTCGAGCCAAACGGTCGCGTTCTCTTTATCTGCCTCCAAGTTCTCGCCGCTCATCCAGACGCGCGGATGGAGCGGCTGCGGCCAAAGCAATCCGCCGACAAGATTATCCTCCGCGTATTCGGGATGAGTCGAGGAGGTTGAAAATGCCGGATGTTCGATGCGCGCCCAATCCACGAGGTCGTTGGGGCCTGCCTCCTCAAGAATGAGCACCGCTCCCGCGCGCTCGATTTTTCCGGCGGTCGGTTCGCGGCGTGAATCGGTCTGGCCGAGCCGCCATTCGCCCATGCCGACGATGACCTGCGGCCCGACGTGATGCAGCGCGAGCCAAAGGTGATCGAGTTGAAATTCGGCTTCGATCCACGTTTCAAGATTCTTCGCGACATATTCATCGTCGGTGGTATTGAGGAGAAGATAGAACGTGGAGATGCCCGTCGCCGAATCGAAAACGCTCAAAAACCACGGGTCTTCGCCCAGCAGAATGTCCGGGGGGTTCGATTTCCAATCGGCGGGATGTCCGAGCCATAACGCCTGCGCCTCTGTGCCCGGTTCGATCTCCGTCGCCGGTGGATCGTCATCGCGCTCAGCCGTCGGCCCCGCAAAAGCCCAGAGCGGAACGCCGCCGATTCGAACGCGATCCGCATTTGGCTTTTCGCGCAGGTCATGAAGTCTCGGCGAACCCTTATCGGAATTCTCGCTATTTTTCTTGCGTGAAACCGGCGGCCAGATTTCCCATCCTTCTTCGCCGTCGCGCGGCTGGGCGATTTGAATCTTCAGCGCGTCCGGCGCGATTCGATCCCAGCGTCGCGGCGAATCGCCCGGAAGTTCGATGCCAAATTCAATTCGCGCGGTAAGCCGTGGATTCGTCCAATCTACTTCGAGCGCAAACGCCTCAACACCCGGCGGAAGTTTTGCGGCGTTCGTGATCTCGTCGGGAATTACAACTCCGGGCGGAAATGGCGGCTCGGCGCCGAAGCCGAAGGAGGCGAGTACAATCAAAATCAGAAATGCCACGACACGGGCAAATCGCAACTTTCAATCCCCCACAGCAGGCACTAACAGCACGTTTTCATACCCCTCATCGCGCAGGTTTTTCTCGATTTCCGACATCAATTCGGCATGATCAGATGCACGATCTCCTTGGGATTGCGGAGTAACGCAGACGTAAAGCCAATCGTCTTCGAGTTTGGTTTCTCCGTTCCGAACGCCCAGATGAACTCCCCGCTTTTCTGCGTCCTTGAGTTGTCGTTCAACAATTTGAATGATTCGGGCGACATCTGTTTGAGCAGCCATTTTGCTTCTCCTTAAAAAGCGTGAAATATCTTGTTCATCAGGGAAACCGCTTCGCGCGCATCTCGAGCATCCACGTGGATCGAAGGAGTGTAATCGGCGTATATTCGAAGCACATAGAGCCGACCAACAATTCTTGATAGTGCCGCTCGTTGTTCAATGCGAAGAGATTTCAAGTTTGCTTCAACCATGGGTCTTAATCTTCGGTGAGACGGACCTTCACGTCCAGCGGGCATGGCGTGTCCCGTATGGACCAACTCATGCGAAATTTTGGAAAAAGCAGCATAGTACGCTCTAGAAGTGGCCGATCGATAGTGCCCGTCTCTCACCAGTTCACTTGCCGCCTTTCGGCTGTCCCGCGCCAAGTCCAACCAGTTTTCAACCGACATGCGCCCCTCCTTGACGGCACGATACGCGAACCGTAATTAAATCTATCTCATACTCGTTTGTGCTTCAATCCACTTCAATTAGGGCAACGAAACGCCCGTGATGGCTTGTTCGGGACCGACATTGAAATCCTTGATGCTCGAACTTTTGGGCGAAGTGTATTCCAATTTGTAACTTCCCGCGGGCAAGCCGGGCAGGAAGAAGAGTCCGAGCGGATCGGGGTGCGTGTATAGCCGCATATCGGGTTGATTGACGAGATAAAGTTCAAGCGTCGGCGCGGGATTCTCGGGCGTCTCGGTGTAGGATTCCGTAACCAAGCCGCCAATCATTCCGCCCGGCATTTCAAAAACGAGGTTCACCGATGCCTGCGCAGGATCGCCTCGTAGCGAAACCGTTTGTTGCAAAGGACCAAAGGGATTGTAGTTGATTCCCTGCGGCAAGAAAAAACCCTCTGGCCAGAGCGCCGTCGCCTGATAATCGCCTTCGGGTAATCCGGCAAACCGCGCAAGGCCATTTAGGTCCGTGACGGCCGATACCTGTTGACGTTCCTTATTCATGAGCAGAATGCGGCCTTCGCGCAGTGGCGCGCCTTTATAACGCTGAACCGCCGATAAAGAATACCCGCCGATGCGGATCGTGAGTTCAGCCGTTCGGAGATGCCGAACCGACGCATCGGCGGAGCGATTCGAAACCGGAAGTCGAGTGGAATACTCGCCTTCCGGAAGATCGTTCCAAATGCATTCGCCCTGAGCGCTCGTCATTCTCTCTGCAATGACGGCTCCACCCTGTGAGCGCGAGATAAGTTCCATCGGCGTTCCGGCAATACCTTGTCCGGAATCGTTCACCACTTTGACGCGCAAACTTCCCATGCCATAATACGGAATATTTCCAAGATTCCCCTGCTCCGGTTTTGCGATTTGAATGCTTTCCTTCCAATCGGCGCGCCCCGGAGCTTTCAAGGAAATCTCGTAGCCCCCCGTCGGAACGGCCGGAAATGCAAACGCGCCATCCGCGCCCGTTGTCCTGCTCGCCCCCGCGAATCCTTGCTTGGAAGAAAGCGGGGTCAATCCGACGGTTACCCCTTCGAGCGAAACGTTTGGATCGTAGGTCGAGGCGATGCGTCCCGTCACATCGGCGTTGGAACCAAGGATCATGGAAACTTCGACGGGAACATCAGCATCCGCCGAGTAATTCGAAGCGGCATCCCACCGGATGATGGCGCTCGTCGACGACCTCGC
>CAZPIK010000274.1:0-6089 GCA_964586185.1 uncultured Candidatus Sumerlaeota bacterium | reverse complement strand
CGCCTCTCCCCACGGTTCGCCGACTCCGCGGACGATAAAATTGCGGATGACGAGACAGCCCTGTCCCGCCGAAGCGCGCGAAGCCAACATTGCGAATCCCGCCCACGCCATCGTGAAAAGCATTCCATATTCCGCGAGTCCGAAATGAAAAGCGTAGGCCCAATACGCCACAAAATCCTTAGCGATACCTGAACCGACTGCGATGAAAATCGGAAAGATAATGAGGAACGCGGGCATGATTCCGACCCGCCACGCGAGCGGTCCGCGCAACAGTGCCAGTTCACCCGGAAGCCGTCCCGCCCATCCGAGTCCCGGTGGACCAAAGCCTTTCCCCGCAAGACGAATATAAAGTGGATTGGCTTCGAGTCGTTTGAGCGTTGGAAAGAGATCGTAAAGCCAATCGGGGACTTCGGCGAAAGGAGTGCAGGTCGAGGGACGCGGGTCGGGCATAGTTTATTCAACGCAAAGGACGCGAAGGACGCAAAGAAGAAAGAGATATCCATGGCCGCTTTGCATTGAAATCCGCGCAGACGCAATTTCGTCTCAAACTGATAAATGCGCATAGGGGGGTAGCGTTGTAATTCTTGAGTCCTCAATCGGATAGCCAATCGTAAAATGATAAAGGCTCTGATAATCGTGGGACTTGAACCCACATAGCTCGTGCATGGGATCATCAAAAAAGCAGCCGATGCCGGTCGCGCGCAGGCCATACGCTTCGGCCTCTAGATAAAGCGTCTGACCAATCATCCCTGTTTCCCAAAAGAGTCGTTTATAATTATGGGAAGCCGATTCGATTGGTTCGCGAAATCGCGCCACCATGCCGAGCGAGAATGCGCTTTCTCCCGCAATGGCCTGATCGCAGGAAATCCGTTTGGCTTCCGCGCGAAAATCACCCGGCTCCAAAAAAAAGAACGGAAGCGAAGGATCAACAGACTCCCAACGGAATCGGGTATGAGTGCGTGACTTCAGTTCATCAAAATGATCGGGATTCCTCACCAACGCGTAGAACCCCGATTCCATTCCTGTTACATGATGGACGAAAATAAACAGATGAACAGCGGGTTCCATGAGCGCCAAGTCGAACGGGGCGCAATTCGCGCGGGGAAGCGTCGGCGCGAGACAGGCGAGAAAATGATCGCGCGAAATAACGCTGCGAGCGGGATCGAAATCCACCGCGCTCCGGCGTTGGCGAATGATCCGTGCGGCGGAGAGCGTGCTTTCGGGAAGCAAGAGCGGAGAAAAATTTGGGAACGTTACGGGTTCGTTTAGCGTTTCGCTCTTTTCGCACGCTTGGGCGACCGATTCGATGATCGGCCACGGATGATGTTCGGGGCTTAGACGACTGGGCGTGCCCTGAAATTTTGGCGCAAGGAAACTTTCCAACCCCTTAGCCGTGAATGAAGTAGCTCCGGTTGATTTTCCTTCAACGGAAACCCATACGAGAAGATCAACTTCCTCGGCTTCTCCTTCAGGCCATGTTGTTCGATTGAAACCGAGCAATCGTCGAAGCATATCGTCGCTTGGAGAATTGACGCAGGTCGCGCGCCAGCCCATAAGCCGTGCGGAAAAAGCGAGCGCGGCCAAGGCATGTCCGACGTCATGGTTGCAATATCGGAACGCGCGTTCGCCATACTTCCACGACTCGCGCCAATGAATGCTGGAGAGGGCGACAAAAAACCCGCGCGATCCATAGTCATGCTCCGCCGCGCCAAATACAGCGGGATCAAGTTCCGCGCGAAGTTCGAACGTATGGAGAAATGGATTGTAATGAAAAATTCCGCATGGATTCGAATCAATCGGAGGAAGAATCCAATACGATTCGGTCGGATGGAGATTGCCGCTGGAGGGGTTCATCCGCAGCACCCACGCCGAGAAAGAAGTTTTTTTCCAAGCCGAAAGACCAAGCGAAAGCTCGATCATTCCGGCCAAGCTCTGAAGCGTGAGTTGGCGCGGCGAAACACGATCCTGCAGAAAAAGGCCGTCGTGCGGCGTATCAGGATCGTGTTCCATCAATGGAAGCCGGAACTGCGGACTATCCGCGTAAGAGCGAAACGGATTGGGCTGCGTATCCCAATCCATAAAGCCGAGCGAACGCGCATAACGACCATAATGATGCTTCGTCGCCTCGTGGTAACGGAAGATGGTTTGAATTCGAGCGGTGTTGTCGTTTGCGGGCATACCGCTCACATTTCGAACGGAGCCTGCACGTCAATCAAGCAAGGCGCACGGTTTGCAAGGCCGCGTTTGACCGCTGCGCCAAGTTCCTCCGGCGTCTTTGCGATTTCGCCCGCGACGCCCATACCTTCGGCGACCTTCACAAAATCGGGGGTGTGCAAATCCACGCCAAAAATCCGTCCTCCCATCATGCTCATCTGAAGTTTCTTAAGGACACCATAGCTTTGATTGTTGAAGACCATGAGGACGACGTTCAACTTTTCCTGCGCCGCCGTTGCAAGTTCGCCGATGTGGAACATGAATCCGCCATCGCCCGCGATGCAGATAACGGGACGATCCGGGAATGCCGCCTGCGCGCCGAGCGCCATGGGATAACCGGGTCCAATCGCGGCGAGTCGCGGCGTCACGAATCCGCGCTCGGAACAAACCGGAAGATATTGATTGCCACCCCAATACGCGGGGATCGTCGCATCGGTGACGAGAATTCTTTCGCGCGGCGAGTTCGCATCAATCGCGTCCATGAGTGCGGCGGTGAGCGGACGATGCGTGCGCAATTCCGCGCGGACGGTTTCCTTGAGCTCGGCAATGGCCTTCAGCGATTCAGGATTGGGCTTGTGTCCCGCCGATTCGATTCGCGCGGCGAGTCCCGCCAATGTCGGTTTGGCGTCGGCGTGGATTGCGAGTGCGGCGGGGAAGTTATGTTGAAGCTCCGAGGCTTCGATATCCACGCGAATAAGATTTTTCGTGAGCGAGACCGCCCACTCGTTCGTCGAGTGCCAAGAAAACCGCGTTCCAAGCGCGATGACGCAATCCGCCGCCTGCAAATACACCCGCGCGGGTCGCTCGCCGAAGTAATTACCGATGACGAGCGGATGATCCTCCGGGATTACGCCTCGCCCGCCGCGCGTAGTAAAAACTGGCGCGCCCAAGGCTTCGGCCAGTCGCCGCAATTCGGCTCCCGCGTTAGCGTTCAAGACTCCGCCGCCAATCCAGATGGCGGGCGACTTGGCTTTCGTAAGCAGTTCCGCCGCTTGATCGAGCACGGCAGAATCAGGTTGCGGCAGAGCGGCAGGAGCTTCGCCGCCGAGACGCGTTTCGGCCTGACCATACTGCTTATCAATCGGGATTTCGATGACCTGCGGCGTCGGGCGACCCGATTTCATCCGACGAAACGCTTCATGAATCGCGGGGGCGATCTCTTCGGTCTTTTGAATGCAGACCGATTCCGCGCCCGTTGAATTGAACATCCCCGATTGATCGCGCACCTCGTGGAGCATTCCCTTGCCGCGATAATACGTTTGGATTTGGCTCGTGATTTGGAGCGTATGCGAACCCGCGCCGCGCGATTCGATCACCGCGCCCATCGTGTTCGCCGCGCCGGGACCGGTGCTGGAAAGATAAACGCCCGGCTTGCCGCTGACGCGATTGTAAGCGTCGGCCATGAACCCGCCCGACATCTCGTGTCGAGGAATAACGAGGCGGATCGAAGGTTCGGCGCGCAGAGCATCGTAAATCGGCAGCATGTGAATCGAGATGACGCCGAAAACGGTATCCACGCCCTCGTGCTTAAGCGCCTCGACGACGGCCTTGCCGCCGCCCATTTTTTCCGCTGCCTTTGCCGTCGTTTGATCCGTCATAAACCGTGCCTTTCCCTGCCCACCCATAGGAGGGAAAATCTTAGTGCCCAATTCTCAAATTGTCCGCAGTTATTCGTAGAGCGACCAATCGCGCCCGGCGTTCGGTGGCATTTGCACGTTCACGCTTCGATTGCCGATGCCGCCGAACAAGACCGCGTTTTGTTGCATTTGGAATTGCAGGTTACAGCCCGCCGGCGCGCCCGGAGCCGTAATCGTCACCAAGAACTCGAAATTGGTGAACGGCGGAATCGCGTCGGTCGGAGCGAGCGGGATCGTCGCGCCGGGGAACATCGAACAACTGTCGGTAATGACGCTCAGTTCATATCCATCGGCGAGCGTCCATGTGGTGTTGCCCGTATTGCGCATGGTGATCGTGACGATCAATTGCTGATTCGGAGCCATATTCGGCGGAATGGAACTGTTGATGAATGTCGAGTTGTTGAACGGAGTTGGCGAGGGGGTCGGACTCGGTGGAGCGGTCGGGCTAGCGCTGGGTGTCGGACTCGGGGTTTCAGTCGGCGAAGCTGTTGGAGAATCCGACGGTGATTCACTGGCCGTTGGCGTCGGCGTTTCGGTTGAAGAAGGACTTACGGTAGCGCTCATAGATGGCGACGCCGAGGGAGTGGGTGAAGCCGTTGCGCTTGTAGTCGGTGATGCGCTCGGAGACGGACTGGCCGTGGAGGTTGCCGTTCGCGACGGCGATGGAGTCGGCGATGCTGACGCGCTTGCTGTCGGCGATGCGCTTGACGTCGGACTGGCGGTCGCGGTTGCCGTTCGCGAGGCCGAAGGCGTTGGTGATGCGGAGGAAGTTGGTGACGCCGATGCGCTTGAAGTTGGCGATGCGCTTGGAGTCGGGCTGGCTGTTGCTGTTGGAGTTCGCGACGCGGATGGAGTTGGCGAAGCCGACGGTGTTGGCGATGCCGATGTGCTCGCCGTGGGCGATGCGCTCGGAGTTGGGCTGGCCGTTGACGTCGGAGTTCGCGAAGCCGATACACTCGCAGTCGGCGACACACTCGGAGTTGGACTTGCAGTTACCGTTGCTGTTCGAGACGCAGATGGCGTTGGCGAGGCCGTGGGCGAAGGAGTTCTTGATGCCGAAGCGGTTGGGCTTGCCGTCGAAGTCGCCGTGCGCGAGGGAGTGGACGTTGGCGTGCGCGAAGGCGTCGCCGTCGGAGTGCGGGACGCCGTGACCGTGGGCGAAGGGGTCGGCGTCGCCTCGGGAACCGTTCCCACGCGAATGCCATGACCAAAACTCGTCACCCAAATCTCATCATAATTATTAGGATTATAGAAAACCCGCTCCGGCTGGCGGAAAGGATAACTGGTGAGCGACGTAAACGTCGGCGTGACCGATGTCAGATTGCTGCAAAAATAGAGTCCGTTGGTTTCGGTCGTCAGATACATTTCGTTGGCATTCGCCGGATTGATCGCAACGGACGAGACGCGATCAAGCGAACTGATCTTCGTCCACGCGCCTCCACGATTGGTCGTGCGATAAAGTCCGCCAAGTCCGTTGGGCGGACCGCCCCATCCGCTCCAGACGCACACATACCAAGTGTTCTGAGTTGCGTCGTGCGGATCAATCACGATGTCCTTCGTCCAATAGACCATTCCGGAATGGCTAAGGTCATTCCATGAAGTTCCGCCGTTGGTCGTCGAGAAAACTCCCGAACTATTGGTAAAATTTCCCGCGCTATCCCGGCGGCCTGAGTATGTGACGACGACCGTTCCATCATTTAGCACGACGATGTTGAAAGGATGTCCCTGCGTGCGCGGAGGATTTGCGGTGGTCTTGGTCCACGTCGAACCGCCGCCCAACCCGATGTTGTTCGAGAAGTAGATTCCGCCCTCGGGGGTAATGGAGGTCGAGTAATGAACAACGCTCGCCCAAAGTCGGTTGGAATTGGTCGGGTCGTTCGTCACCCAAACGACGGGACGACTGAAATCATGCATCAGCGTCCAATTCCCGCCGTCGTCCGCCGAGTAGAGCACCTGCCCGGCGTCGCCAGTGGGGTTGATTCTCGAATCTTGTAGGTATGTACTTTGGTAAAGGTCGTGAACTGAAGAGGTCGCGCCGTACATTGTCCCACTGATAGGGTGCTTAATCGTGTGGTACATCGTGTTGAGCGTGTGGCCATTGTAATCGAATCCCCATGATGCTCCGCCATCGAGCGAGCGAACGCCGCGAATATCGGTAAACGAACCGAAAATTGTGCTTGAATCGCTCCATGTCAGCCACCAGCAACTCGTGTTCTCCATTCCGTTTCCGCGATAATA
>CAZPIK010000273.1:0-6095 GCA_964586185.1 uncultured Candidatus Sumerlaeota bacterium | reverse complement strand
TCAGCGTGTCGTAAATCGCTTGAATTTCGCGGGCGATGACGGACATCGCAAAAGAACTCCGAACCACTTCTTCTCCCCACGCGATTCTCTGGGCCGTTCCCGCCTTGTCTTCCCACGTGCGCATGGCCGCATCGGCCAAGGCGACGGGATCGCGCTCGTTCAATAACAACGCGGGCGGACTCATTGCGCGCGTCATGACTTCGATTGCTCCTCCGCGCGGAAGATAACCAACGACTGGCGTCCGCATCGCAAGAGCTTCGAGAAGCGTCGTCGGTAACTCTTCATGCGACGAGGTCATCACGAACAAATCCAAACCACCGATAATCGAAACAGCGTCGGGACGACCTCCAAGAAAAATGCAATCGCCTTCACCCAATTTCTCCCGAGCCATACGCTCCAGTTTTTCGCGCTTCGGTCCATCGCCTGCGATGACGAACTTAACGTTCTCCGTTCGCTGCCGCAGTTCGCGCGCGAACTCAATGAAATCGGGCCAGGCCTTTTGCGGAGCAAGTCTTCCGACCGATCCCACCAGCTTCACTCCGGAGGGCAGACCCAACTCCCTTTTCATATACATTTCGTCTTTCGCGGGAATTATGGACAGATCAATACCGTTGAACACGGTCGCGATTCGCTCACGCTTGAGTCCGGTTCCAATAGCAAGTCCGTCGCCCGTCGCCGTCGAAACAGAAAGGATTCGCCGAATTCTTCCATTGCATATTTTCCAGAGCAGGCGCGCGTGGCGTGGAGAAGGTCCCCCTTCGAACGAGCAATGCTCCGTATGCATCCAAGGGATTCGCGGGTGGAACATCATGACTATCCCCGGCGCCAAGTGCATTTCATGCGTGTGTACGATATCCGGACGGAACTCGCGGATGAGCGAATGCAGTTTCAACATCATGCGCCAATCGCCACCCGAATTTCCTTTCAGCGCTTCGACGCGGTCGCCATCTCGCGCCACTTGCTCCCCGATTTCGCCGTCATAGCCAAGAATTGCGAGGGTTGGGTCGAACCGGTCTCGGTCCAAGTTGCGGATCAATGACTGAGCGTGTCGCTCGATTCCTCCAAGGGATCCCCGCCCGATGACCAAAAGAACTCGTCGTCGTGCTCTTGGCATCGGATTACTTTTCGCCCTTCGTATTCGCCGGTGAAATTAATTCGAGATAATGCGGTAACAGCACTTCCTTGGCAAAGCGCCGACAATAATGCGCCGCGATTCGCTCCGGAGCAATCTCGCCCCGCCTCAGCAATTGCACGGTTTGGTGAATCGCCTCCGCAAAATCGTCCGGGCAATTCTGTTCCACGATCCGCCCTACTTCTACTTCATTCAAGACCGATTCCAGACATCCTGCGCGGGTCGCGATCAAATATCGTCCGCCCGACATGATCTCAAGCGCGACAAGGCACTGCCCCTCAAAACGTGTGGACTGCGCGAAAAAATGATTTTCCGCGATGATGCGCGATGCATCGCTCGGCGCGTATTCGCCATGAAAGTTAACGCGAGCTGAATGACGCGACGCGGCAACCATTTCTCGCAATTCCGTCTCGCGATCTCCCCCGCCATAAAGGTGAAGTTCGAGTCGCGCTCCATCCTCGGAATCGTATTTCTCCAAATACCGGGCGAACGCTTCGATCAACCCGCCGACATTCTTCTGTTCCGCCATCCTTCCCATATAGGCCACGCGCATTGGAACGTGTTCCCCAAAACCGGGAATAGGAGTCGCTTCCTCCACGCCCGAATTCAGATACGGGACGCAACGCGTTTCGCCTTTGTAGCTCAAGAAAGTCCGGCATTGCCCAACCATCCGCTCGCATTGACCGCAAAAAAGATTAATGCGATTGAGCAACGACGCATCGGGCTTAGGGCGTTCGCGCCACGTTTCATCCTCCTCCGGACAAAACGCGGGAATATAAATGGATCGAATCGGCCCTCGCCCATTTGTTCGCGAGCGATTCGCGGCCTCGATTGCGTTCAATAAAGTCCGCAGCACGGAGTCCGAGAAAAGTTTTAGAAAAATGATCGAATCGAACTCTGCGATTCGGCTTTTGACTTTGCGAGCCAGAGCGCGATCCGGCAAATCCCACCTCACGCCTCGCGCAACTCCACTTCGAATCATCGTGATTCCCAATGCGCGCATCTCATCCAAGATCGGACTTTCTCCCCGGATCGGCCAATACGCCAGCGCGACCTCTGCTCCATTTTCTTGATACAATTCCGCCAGCTGCCGCGCAAAAACTTCGATTCCTCCCACACGCGCGAAACCGCCCATGTAAATCAATACGCGCTGCCCTGCAATTTCGCCGCTCATGCCAGTTCCTTGGTAGGATGTATCACGAACCAACAATGGACACAACGACAGCGCCACAAATTACCTCTGCAGCTTACCTTTCAAATCAACCCGGGATGAAATCCATATTTATGGTAGTCTTAATTTATGGCGCGCGCCTACGGAAGGAACTTTTCAATGCAACTCACACTCCATGCATATCGTCGGGTTCAAGTCTTCATTTGTTTTTTTGCCGCACTGTCCTTGGCGTTAACTCTTCTGACGGGCTGCGGGGGCTGTGGTTCAGGTTCCGGTCCTGCACCCGCCTCGAATACAAAACCCGCGATTATATCGGAGACTGACAAAGTTGAGACGCCGGTCGAATCCGCGCCCACTCAACCTGAAACGCCCTCCGACGCTCCGACCACTCCGACGGTTTCCTCACCTCAAACACCTGACTCATCTGCTTCTGCATCAGCGCCAGCGACGGGTTCCGCCGCCGCTCCGGGCGATGTAAGCGGTGTGATTATGTTTGAAGGCGAACCTCAAAAGCGCACCGTGGTGGATATGAAGGCCGATCCCAAATGCGCGGCCATTCACGGCGATAAGAAGGTCGGCACGGAGCAAGTCATCGTGAGCAAGACGGGGCAGATGGCCAACGTTTTCGTGTATGTGAAGAAGGGTCTTGAGGGACGCAAGTTCAATCCTCCCGCCGCGCCCGCCACGCTCGATCAGCATGGCTGCATGTATGTTCCCCATGTACAGGGCATCATGGTGAAACAAAAACTGAATATCGTGAACAGCGATGCCACTGTTCATAACGTCCATGCTCTCGCGCTCGAAAACCCCGAGTTCAATATCAGCCAACCCAATCAGGGAACTCGCGAAGTCGTTTTCCAAAAAGCGGAAATCGGACTCAAGTTCAAGTGTGACGTGCATCCTTGGATGAATTCCTGGGTGCATGTGCTTGAGCATCCGCACTTTGCCGTGAGCGGAAAAGATGGCGTTTATGTGATCCGTGGACTTGCGCCCGGAAAGTACACGATTGAAGCATGGCACGAAGTTTATGGAAGCCAACAGAAGGAAATCGAAGTGGGCAGCGCTCCCATCAACGACGCAGGTTTCATTTTCTCAGCTCCGCAGAAGAAGTAGCGCAATAACGCCTAACAAAAATTCTTTTCATCAGTTTGCCGGATTCTTGAAAAGGCCGTTCAGAAATTCGAGCGTTTCAGAGTCGGAAATCTCACGGAATTTTCCCGCCCAAACATGCGCGCCCCCTTCGATGATTCTCAGCCGCTCGGTGACTCCCGCCTTCCGGAGCGCATCGTGAAGGATCTTCGCCTGCTCGACAAAAACGAGCTGGTCGTTCGTGCCGTGGAACGTGAGGATCGGCGGATCACCCGCGTTTACATACGTCACCGGCGAAACAACCTTCATAATGGGCGCATTGCGATCCGAAGACCCAAGAAAATCCTCGATCAAACCGTCCATCCCTTTTTCATTCTTGTAGATGTTCCGGATCATTGGATCAATCGCCGGGTTCGAGCGAAACTGCGTGAAGGAGGTCGGTCCGAAAATATTGATGACCGCTTGAACTTTGCAAGAGGGTTCGGATTTTACGCTCTCTCCCTCGTCCAAATCGTTAGGCTCCATCAGCCCAAGCAATAGCGCGAGATGTCCTCCCGCCGAATCGCCCATCGCGACGACCTTGCCCGGATCAATTCCAAGTTTGTCGGCATTCTTCCGGAGATACCGGACGGCGTTCCTCGCATCTTCAATTTGCGCAGGCCACTTGGATTTCGGAGTCAGACGATACTGAACCGACGCGCCCGCATAACCATTTTTTGCAAGCCAACGAATCGTCCCGATGTGGGAGAATCGGTTGCCTTGCTGCCAGCCGCCGCCATGAAAACAAAGGACGACGGGAACAATCTCATTTTCATTAAGCGGACGCGCAAACTCGACGCGTAATTCGATGCCTTCCGGATTGCCATACACAAGACTCTGCGTTGTAATGCGATCTGTCGCGTGATGCGCATCAGGATTCTCGGTTATGGATTCGCAAAAAGATGAACGGCCCAGAGCAAGAGCAATACAAAGGTTAAGCAAGAAGAAGCGGCGATGCAGACGGGAAAAGGACGGCCTCATTTGGGTCTATCCTCAGCGCAAGCGATGTGGAAATCAAGGTGGTTTGCTGTATGGGTTGGTGGAAGTTCATTACTCAAGAACGACCGTATAAACCGGGAGATCGGGATCAAGGTCCCATTGCTTTCCCTCACGGCGCACGAGGAATGAACTCAATTGCAATTGCCATGTCCGGCTCGGTTCATCGGGCGCCCTGATTTCAATTTCGATCTGCGCCGATCCGCCCGGTTCAAGACCCTCGGGCACCGCGACCGAATGGCCGTCGTCCCAAACCACGGAACGATAAACCCCAAGCCGAAGGGGATCGCTCCAGTGATATCCGATGCGTAGTCGTCGGCCGGTGGGGAAGGGCGCGTCACCCGCATTTTTCACGGTGAATGTAATCTGTTCGATTTTGCCCGCTTCCCATCCTTTGGGAATTTTCGGTTCGGCGGTTACGACACGAAAATCCTCCAGCTTCATAAAGTCGCTTTCAGGAATCTCAATCGGAGGTTCTTGCGTGGCCGGGGTAGCCGCGCGCGGAGTCAGCACCTCTTTACCCGCCAAGTGATCACGCAATTGATCGGCGTCGAATCGGAGAGGGGCGTCCGGGCGGAGTTCATAAAAAGCCAAACCCGCTTTGCTTGTCTCCGCCGCGCGGTTTAACTTCCACTGATCCGAAGCGATCAACCATTCGTAGCCACCCGCTGCGGGGATCATCAGAGTTCCATCCTCTCCCGCTTCAATGGGAATGGAATAAAAAGGACGGTCGGCATTTCGGAGTGTCGCGAGATTTCCCGGCATCCAGAATTTGATGTAATGCGCAGAGGTCAGCTCAATGCCGTCGGTTAGAAGCAAAATCCTCGCATCTTCGGGAATGATGTGCCGAACCTTTCGAGCCAAAGCCTGATGCGGCGCGACAATCGGTTTGGCCACCCAGTGCTGCGCTCCATACCAGCCGAAATTGAGAAACGCGAGATAGACGCATAACGCGGGTACGCGAAAGGATTTTGAAAAAACTCCCAACGAGACTGCAATGAGAGTCACACTGCCCAAGAACAGGCCCGCGATGATTCCAACTTGCGGAATGCTTACGCGCCATCGAACCAGCCCGACCGTGCCGAACGACGGAATCGCGCTCATGATATTCCAAAGAGAGTGATCAGAAAGATAGTAGGCGACGGCAACGGCAGCGACCCACGCAATGGCGCCCAGCGCTTTCGTCGCCGCTCCTTCGTGTTTGATCGCCCCGAGCGTTGCGACCCAATAGGCGATTGCGGCCGGATAGGTCATCATGAAATACCGTTCGTGAATGATCCACGTTCCATCGGCTTGGAGGGTGTGCCGGGTCACGGCAAAAAAATAGATCAACGCCGAGAGGGCGCAATAAATGCCAAGAGCGTTTCGCGCGGATTCAGTGGGAGTCTCCGCCCGTCGGAGAAATCCTCCGCAAGCCAGCGCAAGAAATGGCCAGACTCCCAATCCGAAAATCCAACCCGCCGCCTCAAACGAAAAAACTTTCCAGAATTCAAGCGAAGCATAAGTTACGGAAGTTTCGTCGCGAAAAATACCCGCATACGAACCCATGATCCGTGCGAAGGACACCGGTTCGTGAACATCAGGTTCAAAGAAAATCAATTCGATGACGCGAGGCGACATCGCGACGAGCCATGCAAGCGCGCCTAGCGTGTGGGGCGCGAGCGACAG
>CAZPIK010000272.1:0-6113 GCA_964586185.1 uncultured Candidatus Sumerlaeota bacterium | reverse complement strand
ACCACTCGGCCATCTCTCCGCGCGGGGTTGAATGCCCTACGAACCACATTGTATCAAACGCGTTCCATCCCTTCAAAGTCTTTGTCCATGAAGTGTCCGAGTGATTCATCTGAGTTACAGTTTTCGGAAATCGTCTTCCATGCCGAATCCGGGATCGGTCACTGTGGATTCCATCCGCTGAAGTCGCTTATCGAGCGATTCGAAAGCGCGGTTGACCTTCCGCAAGGCTTCGGAGCGAGAGGTCTTGTAAACGTTCCAGAATTCCTCGTCCTCATAGGTCTCAAAAGTCGGGCGTCCCTCCTTCGGCAAAACGAACGCCAAAATGACATACACCACGATCGTCCAAAAAAAGAATGGAAAGGTCAGGAGGACCGCAATCAACCGAACCGCCCACGGGGCCACGTCGAAGTAATCGGCAATGCCTCCGCACACTCCCGCAAAAACTCCGTCGCGACTGCGGCTTAGACGCGCTCCCCATCTTCCGCCTCGCCGTCCTTCGTCTGCGTCATATCGTTGTTTGTATCCCATGATCCTTGTTTCCCTTCTCGATACATTGAATTTTTAGCTTACAGACAGATGAGCAATCTCGTGCAAACCGCCCCCGCCAACCCGATAATCGCAAGCCAGCGCGAATACTGGAGTAAGTGCGCCATCATTTCTCTCTCCGATCCCGATGCAGCAGAATCGTTTCAAGATTGGTGATTCGCGCTTCCATTTTCTGGAGCCCGCTCCAAAGGTCTTGAAGCATTCGGCTCTCGTCCTCGTTCATGTGACGCGCGCCGCGCCTTCCGCCGACGAGCCGCAAAAATCCCAAAGCGAGGATGCAAAGAAATGCTACTCCACCCGAGACTCCGATGATGGCCACAATGCCCACCCATTCAGTCATAGTGCTTTGCATGTTTTTTCAGTCCTTTGTACTTCTGAATCTGGGCTTACGCCGTGGCCGTTTTCCCCTTAAGTCGCTCAAGTTCTCGCTCGATATCATCCGAACCTTCAAGCTTGGCGAATTGATCGCGGAGCGAATCCTTGGGGCGGAGCGAATCGCGCAACACGGCTCCCGCTTCCATCCGCTCGATCCGATTTTCGAAGGCTTCGAATTTCATGAACGCCTCGGAAGTGTCGGCGCGACGGATCGCGGAGTGAGTTTGATTCTTGGCTTGCGCGGCGGCATGACGGGCAATGATCGCCCGCTGCTTTTCACGGGCGTCGTTCAGCTTCGACTCCAGTTGCGTGATGTCATCCTGAAAACTCGCGACGGCATCTTTAAGCCGCGCGGATTCGAGCGTCAACGCCTCGATCCGTTGCGCGTACTTTCGCTTTTCAACAAGCGCGGCGCGGGCCAAATCGTCACGGCTCTTTGAAACGGCAAGCGCGGCCTTGGCCTCCCAGTCCGTTTCCTGCGCTTTGGCGTCGGCCAGATGGCGCTCCGTCTTTTTCTGATCGGCCATGACCCCGGCGCAGGCCGACTTGATCTCGACGAGTGTGTCTTCCATCTCGAGGATCATCAGCCGAACCATCTTTTCGGGATCCTCGGCGCGGTCCAGAATACAGTTCAGATTGGAACTGATGATATCGCGAAAGCGGGTGAAAATTCCCATGATGCTGCTCCTTTGCACTTCTCTGAAGGTTCTTGCCCTTCGACGGCAAATGCTAAAGCGTATTTAGTGCCAATTTTCTAAGCGTGTCTCATTTGAGACATAAGACGTATAAAATCAATTATATATAACAATAAGCACCGTCGCATAACTACCTTATCGCACACTTAGAATTATATTTATTTGATCTTTTACAATATTTAGCTTAAGACGACATTTAGTATGACCTTCTCCGAAGCACTAGGACGTTCCGACGCCTTTCTTGATTTGCAGGAACGGATTTCGCGCGCGGCGCAAACGGATCGCCCGGTGATTCTGATCGGGGAGCGCGGGACCGGAAAGGAATTGGCGGCGGCGCGACTCCATCGGCTTTCATCCCGCTGGAAGAGTCCCTACATAACGCTCAACTGCGCTTCACTTGCGCCGACTCTCATCGAGAGCGAACTGTTCGGTCACGAGGCGGGGGCGTTCACCGGCGCGGCGCGGCGGCGCAAGGGGCGATTTGAAATGGCCGATGGCGGATCGCTCTTTCTTGACGAGGCAGGCAATATCCCGATGACCGAGCAGGAAAAAATTTTGCGCGTCGTCGAATACGGAACGCTTGAACGGGTCGGCGGATCGGAATCGCTCCACGTGGATGCGCGAATCATTGCGGCGACGAACGCTGACTTGCGCGAGATGTCGCGTCGCGGGACGTTTCGAGAAGACCTTTTGGATCGGCTCTCGTTCGAGGTCATTACGCTTCCTCCTTTGCGCGCGCGGAAGGAAGACATTCCGTTTCTCGCCGGACATTTCGCGCGGCGGATGGCTCTGGAATTAGCGGAAGATTCGCGCGAGGACACCACCGTGATCGAGCCGGAGTTCAGTCCGCAGGCGATGGACGCGCTCATGGAGTATCCGTGGCCGGGAAATATTCGCGAACTTAAGAATGTCGTCGAGCGGATGGTCTATCGCGCGAGGGCTGAACACCAATCAACGGGCTCGACACGGACCGAATCTCGCGTCGTGATTCATGAGGTCGTGTTTAACCCCTTTGCTTCGGAAGATGCCTCGACTCAAGAAATCGAAAAACATGCAGTGGTAAATATCTCACCGCCAACTTCATCTATTCTACCTTCGCGGCGTAAGCCAAGAGCCACTCAACGTAAATGGGCAGCACAAATCGAATACGCGCGACGCAAGGCCGATGAGAAAGGAAATGGACCCGAAACATTTTTAAAGTCGCTCGAAACGTTGCCGATTGAAGCAGCGATGAGCCTGCTTGAAAAGCATCGGCTCGAAATGGCCTTGCAACAAACGGATGGACACTTCGGCAGGGCGGCGGAATCGCTGGGCGTCACGTACGCTCAATTCCGGCGGATTCTCGCAAGACAACGCAACAGTCAATGAACTCAGCTCTCGGCTCGGCTGTCAAATTCGCGAGAAATTATCGAGCAACTTAAGTCCCCATCGCTGGCTTTTTTCCGGATGGAACTGCGTGGCGAAAACATTATCTCGTTCGAGCGCGGCGGTGAACGGTTCTCCGTAATCGCACATCGCCGAAGAAACGCTCGCGTCATTGCCTTCGGGCCGGACAAAAAAGGAGTGAACGAAGTAGAAAAACGATTCAGCCGGAATGCCGCCGAACAATTTCGAGCCATTCAAAAGATTTACGTTGTTCCATCCCATGTGCGGAATTTTTTTTGCGTGACTGAACTTGGGAACGCTTCCCTCGATTACGCCAAGTCCGCGTTCCTCGGGCGATTCCTCGCTTGTTTGCGCAAGGATTTGCATCCCCACGCAAATGCCCAGAAAAGGCCGTCCGGTGCCGATGAATTTGAGAATCGGTTCTTCGAGGCCGCGAGAACGGACACCGCGAACACATTCGCCGAACGCGCCGACGCCTGGAAGTATCAAGCGATCCGCCGATGTGATTTCCGCCGCGTTGCTGGTGATGCGATTTGACGCGCCAAGATGATCAAGCGCTTTGGACACACTTCGCAGGTTCCCCATTCCGTAATCCACGATGGCAATCATGCGGCAACGCGCTCCCTAAATCCCATCCTAGCGCGTTGCTTTACGGTGGTAAAGATGCCAATCAAGCCCCGATAAACCGTAGGCATGAAACACTTTAACTTTTTCGTAGGAGGCTCCAAGCCGTCGGACGGGCGGCAGGATCGCCGCACTTCCCGGCGGCGAAATTGCTATGAACCATTCCGGGGGATTCGAGTTTCGCGTATAACCACGCATCGAAATGTATTCGATCCTTTTAGACGCTGTACCGCGTGCCGTATAGTAGTTCAAAACCATACCGACCCGAATATCATGATTCCCTGTGACTTGAACGGTAGATTCGATTGATTTGGCGACCATAGTCTCAAGGCACTCGGCATAATGCCCCCGACCAATGGTGATAAGATTTTCAACCTTCCATACATTGCCCGCAAAAACCAGTTGCAAGAGCAAGAGTGCGGTAATCTGCGCGACACCGCCACGTTCCAGATTCCGCGCGAGAAAACTTGAGATCAACAAAAGTAAAAACAAAGCGCTCGTTAGAAAGTATCTGGGCGCGAGAGATAGGGAAGGGTGTAATATCCAAACCACAAGCGGCGAGACGACTATCGCGACGAAATAGAAAATCCAAAGCGTATCCCCATCATTATACTTTACGCGTAGCTCGGCGATCCCAATCGCTGCGATAGCAAGAATCGCGATCCATCTCCACGTGGCTCCCTCCTGCAAGCCAAGGGTCAAAGAGGCGATCCTTCCCGCGACTTCGAATAATCCCATTTCATCCGCACCGCCGTAATTCATGCCGCGCAGCGCGATATAATAAAACAAAACCAAAAATCCGAGCGGGAACGCGTGCAAGATGAAAAACTTCCTTTGGAAGCTCCTTAGTGATTCCGATTTGCGCGTCAGTTCAACCGATGACCAAGCTACCGCCGCAATGAAGAACTGGAGGAAAGTCAGATGCGATAGAAATCCCATCGCGGAACAAATCCAATATCCGACGAGTGGCGAGTTCCTGCCACTACGCAACCGCGATTCAAGACAAAGGAAACCTCCGAGGGTAAAGAAAACAAGGCCGCCATATCCTCGCGCTTCTGATGCATAATTCGTCAGCAGAAACGAACTCGAAAAAAGCATCATCGTCACGATTCGTCGCCATGCGCTCTGATTCCGCAACGCGTAAAATAACAAAACCAACGTCGCACAGCCGAAAAGGAGCGACAGAGCACGATAAACGAACGCAGAGCGATCTCCGCCCAGCCACACCAAATAAAGCGTATTAAGATGATGATTGTTGTCGTGTCGAATGCGCAGAAAAATATCTGACCACGAACGAGCTTCGTCCGCAATATTCAGCGACCAAATTTCATCCAGCCATAGTTCTCCCCTCGCCCCCGCGAGTCGCGCAGCGATTCCTAAGGCGATAATCGCAATGGACACCCATGCGGTCGTTCGATTTGTTGGAACGGTGGTTCTGATTTCATTCATAACGCGAAGCTGACAATCCGCTCAAGCGTCAGCCATCATAACGCCTCTGGGTCAGACCTACAAAGCAAAGCGATCACAGCTTGCGGCTCGCGAAATGCCCTCGTTCCTGTTAGCATGACGGTTCAACGCCGATTCGGGCGCGCCAAGTGACATTTACGAGGAGATCAATTGCCCATGAAATCACGTTTTCATGTTTGGATCGCACAGGCGTTCTGGACGATTCTCGCTTTCTTCTCGCCAATTGCGCGAGCCGAAGCCCCCCCGCCGACAAAACAAGTCGAGATCACCGCGCCCGCGCCATTGCTCGATGAAAATGGAAATCTCAAGACGCAGGGCTGGGCGCGACGGGCGATGGCGCAATATAATCGCGAGGCCATTCCGAAAGAACGCCAAGGTCGAATTAAAGAATGGGAGCACTACACGATCATGTCGCCCGATGTCACGTTCGGCGTGACAATGGGGCAATTGGGGCCGCTCGTTTTTGCTCAATGCGAGATTATTGAGTATCCAGGCGGAATCAAGCCGGGCGGTTTCGTTTTGAAGAATGAAACCAAAGAAAAATCCTTCTTTCCTGATAATCCCTACGGAAGCACGACCTTCACGCTCGATCAGAACACGATGACGATGGCGTTCGAGAACAACGTCCGAAAAATCTCGTTCAACTTTGCCGAAACGAAAACGGCTCCTGCGTGCAGCGGCTCCTTTGAGCTTGTGGATGATAAAAACGGCGAGAGCGTGGCGATTACGCGGCCCTTTTCGGAACCGGGACAATTCTTTTACGAGAACAAGATTTTCGGCATGGAAGCGACGGGATCGGTCACCGTCGGTGGAAAAAAATATGAACTGCCCGAAAGAAATTCGTGGGCCATTTTCGATTGGGGGCGCGGCGTATGGCCGAAGGAATGCTCGTGGTTTTGGGGGCAGGCGGCGGGAAAAGTCGGCGACGCGCGAATTGCGTTCAATTTGGGTCACGGTTACGGCGACGACTCCCAAGGAACCTGCAACGCGATTCTCTACAACGGCAAACTACACAAGACC
>CAZPIK010000271.1:0-6132 GCA_964586185.1 uncultured Candidatus Sumerlaeota bacterium | reverse complement strand
AACGACGGATACTGGGGTATCTGCGCGGGAGAATTGCTACGGAGGATGATCCAAGGCGATTCGGACGCGCTCTGATCGGCACTTGGTCGGGGTTCTGGCGATATCGCGTGGGCGATTACCGACTTATCGCCAGTATTGAGGACGAGATTGTGACAGTGCAAGTTGTGCGAGTTGGACATCGCAAGGAAGTTTACGAGTAATCTAAAAATATGCCCATCCGTTTTGAAGAAATTGAACCGCATCTACTAAAGGTTGAAAAGCCCGGACGTTACGTCGGCGGCGAGTATAATCAAGTCGTCAAAGATTCGCCGAACGTCACCGCGCGTGTGTGTCTGGCCTTCCCCGACGCTTACGATCTCGGCATGTCGTATCACGGTTACGCGCTTCTTTACGAGCGAATCAACAAGCATCCAAACTGGGCGGCGGAGCGGGTTTTTACGCCGTGGCCCGATTTCGAAATGGTATTGCGCGAGCGCGTTATTCCGCTTTATTCGCTCGAAACCCGTCGCGCGCTTTCGGAGTTCGATGTCGTTGGTTTCACGCTCCAGCATGAAGTGAATTACACGAACATGCTCACGATGCTCGATTTGGGCGGCGTCGGATTGGAATCCAAAGACCGCACGGCCCCATTTCCACTCATCATCGGCGGAGGTGAAGGGGCATTCGCGCCTGAACCGCTCTCCCCGTTTTTCGACGCGTTCGTCATCGGCGATGGCGAGGAAGCGATGGAGGATATTTGCCGGATCGTCGAGCGCGCGAAGGAAGCGAATTGGAATCGCGACCGCATCCTGATGGAGCTTGCGCAAACTCCCGGAGTTTATGTGCCCGCGTTTTATGACGTGGAATATTTTGAAGATGGCCGCGTCAAACGCGTGTTTCCGAATCGCGAGGGTGTGCCGCCCATCGTCAAGAAACGTCATTACGATATTACGCAGGACTTGGGCACGATCTCGCCCATCGTGCCGCTTCTTCGCACCGTCCATGACCGGCTGGCGATTGAGATTCGGCGCGGATGCGTCAACGGTTGCCGCTTCTGCCAAGCGGGGATGATTACCCGTCCCGTTCGCGAGCGGTCGGTGGATCAAATCTGCGATATCGCCGAGCAGGCCATCGCGAATACAGGTTACGACGAAGTCTCGCTCCTCTCGCTTAGCTCCGCCGATTACACGGCCATCGGGACGCTCGTGCGCCGGATGTCGCGCGAGTTCGGTCCGCGTCGCGTTTCGATTTCACTTCCGTCGCTCCGCATCAACGCCTTCGACGTGGACATCGCAGACGAAATTCGCGGTGTTCGTAAATCGGGTTTCACGTTCGCGCCCGAAGCGGGGACTGATCGGCTCCGCAAGGTCATCAATAAGGAAGTCAACCAGACCGATTTCCTAAACATCATCGGCGAAGTTTTCGAGCGCGGTTGGCAGACGATCAAGCTCTACTTTATGGTCGGACTGCCGACCGAAACCGATGAAGATTTGGACGGCATCATCAATCTGACAAAAGAAGCCGCGCGACTTGGACGGCAACATCACGGTCGCAAGGCCATCGTCAACGTCACCCTCTCGCCGTTCGTGCCAAAGTCAAATACGCCGTTCCAATGGGAGGCTCAACCGCTCGAAGCGGAACTCAATCGGCGATACGAATACGTTCGTACGCGTCTGCGCGGACCGAACATTGACGTGAAGACGAACGACACGCGTTCATCGTTTATCGAAGCGGTGCTGGCGCGCGGCGACCGGCGCTGTTCGGCGGCTTTGAAACGCGCATGGGAACTCGGCGCGCGTTTCGACGGCTGGGACGAATATTTCAATTATGAGGCGTGGCTCGAAGCGTTCCGTCAGGTCGGGCTTGATCCGACTTTCTATGCCAACCGCCAGCGCGCCGAGGACGAGTTTTTTCCGTTCGATCATCTCGATTCGAGTCTCGGCAAGCGGTTCCTCTGGGCGGATCAGCGTCGGGCGTGGCGGCTGCGCGTCATGGAGCCGTGCGAGGTCGGCAAGTGCGCGGGGTGCGTTGCTTGCGATGAGGTGATCGAGCATGTTCTCGCTCTGAATCAGCCGGGCGCGACCGATGGACAGGAGCGTTACACTAAGGACGCGATTTTGGGCCGTTCCGAGCGGACGACGCGGCTCGATGAAGGGCGCAAGCTGGAAGATCCAAACGACGAGAGCATGCTCTTCGCCTCGGCCACGCGATATAGCGAACGCGCGGCGCAAATCGCCGAATCGGCAGCGCAGGCGGACAACGAAAAAGCCGCCAAAGTTTTTACGCGCTATCGCGATAACGCGCACGCCATGCCGAATCACAAATATGCCGAACCGGAAAAGGCGCAGCGTTTGCGCGTGGCTTTTACAAAGCTTGGCGCGCTTCGATTCATTTCGCATCTCGATATGGCGAAGGTCATCGCAATGACGATGCGCCGCGCCAAAGCTCCGCTTTCCTATAGCGAGGGATTCAACACCAAGCCCAAGATTTCATTCTTGCCGCCGTTGCCGCTCGGTTATGGGGCAAGGCGCGAATTGCTCGACGTGTATATGACGCAGCAAGTGAACCCGGATGAATTCATCGCGGCACTCAATCGGGTGAGCGTTCCGGGACTGGAGTTTCTTGGCGCGCATGAAATTGATTTAAAAGCCGATTCGCTGGAACCCAGCACGGTCGCGTCGCGCTTCACACTCGATTTGGATCTCGGCAAGTTGGGACTTTCGTCAATTGAACTCGGTCGCGCAATTGAGCGTTACAAGGAATCCGAAACATTTCCCGTTAACGTGAAGAAGAAGCAGGAGATTAGGAAAGTTGATCTCCGCCAATCGCTCGTGTCCCTCGATGTCCTCCAATCCGATGCATCGCCCGCGCGGATCGGTGTTGTGATTCGCCATGCCGAGGGGTTCTTCGTTCAGCCCCATATCGCGCTGGGATTCATCCTTGAACGCCCACTCGAACTCGGCGGCAACGCATGGGCGGAACGCGAATCGGTCGTCATGTCGGGCGAACTTGCCGCAGTTTAGGTTTCTCTTTCATTTTCACTCTCTTCTTCCTGCAAAGAGCGCAAAGTGTTATGATACGCCTATGGGAAAACTCGATCAGATACTTCAGGATGCGCAAGGGCTAAACGAGGATGAACGCCTCACGTTGGCGCACCGCCTGCTCTGCGCGGGCGAAGGTGATCCCTCTGATGAGATCGAGAAGGCTTGGGACATTGAGATTCGCGAGAGGATCGCCCGCTACGACCGCAGTGAAGCTACGGCTCGCCCCGTCAGTAAAGTTTTTGCCGAATTGGATCGTCGGCTTGGGTCATGACACTTGAAATTCTTGATGATGCTGAGCGGGAATTTGTCCTCGCGTCCCTTTGGTATGAAGATAAGGAGCGGGGTTTGGGAAAGCGCTTTCGCGATGAAATTGCGCGCGTTCTCTTGCGCATCCTTGACGACCCCCTTCTATGGCGAGCGCGTCCCAGCGGCTATCGGCGAGTCAATTGTCCAGCGTTTCCGTATTATGTAGCTTACGTGATCCGAGGGGATAAAATTGTCGTCATGGCCATCGCCCATGAAAGGCGAAAACCCGATTATTGGTTGAGGCCGAGGGAATAGGACAAATAGTGGATTCGATCCTCATCAATACCTATAACCGGCCCGAGATGCTGAGCCGCTGTCTCGAAAATCTCTCGCGCCAGAGCGGAATCGGCGAGTGCGAAGTGATTGTGGTGGACGATGGCAGTCGCGGCAGCTTTCACGCCATCGAACGGCTTTGGAGTCGGAAACTGAATTTCAAATTCACTTCGATCCGCCACGCCGGAAGATCGGCTGCCCGCAACCGCGCGGCAAAGATGGCCTCCGGCGAGCGAATTATTTTTCTCGGCGACGATATTTTCGTCCGGCCCGGCTGGCTCGCGCGGCATCTTGAGCAGGGGCGCGGCGAACGTATGAAAGCCGTGGTCGGCCCCGCGCCGCTCGAAAATAATCCCGATTACTCAACCTCCTTCCTCAAATGGGCTGAAGCTCTCCCTCTCGAAAAAATGAAGGGGATGCGCGAAATCGAGTTCACACTTTTCGCAACCGGCAACCTTTCGATGGATCGTGAAGTGTTTCATGAGATCGGCGGTTTCGATGAGCGGTTCAAGGAATACGGCTGGGAGGATATTGATCTTGGCTACCGGTTCGCGCGCGCGGGCGGAGTCATCCTTTACGACGAACAGGCAAAGGCGATTCACAATCATCCGCACATGACTCGCCGCGATCTTTGGCGCCGCGAGTTCGAGCATGGCATCACGGCGTTTCAGTTCTGGGACAAATGGCGAAACGACGATGTGAAATACATGAAGTTCTGGGACGATACCGCGCTACCAGCGGGAAGCGCGTTGCGACGGAGCGTCGGCGCGGCGCTCATTGAGGCCACCGAAAAACTTCTTCCGAATTCGCGTTGGCTTCCGCCGCTCTACGCGCGGATGGTTTACGCCTGTCGTCATGCAGGAGTCGCCGAGGCGATGCGCCGTGCAGAGTTGTCGGAATCTCCCACGCATATCCAGCGCGTCACGACAGATAGCGCGCATCCATGAGCGGCGTTGCAACCAACGAGGGAAACGGTCAGGCAAATCGGCGATCGGAGATCGCCTCCCACATTGAATTTTCATTTTTGAAATGGATCCTCGGCGCGGTTGCCGTCGGGTACATCGCGCTGTATGTTGCAGTCGCAATCTCGCGTATGGCTTATCCCTTCGAGATGGAATGGATGGAGGGCGGGTCGCTCGTCAACGTCCATCGGATTTTGAACGGCGAGAAGCTCTACGTCGAGCCGACAATTTCCTACATCCCGTTTTTTTATACGCCTCTCTATTACTACCTCGCGGCGGGACTTTCGGCGGTGATGGGCGAGACGTTCGTTCCACTTCGATTGATCTCGTTCTTCGCTTCGCTCGGATGCATGGCGCTGATCTATCTTCATGTTTTCCGCCGCGGCGCAGGGCATTTTGCGTCGTTACTTGCGGTTGGATTTTTTGCGGGCGCATTCAAAACCTGCGGCGCGTGGTATGATCTGGGTCGCGCCGATTCGTTATTTTTATTTCTGACCCTCGGCGCAATTCATGTCGCCGACGAATGCAAATCGAAACACGTTCAGTTGCTTGCGGCGATCATCGGCGCTGCGGCTTATTTCACGAAACAAACCGCGCTGCCGATTTTAATCGTCCATTTTCTTGCGGACTTCATCCTCTATCGCAAACCCAAGCTCATTTATGCCGCAACATTGGCGGCGCTCATACTCGCCGGAACCGTCGCGCTCGATTACGCCCACGACGGCTGGTATGGCTATTACACCCGCAAGCTTATGATGGGGCAGACGTTTGGTTATGGATTTATCCTCTATTTTTGGACGTGGGATCTATTGCCGCATGCTCCCATTGCGCTCGCGGCAACGATCTATCTCATCACGCGAATGCGAAACAGCGGACGCACTCAAGAATACTATTCCACCCTGTTGCTGGGGATGGGGATCATCGGCGTCGCGTGGCTGACCCGCGTCAATATCGGCGGATACAAGAATGTCCTGATGCCCGCGTTCGCTTTTTTGGCGTGGCAGTTCGGTTTGGGTTTGAGTCAGGCTCAGTGTGATTTTGCCGGACGACCCGCGCGACTCCGCTTTCTTTACGGAGCCTGTTTGCTTCAGTTTGCGCTCTTAATGTTCCATCCTATGAAACTCATTCCCACAACCGCGGATCGTGAAGCGGGAGAGTATTTCGTTCAATTGCTGAAGAAATATCCGGGCGAGGTCGTGATGACGAATCATCCCTATCTCTTGGAACGCGCGGGTAAGCCAACTTGCGCTCACACCGCCGGAATGGACGACGTCATGCGCGGCGATCCCGAACGCTATAAATCCGAAATCCGTCCGGCGATGCGGGGCAAACTCGAACGGAGCGAATACGCGGCGGCGATTCTTGAACGCGAGTGGAACTTCGAGCGCGACGTGAAAAAACTTTATCGGCTTGATCGGCAGGTCTTCGATGATCCGAAGGTTTTCTGGCCGATGACAGGTTGGCGGACGCGACCCGAATTCATTTATATTCCCAAGAATCCGAAAAGGGATTGAGCACTCGGACGCTCGCGCTTATGATCAGCGATACGGAGGAGAACCCACCATGTC
>CAZPIK010000270.1:0-6248 GCA_964586185.1 uncultured Candidatus Sumerlaeota bacterium | reverse complement strand
GTTGCTTATCAAGTGTGCGGAGGGACAGAGCGTCGTGGCCGAAAAGCTGCTTGCCGCCGCTCGCAGTTCGGATCACGAGCAAGTTCGGTTCCAAGCGCATTCGATGCGCGGCGCGGCGGGCAACATCGGCGCGAGCAAATTATTCGAGTTGTGCCGCGAATTGGAAACCGCCGCTCACCACCGAAAGGGCGGATATCTTTTGCAGGCCGACCGAATTGCAGGATTGTTCAGAAAACTTGCCGAAGCGATTCGGGCGGCTCTTGCTGCGCAGTCCCTGGCTCATGATACTCATTCGAAAAGCGCGGAACCTTTTGACCCACGCAAAGCTGAAACGATGCTTGTCGCGCTCATGGATGCGCTGGGCGGATTTGAATTGGATACCATCGCGCGAGCCATGACGCCCCTCATCGAAGCTCTTGCCTCTTCAACCTATGCGATTCAGTTCCAAGGCATTCGCAAGGCCGTGGACGACTACAACTACGAATCAGCCGCTGCGCTTACTCGCGAATTACTTGCAGGAATTAGGACGGCGCCATGAGCATTTCCCAACGCAAGCCGCATATCCTGATCGTGGACGACACGCGAACCAACGTTGACGTGCTCGTGGAGTCGCTGAAGGGAGAGTATCGTCTGAGCGTCGCATTGGAAGGTCGGCTCGCTTTGAAGGCAATGGAAGCGCAACTTCCCGATCTCATCCTTCTCGATATCATGATGCCGGGCATGGATGGCTACGAAGTCTGCAAGGCCGCGAAATCCAATCCCCGCACGCGCGATATCCCCGTCATATTTCTTTCGGCGCTCGATGAGGTCGAAAGCCGGACCCAAGCGTTCCAATCGGGCGGCGTGGATTACCTGATCAAACCGCTCGACATGCCCAACGTTCGGCAGCGCATTCGGACGATTTTGCAGGCTCAAACCCGATCCGGTCGAGTCGTCTCGCGATCGCCTGTACATGCGGAATCAACCAATCCATCGGAGACGATCTTTCGATTAGCGATGGCTGCCGAATTACGCAACTCCGAATATTTATCGCATGTTCTTCGAGTCGGTTGGGGCGCGGCACAGCTCGCTTCGCGGCTTGGTATCGAAGATGAACCGTGCAGCCAAATACTCCGCGCGGCCACACTCCATGACATTGGATATCTCGGAATACCCGATCCGATATTGCAGAAGCCCGGCGCATTGACTGAGGAAGAAATGGCGGTCGTCCGTTCCCATCCCAAAATCGGCGCGAGGATTCTTGAACGGTCGAATTCGCCGTTTCGAAAACTCGCGGCGCTGATCGCGCTCACGCACCACGAACGATGGGACGGCAAAGGTTATCCCGAGGGACTTGTCGGCGAGGCGATTCCCATTGAGGGACGGATCACGGCGGTGATTGACGGACTGGATTCGATGATTTCCGTTCGGCCTCACCGCCCCGCGATGCCTCTCGATCAAGCGATTGAGGCGCTACGGAGTGAAATCGGAACGAAGTACGATCCGCGCATTGCGCAAACGTTGCTGGATCATTTGGACGATTATCGCGAGCTGCTCCGCCGATTTCCCGAAGGCGCGTCGGATAAGCTTTGGTCGCAATTCGATTCCATTTTGGCCCATCCGACGTTTGAAAGAGGACAAGCGCCTGCGGGAATTTCGGAAGTCTTGTCGCCGTCCGATGCAACTTCAAGTCAACCCCGAATCTTGATCGTGGATGACTCAAGCGACGCCATTGACATTCTCGTGGACGGACTGCGCGGGGAATACCGAATCAGCGTCGCGCGTGACGGCCAAAGCGCGCTCAAGATCGCAAATGCCATTCCGCTCGATCTGATTCTGTTGGACGTGATAATGCCCGATCTAAGCGGCTTTGAAGTTTGCCGCCAATTGAAAGCCGACCCCGAACTCCGCGAGATTCCCGTCCTCTTTCTAACCTCGCTCGATGAAATCGGCGATAAGATTGAGGGCTTCAAATTGGGAGGAGCCGATTACATCACCAAGCCGTATCAAATGGCCGAAGTTCGCGCGCGAATTCACGCGCATGTGCAGATTAAGAGGCTGACCGAAACGCTTGAGGAGCGGAACCGAAGTTTGCAGGAGAGCCTCGATCAACAACGCGAGCTTGAGAAACTGCGCGACGGACTTGTCCACATGATCGTTCATGACCTGCGCACTCCGATGACCGGGGTGACCGGTTTTCTGAACCTCCTCAAGCGCACCAAAGCCGATCCGCTCGGTCTCGACGGAATTGAGCTCGTGGATCGCGCGATGAATTCCTCCAAGACTTTGATTGACTTGATTAATGACCTGCTTGACGTCAGTCGGATGGAATCGAATCAAATGCCGATTCAACCGGAAGCGGTCGAGATTGGGAACGCCATGCGCACGGCAGTGGAGTCGCTCGGTGCGCTCGCGAAGCGCAATCCCATTTCACTGGAGACGAATCCGAAAGATTTAAGCCTGACCTGCGATCCCGAATTGCTTCGACGTGTGATCCAAAATCTGCTCGGCAACGCGATCAAGTTTTCAAGACCCGAAGTCCCCGTCGCGCTTCGAGCCGAAAAGAACGGCACGGTGGCGCGGTTCACTATTGCCGATCGCGGACCCGGCATTCCGGTCGAGTATCGCGAGAAAATTTTCGAGAAGTTCGGCCAAGTTCAATGTCGCGAAGAAAACCGAAAATTTTCGACGGGCCTTGGGCTTACATTCTGCAAATTAGCCGTCGAGGCGCATGGCGGAGAAATAGGTGTCGAGAGCGAGGTTGGAGTCGGAAGCACGTTTTGGTTTACGATTCCGTTAGTGGGAAGTCCAAGCACAAAGACTCCAAGCCACTAAGTTTCACGAACAGGGAGTTCTCTGGGTGCGCGCATGTCCCTACGCGCAAGAGAGACAAGGGCGTCGGCGCTCCCATGGACTACTCAATACTTTGTTTGAGTGATAACACGGCTTCAAGAGATTCCATTCCTTGCGTGCAGGTTGGATGACGCAACGAGGCAATTGCCGACGCGTGCGCGGTTTCAAGGCAGCGCGTGAGGTCCCAGCCTTCGTGAAGTCCGAGCAGCATCCCTGCGCAGAAGGCGTCGCCCGCGCCTGCGGTTCCTTTGATGAATCCTTCGGGAAGTTTGACCGACTTGATGCTGTGCAGTTTTCCAGTCGAGACATCGAGCGACACGCCGCCCTCGGGAAAATGGATCGTCGCATTCCGACGAACGCCGAAATCGGGTATTTTCTTCGCGGCGCGTTCGATTGCGTCCCAAATCGGCGCGCCCTTTTCGTCGCGGGTTTTGAATCCGGTCACGGCCTGCGCTTCCAATTCATTGATGATGCAGTAATCGGTCTGCTTGAGCGCGGGCAATACGACCTCGGCGTATCGCCCCTCCTCGGCGCTGACCATGTCAATCGAAGTGATGATTCCCGCATCGGAGCATTTCTTGAGCAAGCGAGCCGCGCGGCTGCCGAACTCCGGATCGCGGGCATCGAGCGCGTCGAGGAGGAACATATATCCAAGATGGAAAATTTTGGCCTGAATCTTTGCGACGTCCACATGATCCACGTCGAACTTGGCGTTCGCGCCGCGCATGTGAAAGAACGTTCGCTGACCTGTCGATTGAATCGTCATGACGTCGGTGTAACTCGTGTGTTCGCCTTTAGCGACTACGAGTCCCGACCTATCGCGCGCAAGAGGTCGGATCAAATCCATGATCCACTGTCCGTCGGCGTCGTCACCGACGAGGCCAATGGCATCGAGCGGAAAACCGGGAACCATTTTTGCGATGTCCATGAGGACGTTGAACGGCGCGCCGCCCGTTCCGCGCTCTTCGGCTTGGATGTTCGAGAGGTAGCCAATGCCGGGCCAGACGTCCACGATCTTGACGTGATCCACGATCCAATTGCCCGCGCAGGCGATCCCGCGACGCGATGTTTGACCTTGTCCGCTCATAAGTTCGGCGTTCCTTTCACGCACACTCTGCACACTTAGAAAGCAGAATACTTAACCGCAAAGAACGCGAAGAGCGCAAAGAATAAATAGATCAAAACATAAGTTAGTTTGTGTTCCTTGCCTCTAGGATATCTGATTCCCCTTGATCCTCTCCGGCCTGATTTGGGAAAAGGGGGAGCGAAAGGATTTTCCGCACTCATGCCGCTCTTCGATCTCATGATTTTTGACATGGCTGGAACGACCGTCCGCGACCGGAATGAGGTCGAAGATTGTTTTTTGAAGGCGTGCAAGGAGAGCGGCGTCAAAGTCACTTCCGAACAAGTGCTGGGGATGATGGGTTGGTCGAAGAAGCTTGTTTTTGAAACTCTACTTAAGGAGCAACTCGGCGAAGGCCACGCTGAATACGCCCGCCGCGTGAATGAATCGTACGACACATTCAAATTTATTTTGGAAACCCACTACGAGAACAAGCCGGTCGAACCCGCCGAAGGAGCGATGGATTGCTTCGATTGGCTCTATAAGGCCGGAATACCAATCGTTTTGACGACGGGTTTTTATCGTAAGGTCACGAATATCATCTTGAGGAAGCTCAATTGGCATCACGGTCTTGACGAACGATACATCGGAAATTCCAAGAGCCTGATCCAAGCCTCGATCACGAGCGATGAAGTTTCCAAGGGACGCCCGGCTCCCTATATGATCCAACGCGCGATGGCGATCACCGGAGTCGAGAACGTGAGTCGCGTCGTCAATATCGGCGACACGCCGTCGGATTTGCTTTCAGGACGCAACGCCGGATGCGGACTCAATTTAGGCGTGACGAACGGCACGCATACGGAAGCGCAATTGAAGCGGTATCCGAACGACGCGTTGCTTGCCTCGTTGCACGATCTCAAGCGGACGGTCGAATCGCATTTCGGAAAATGACTTGTGAAGGAGCATCGCATGAATCTATCGCATCATCGCATCCTGATTTTCGTGGACGACGTTTATGAGGATTTGGAGCTTTGGTATCCGAAACTGCGTCTTGAGGAAGCAGGAGCCAAGGTTGTGGTCGCGGGACCTGCGGGAGGATCAATTTATGCGGGCAAGCACGGCTACCCCTGCAAATCCGACGCGGCGATTGCCGACATGAAGGAGAGCGATTTCACGGGGCTGGTCATTCCGGGCGGGTTTATGCCCGATAAGCTTCGCCGCGATCCGCATGTGCTGAAACTCACGCGCGATTTTCACACGAAAGGCAAAATGATCGCGTTCATCTGTCACGCGGGATGGATTCCGATTTCGGCGAAAATTTTGAAGGGCGTCCGCGCGACGAGCACGCCCGGCATTCGCGACGATATGGAAAATGCGGGTGTCACGTGGGTGGATGAATCGGCCGTCACGGATCGGCATTTCATCACCGCCCGCCGCCCGCCCGACCTGCCCGATTTTATGAAGGCTGTACTGGAGTTTCTGGGCAAAGAAAACAAACAGGGATGATAAGGATGTGCAGGAAATACGGCTGGTAAGTCACTTTGCACGATAGTTGGATTTATCTTTTCGCAAAGACAGCAAGGTCGGCCAGATCGCGTCGGAGGGAATTATCTTCGGCGATTCGTGCAAGGATCAGTCCACGTTGCGCTTTGGGCAGCGACTTAAAGGCTCGAACAAATACGTCAGCAGTAGCCTCTTGTGCAGTCATGCAATTCACCCTCCACCTTGATCTTGCGCATCCGGTCGAATCGCGGCAATCGCAAACTATTGACGATACCTGTTGTACCCACGACTCATGAGCCGATGAAAAACGAGAAAAGGTGTCTCCGATATTGGCATATGAAACTTTGGGAATGCAGATGGAGCGTCGGCAATAAGTTTTTCCCATGCCAAAACGATCCGTTCGGCGGAACGCGATTGTCCCGCCATGCGTTCCGCCGCGAGTCGTTTAGGTGCGGGAACGATCACGGGGTTGCTGTTAATCTCCCAGACCTGAATGTTCCCATCCTTGAATCCATAATCAATCCGGCCGTAATCGAGTCCCGCGCGTTCAAACAATCCGACCAGCAAATCGGCGTGCGGAAAGTTTTCCAAAAACTCATGTTCCTCCGCGATTCGGGATGCATCCACAAGGTCGGGGGTTTTCGTGAGCCAATCCCGGCTGAAGAGCACGTGGCGCGGAATGATCTCGTTGCCGATTTTGATCGCCGAGTATTTGCGATAGATACCGTCGGAATCGGCGGTGTCGCAAAACTCGCAGACGATCAGGCGGGAACGAAAGAGCGTCCTTTCCCATCGTGGGAGTTTGGCGATGGCACGATCCAATTCGTCAGACGAGTTTAGGAGAGGCGTG
>CAZPIK010000269.1:0-6264 GCA_964586185.1 uncultured Candidatus Sumerlaeota bacterium | reverse complement strand
CGTTTATCGGCGTACATCGGCGGTTGAAAATTAATCCTGTCCCAGCTTCCGCCGTCCTAGCGCGATCATCAGGTTCCATTTGACCGCCATCCAAAACGCCCCGAACGACAGCGAATAAAAAACCAGCATCATCCAGCAGAGCGTGAACGGTTCATAAAACGCGACGATCTTCCATTCCGTCCCAAATTGGACGGCGATGACGATTTGTTGCGCGCACCACTCTGCAATCGGACCGCCGAGAAGCAGAATTCCAAGCGATTGCGGCGTCATCCGTCCGTATCGTAACCCCAGCCAGACCGCCAAGGCCGAATTCCACCCGATTGAAATAAAGAAATAGAGGATCGTAATCAGCGGATGCCAGTGGGCATACGATGTGGCGAAAACCATGTAGTGATTCGTAAGAGGGCTTGACGTGTCGCCGCCAAAATCGACTTTCTTAGGTCCCGGTGCGATTTGGATCGTCGTCGAATTCCTCCCTGAATCGTCAATAATGGTCAATGCTCCCGATGTTGCGGTAACCGACGTTTGGATCGTTGTCGAATTCATCCCCGAATCGTCAACAACGCTCCATGATCCCGATGTTACGGTCGCCGACGTTTGTGTTATAGCGAAATTGTCTTCGAAGGTTACATCCGGCTTCGAAATTGAGAACATTCGGGTCGTGAAATTATTTAGCGATTTAGGAAAGGCGGCGCTTCCCAAGCCGAACCCCAGCATGAGCATCGCGGCGGCCAACCAAATTCCGCGCCTTGCGTGACGGCTGTTGATCCACGGCATAAAGATCAGTCCTAGAAGCAGCGCATCGCAAATCAATTCGCCCGCGATAAAGTACACTTCTCGGCCTGACATATCTCGGCCAGAGAATTGGACGATGGGATCAAATCCGAGAAGCCACTGGCTTCCACCCAGCATCGGAAGGTAAAGCCCCATGATTACAAAAAATACCGGTGCAAAACATCGGACCCAAAGCCACCAATAAATATGCGAGTCGGGAACGGGGGTAATGCGCAATTCCTCCACGCGTGTTCTTATTTTCTGCGAAACGACATAGTGTAACGCCAGAAACGGCGCGACAAAATAGATCATTCCGTGGTAGGCCGTGAAGTAGGGGAGCAGAAAATCAATCTCGTCCTCGCGCTCGCTTTTCAGCAACAACATCCATAGGCAAACGATAAACTGAATGGATGCCAACGCCAGCACGATCCAGAAGAACGGCTTGCGGCTCCATCGGGAGTTCCAGATTCTCCAATCGTGCCGAATAAGAAAATTGCCCCAAATCGGATGATCACCCATGCGAGCATCCTACCCTCCCGAACACCTAAATCCTTCACAATTTCTAAAAGCACGATCCCAACCAATGATTCTTTCCGGGAGCGCGGGTGTCCTCACCCGCTTCTTTACGTTCCGATATTCAGCCCCGAATGGGGGTGGCGAAATAAAGCGAAGCGTGAGCGTAGCGAACGCTGGATAACGCGAACATAAAAAATCCAAGCCCCGAATGGGGGCGGCGGAAATGGGGTGCAGAAAAGGAATCGCGTACCTTTTTTTGTCTGTCCAGTCGGAGCATAATTCAACAAATAGTTAGATACTCACGTCCTCCTCGCCCCACCACTTCAAGTCTCGGACGCCCGGATGCGCTCGCAGCGCGGCCTCCAATGCCGCCGCGACCTCGGCGACGCGTTGCGTAGTGTCAATCTTGCGAAACAGTTTGCGAATACTCCGTATGCTCGGTTTGCTTGGCTCTATTACACATAGAAAACCGTCTTCGTATTCGTCGTATTTCCCGCAGCCCACCCAAAGTGAAAACAGATCGTTGTCGAGCGGGACTACCCAGCCCCAATCTTCAGCGGAAGGCTCACCGCCTGGAAGATTTCTCGAATTGAACTCGGCGCGAAGATAGTCGGCCAGCGACTTTCCCCACCGCTCCGGATTCACACGGTCTGCCTCATCAGGCTCGGCTGGAAAGGAGTTTGATCGAAATTCGAGGTGCGTTCTCATCGCAAACTCACAAGAATCCAAACAGCAAGCAAGGCAAACATCAATCCGCTGTAACCGACAGACGCGACAAACGCGCCCCAATGAAACCATGACACCTTCCGACGCCCGCGCAAACTAACAGACAGGGCCGAAGTCACGAAAGGAGCGACCAGCACCAAGCCAAATAGGCCAATCGAGGCCATGCCTGACCACTTCCAAAATATTTCGGTAAGAACCACGAGCAACCAGCCACCGAACGTGCCGAACAGTATGAACCATGAGAAATATGGCGGCGATGGAATCTGTGATAGCGACATCTTAAGGCAGAGCATGAGGTAAGCGACTACTCCGAGCAATGGCACCAGCAAATGAATCGCGACCGCTGTAAAAAAATTCGTGAGTGACATGACATCGCTCGGATCGCCCAATTACTCGTTTATTTCGCCGTGGATGCAACACTCTCCGCCGGTTTCAAGTACCCCAAATAATCCAACCACTCACCGAATCGTTCGATCCAGTGATCTACCGGCAGATTCTGCTTCTTCATTCCGAAACCGTGACCACCCTTGGCGTAGATGTGCAATTCGACGGGACGCTTAGCTTCCTTCCAACGCGTCGCGATTCCGATGCTCGACCCGGCAAGCAGATCGTCATTCGCAGCAAGAACGAAGAGCGGTGGTGCGTCGGGCGCGACCGTCCTACCAGACAGAATGCCGCCGTAAATCGGAGCCGCGAAATTCGGCCGGGACTCCGCGTCGCATTCGAGCACGACGCCGGTCGTCACTCCGGCACCCGCAGAGAATCCCATGATTCCGATTCGGTCGGGCGCGATGTTCCATTCGGCGGCTCGGCTGCGGACGAGCTTGATTGCCTGTTTGCCATCCGCGACCGCGAGAGGCACGACCTGCATTGTTTCGGGATCGTCTTTCAGACCCGCATATTTGTCCATATCATCCGCTTTGCCGATTCCAGCCATCAGCTTGGACATACCTTTCCGCAAATCGTCCTCCGTGACTCCGGTATCTACCAATCGATACTTCAGAACAAACGCCGCGACGCCGCGTTCGCTCAGCCACTGCGCGACCTGTACGCCTTCGTGCTGGAACGCAAGAATCCTAAACCCACCACCCGGACAAATAATGACCGCCGTTCCGTTCGCCTTCGACGGATCAGGCAGGAAAGGCGTTAACGTCGGTTCGACAACGTTATGTATCACCTTGAGACCATTGGACATGATCTCCGATTCACTCCGTTTCGCGGCCCAATCCTCCGAACCCGGCGGCGGCCCCGGCCAAACCTTAATGACTTCTCCTTGTGACAGGGTGCCGGTTGTGACTCCCAAAGTGGCACACATTGTAAGCGCGCCGACAATTTTTCGAAGTTTTGCTAATCGCATGCACGGTACCTTTCCTTAATTGTATTCTACAGTTGAACAACTTTACAGGAGTTCATCATCAATCTCCATTCGTCGCATCAATCCCATAAAATCATGGCATCACAAATTACGATATTGCTTTCATCGCCAACTCCAATCGTGTTTCATGGGCGGGCGAAGGAGACCTCGCCATGACCGGACCGCTCAAGGGACTCAAAGTCCTCGATTTCTCGACCCTCCTGCCGGGACCTTACGGCACGATGATGCTCGCCGATCTGGGTGCCGAGGTAACGCGCGTCGTCGCTCCCGGATCCGGCAGTCTCCGCGCCGACATGCCCGACGGCGAACCCAATCCGATTGACCTCATGCTTTGCCGCAACAAGCGGAGCCTAACTCTAAACATGAAAGACCCCGCCAGTGCCGAAATCGTTCGCCGATTGATCGAGCGCTCCGATGCGCTGGTTGAGCAATTTCGTCCCGGCGTCATGGCTCGACTCGGCTGGGATTACGAAGCCGCCAAGAAGGTCAATCCGAAGATAATTTACTGTTCGCTCACGGGTTACGGACAGGACGGCCCTTATCGCGATCGCGCCGGACACGATCTCAATTACCTCGCGATCTCCGGCATCCTCTCCTATTCCGGCAGGAAGGAAGTGGGTCCCTCGCCCTGCGGCATACAAATCGCCGATCTTTGCGCGGGTTCTTACAATATGGTCGTGGGACTCTTGGCCGCACTTTATCACCGCGATAAAACAGGCGAGGGACAGCACGTGGATATCGCCATGCTCGATGGCTCCATTGCACTGAACGCGATCAGCGGTTCCGCGTTTACTCGCTACGGAGTCGTCCCCGGATACGAAACTGAGCTTCTGAACGGCGGATCACTCTACGACTGCTACGCAACAAAAGACGGACGATACTTAAGCGTCGGCGGATTAGAACCAAAATTTCTCGCCGATTTCCTGCAGGGTATCGGCAAACCGGAACTCGCTCCCAATCCCTCGACAAGCATGTACACGATTCCTAACAAGCAAGAAGCCAAGCGAATCGTGACCGAGATCATCGCATCGAAAACTTTCGCCGAGTGGTCCGAAGTCTTCGCCCACCGTGACGCCTGCGTTGAACCCGTGCTCACCTTGAAAGAAATGAGCGATCACCCGCAGATCAAAGCGCGCGGCATGGTCGTCGAAATGGAAAGCGCAGGAGGAAAAAAAGTTCGTCAGTTCGCCCACCCGAACAAATACTCTTCAACGGCTCCAGAGTATCGCCACGCCGGACGAAACGGAGGAGCGGAAACCGATGCGATCCTCTCTGAAATCGGCTTCAGCGCGGACGAAATCCAATCGCTTCGCGTCAGCAAAACAATTTGATGATAAAGAGTAGGACAGGCGAGACGCCTGTCCTATGAATTACGGAAGAACCGAAACGTTGGGTTCATCCAATGTTCCTTTGACGCTGTACCTGAGGATACTCCCAGTTAAACCATTCACGATATCCCACACCTTACCGACGACCGGGATATTTCCCACCCGTTGGAAGAATTGCAGTCGAATATGCAAATCGAGCGCACGTTCCGGACCGAGCGCGCCATGCGCTTTGATAGTCAATGGATGAATCATCGAAGGATTCTCCAGAAGCACGGGTCGCTCGCTGGGAATCCGTATCACCCCTCCATCCACGTCGAACTCTCCGACTATCCTAGGAAAAGAAATGTCCGTGAACAACGATTCCAACCCAAGCGCCTTGCCCAATCCGCCAAAAATGGCATTGCTCGCAAAACGACTATCCTCGACCAGAAACGACCCTTTTCCATTGAAGGGCGTTGCCGTAGTCCCTTCTTTGCTGATCGTAAGCTTTCCGGTCACCACCCCCGATGCCAAGCCGCCCTTCGCATCCAACTTGGCAAAAGCCTTTAGGACATCGGCGACGTCCATTTTTTCGGCCTCAATATCATAGCGAAGATAATGGCTCCGCGGACTATGATCGAATTTTCCGCTGACGACGACCCAACCTTGTTTGGCTTCCGCGCGGGCGTTTTCCCATACCAGTTCCGTTCTCCGGGTGTTGAAATCGGTGACAACCAACCGACCCGTGAGCCGTTTTCCCTCCAATCCCTTGAGCCGAACTTGGTCAACCTCAACATCGAGATCAATCACCAAGTCCTTCTGCTCGATTTCGGGTTCGGGCGGCGGCGGTCCCTTTTTCCAATCGGCGAGCCAATCATCCAGATTCACTCCCGCTCCCGTGACTTTGCCTTTTAGAATCGTCGGCTGTCCGTCCCGACCGAATACAACTTCAAGCTGAGCGCGGGTGTCGTCGGCGTGATCGCCCGGCCGAACGCGCACAGGAGTTTCGCTCCAGAGATGATTCATATCATATCGTAATTCTCCCCACGCGTCGTAAATCCGCGTCGGCATCTTTTCATGCGTCATCTCAATCCCGCGAAGATCAATCTTACCTTTCCCCCCCATAACCCAATCATCCCGGAGGCTCCTCGTCCGGGTTGTTCCGTCCTGCTCATCGGCGATCAAATCCGCAAAAGTTCGCGCAGGACGCTTATCCACATCCGTTCGGCGCAAGGTCAGTTGATGTTCGATCGAAGCCGAACCATCTACGATGAAATGACGGAATTGATGGGCAAGACAAGCCTTAAATCCACTCATCGGTCCGTCGAGATTAACTGTCGCCATGCCTTCATTAACTCCAAACTCACCCTTCATTTTAACCGCTACGCCGTTCCATTCGCCGTTGGCCTCCAACACACCCAGGCGATCTTCCGTCACGGCCAGCTTAATTTCCGGTGAACGAAACATGCCCGCTGTCCCTTCATGTTCGATGGGACACGTAAAATCCGAAACCCGTATATTGCCGTCCCATTGAAGCCCCCGCCAATTTTCCAACGTCCCCGCAAT
>CAZPIK010000268.1:0-6280 GCA_964586185.1 uncultured Candidatus Sumerlaeota bacterium | reverse complement strand
TTTTCGTGCAACGTCAATTCCCATCCTTCCTGCGTCTATTCTTTCCATCGCATAGATCCTATGGTAGCGTCTTAATTTGCGCGTGATGGAGATAAGAAAGAGGCCCAAGAGATGGAATTCGGCTGGACATCGGAGCAACGGGCGGTTCAATCGCTCGCGCGAGATTTTTCAGCGCGTGAGATCGCGCCCCTTGCCGAACATTATGATCAATCGGGTGAATTCCCCTGGCCGATTGTCCAAAAGGCCTTCGACGCGGGACTCATGTACGCCAATGCTCCGATGGAACTGGGGGGCGGTGGACAATCGCTCGTCAATGAATGCCTCATCACGGAAGAGCTTGCATGGGGTTGCGCGGGGATCGCTCTCGCCCTCACCATTAGCAATATTCCCGCCCTCGGCCTTTTGCTGGCGGGAAGTGAAGAGCAGAAAAGGACTTTTTTGGGTCGCGCCATTGCCGAACGCAAGCTCCTCGCCTATGCGCTGACCGAACCGGGAGCTGGATCGGACGTGCAGAAAATTCGGACTAGCGCGCGGAAAATCGGCGACGCGTATGAGATCAGCGGAAGCAAATGCTTCATTACGGCTGGCCCCGAGGCGTCTTGGTTTCTCGTATTCGCGGTCACCGATCCATCGGCGGGCTATCGGGGGATCAGCGCGTTTTTTATTCCTTCGGATCGCGCGGGAATTCGGGTCGGTCCGCCGGAAAAGAAAATGGGACAGGCGGCGGCGCACGTCGCGACCATTTCTTTTGACGCCGTAAGAGCCGAAGCAAGCGAAGTCGTCGGCGGCGAGGGCGCGGGGTTCAAGCTCGCGATGGAAGTTTTTAATCGCTCGCGTCCGACGATCTCGATCACGGCCGTCGGCATTGCCCGCCGAGCGCTCGAACTCGCGGCGGCTTATGCGAACGAACGCGAGACGATGGGCGTGCCGATCATCGAGCATCAGGGCATCGGTTTTATGCTGGCCGATATGGACATGGCGATCCAAGCTTCGCGACACCTGACCTATGAGGCCGCTTGGCGTGCCGATCAGGGATTGGATAATCGCGTGGAAGCCGCGCGCGCCAAGACTCTCGCCGCCGACACCTGCATGAAAGTGACGACCGACGCCGTGCAAGTCTTCGGCGGATACGGTTACATGCGCGAGTATCCGGTGGAAAAACTGATGCGCGACGCCAAGGTTACGCAAATCTACGAAGGCGCGACGCAAATTCAACGGCTCATCATCGCTAAATCGCTGACGCATAAATCCGCGGCGGGTAAGTCGTCCGCATGATTCGCCGTTTTGCGCCCACGCTCTTTCGTCTGCTTCATCCCTTTGCCCCCACGGGCTATCCCGATTCGACTTCGAGCGAAATCCGCTCGCAAATCGAGCGCGAGTTCGCGGACATTTTCTCCATTTATCCTCTTTCTGCAGCCGCGTTTCGCGAATTCAAATCGTTGTGCGGTTACGCCGAGAGCTACGTGAATTACATGGGACCCGATTTGCTCGATCAAAAAATGCTCGAACATTTTGTTTCGCAGGAGCTTATCCGGCTTCCTGAAGGTGGAACGTTGCTCGATATCGGCGGAGCGCAATCGCCCTTTGCGCGATACGTCCAGCGCGAGCATGCGGCGACGGCCTACGCCCTCGATCCGGGATATGCGGCGGGAATCCATGGCAACCAGATTGGCTCGCGCGCCGAATCCATTCCGCTGCCTGACGCTTCGGTGGACGCGATGACCCTGCATTGTTCCATAGATCATTTTGAAGGCGACGGCGACTCTCGATTTATTCGAGAAGCCGCGCGTGTGCTCCGGCCGGGCGGACGCGTTTGCATCCTCCCGCTTTACTTCGCTCCGGAACCGACAAACATCTGCGATCCTTCGGAATATGCTCTCGATATCACGTTCGATCCCGATGCCGTCATACGCCGCGTGGATGGACACCGCAATCGCTTCGGTCGCTTTTACACGGTGAAAACGCTTCGGACGCGGCTTCTCGATCCGCCCCATGGCTTAAGGCCGACGCTCTATCGCATCGGCGGCGACCAGCCGGAGATCCCGAATAACTATCTCCCCTACGCGTTGGTCGTCGAGAAGCGGCAAAAAGAAACGCGCACCTGAGCATACGCGTCTGTAAGTTTTCAGCGCCGATGGCGCGTTTCATAGTAGCCTAGGGCAACGCCTTGGGTACGGAAATGCAAACATGAGCATACGCGCTCGACATTTTTTCAGCGCCGATGGCGCGTTTCATAGTAGCCTAGGGCAACGCCCTAGGTTCGGAATGGCCCAATTAGAATCGAGGGCTGAAAGCCCGAGCTATAAGTTTAATCCCAAACGTAGCGTTCGTCATAGACCACCCCGCATTTCTTGAGGAGTGCGCGAAATTCATCTTCGTATTTCCGCGATTGATGGTGCTTCTCCTGATTGTCGATGTATTTCATCAATGCATCTAAATGCGTAGGTGAAACGGAAAATACGCCATAACCCCGTTGCCATGCAAAAGTGGACAGCTTTGGCGATTGCGCTTTGAGCCATTTCGACGACGACGTTTTCAATTTCTCAACCAACGCCGCAACTGTCACGGTTCTTGATAGTCGAATCGCGAGATGAATGTGATCCGCCGTTCCGCCAACGCGTGGGCATTCGCATCCCCGCGTTGCGCGCGACCGTTGCAAGGTAAGAGTGAAGATCAGGAAGCAGAGGACGATCAAAAGAGGGATGACGATCCTTCGTGCTAAAAACAAGGTGAATGAGGACTTTATCGAGCGATTGCGGCATGGGGATGGATCGGGCTTTCAGCCCTTGAAATTACGGCGATCCCTAACCTAGGGCGCTGCCCTAGGCTACTATAAATCCGCGCCGTTGGCGCTGGATTGTGCCGCTAGTTTGGCAGCAAAAAGCAAAGCGTTTCCTGTCATTCGGAAACGCTTCGCAGTTTTCTACATCACAAAATGATACGCGGCTCTACCGAATCTTCTTCGGATTGACTGGCACGGGGACCGACCAAACCGGAACCTTGGCTTCGAAGTTCAGCGGATCGGGAATGATGCTGAGATCGGAGGCCATCGCTTCATCCCATGTGACTTTCTTGCCCGTATAGGCCGACATACGACCCATGATCGCGGTGAGCGTGCTCTCAGCGACCTGCACCCCCTCGTGATATTTCTTATCCATGTTGGTGATGCTGTTCACGAGGTTAATGTGCTCTTGGATGTAAGCATTTTTGCCGGGCTTGGCTTTGTCGTGGCAGTTGCTCTTCCCCTTCGTGCCGACGGCTTCCTCGAAAACCGCTTGATCGCATCCGTCCCAATGGCGCGACATGCTCATCATGTGAACGCCGTTGCCGTATTCGTAGTCGCAGGAGAAGTGATCGTAGAGGTCGCCGTATTTTTCGAGCGCGGGTTTCCAGTTACGTCCGCCCGAAGCCATGACGCTTACGGGGTGATCGTTCATCACCCAGTTACAAACGTCGAGGTTGTGAACATGCTGCTCAACGATGTTATCGCCGGAAGTCCAGCAGTAGTTGATCCAATTGCGGACGCGATACTCCATATCGCTCCAACCTTCCTGCCGTTCGCGAACCCAGGGGAGTTCCCCGCACCAATACGCGCGTAGGGCCAGGACGTCGCCAATCTCGCCGTTGTGAATTTTGTCAATCGTCTCGACATATTCCTTTTGATGGCGGCGCTGCGTTCCCGCGACGAAGGTAAGGCCGAGTTCTTGATGCTGCTTGCAGGCCGCGACGAAACGCCGGACTCCCACGGGATCCACGGCGATCGGTTTTTCCATGAAGACGTGTTTCTTAGCGGCGACGGCGGCTTCCATTTGCTCCGGTTTGCCGTAAGGAACCGTTCCGATGAGGATGATGTCTATATCGGTCTCCATGATTTTTTTGTAAGCGTCGAGTCCAACAAAACAATGGTCGTCATTGATGGCGACTTTGCTGCGGACTTTGCCATTGGGGTTTTCCGTCAGCTCCTTGCGGGCATGATCCACCTTGTCTTTGAAGAGGTCGGCGAGGGCAATGATTTGGACGTTTTCATTTCCTTCGAGGAACTGCTCCGCCGCGCCCGTGCCGCGTCCGCCGCAGCCGAGAAGTCCGGCCTTCAAGGTTTCGGAATTGGCCTGTCCGCGCGCCGAACGGGAGAGTCCGGTCAGGATCGAGAATCCTGCCGCCGCGCCAAGTTTGCCGAAATCCCGGCGTGTATATTGTGAGTTGCTTTGACCTTCCATCGAACGATTCCTTTCAATGATAAGATGACCCGGACACTATACGGACAGCGCGGTCGCGAATCAATGAGGCAATTCGGCAATCCGATCCCCGCTTGACGCCATACTTTCAAACGATCAAGATGACCCGCCTTAAATGCTTTCGCGCGCATTATGGCAAAGGACGAAACCCTTGATCCGAGTTGATGGAAGATCGCCCGACCAGCTCCGCCCCGTGAAGGTGGACGTTCAGTGCATGGATTACGCCGAGGGTTCCGCGCTGATTGAGATCGGAAAGACGCGCGTCCTTTGCACGGCGACGGTCGAGAACACGGTTCCGCCGCACGTTAAAGGGACGGGTAAAGGATGGCTAACGGCCGAATACGCCATGCTGCCGCGCAGTTCGGCGCAACGGATTCCGCGCGACGGTGTGAAGGGTAAGATCGGCGGACGGAGCCACGAAATTCAGCGGCTGATTGGTCGCGCGTTGCGGTCGGTCTTTGAGATGGAACGTTTCGGCGAGCGGACGGTGATACTTGATTGCGACGTGATTCAGGCCGATGGCGGCACGCGAACGGCGGCGATTACGGGTTCGTTCGTTGCGCTCGGACTGGCGCTGCGTCGTCTGCGCGAAGAGGGAAAACTGAATATTCAACTTTTGAAAGATTATCTCGCGGCGACGAGCGTCGGGATTGTCGAGGGCGTTCCGGTGCTCGATCTGTGCTATTTGGAGGATTCGCGCGCGGAAGTGGATATGAACGTCGTCTTGACCGGTTCGGGTAAATTTGTTGAAATCCAAGGCACCGCCGAGGGGCATCCTTTTGGCGATGATGAAGCGGCGAAAATGATCGCGCTCGCGAAGACCGGAATCGCGAGGCTCGTCGAAATTCAAAAGGGGATTTTGGATTTGAAATTCCCCGATCCCGCGTAGCGACCGAAAGCAGGACCCGATGATCAAGAGCGCAGGCATAATGGCGAAGTTGGCGGCGACGGGACTATTGGTCTGTTCGCTCGCGGGATGCATCCGTTCGCGCGTGACGATCACGTCCGATCCGCCGCAGGCTGAAGTGACGTGGCTCGGCGAACCGCGCGGGGTCACGCCGATCACGATCCCGATCAAGTGGTATTGGTATTACGATTTCACGCTGGAAAAAGAGGGTTACGAAAAAATTGACCGCGTTGAGTATTTCCGGACGCCGCCGTGGTTCCTGATGCCGCTCGATATTTTCGCGGAGATTATTCCGATACCGATCCGCGACAGCCGCGAGCGTCATTTCAAGATGACGAAAAAAGAAGCGAAGCCCTTTTAGTTTAGCGCCCATCGCGACGGCCCGTCCGCGCGCCAGCTTAAGGTACTCGGCTTGTCGGTTTGCGGGTGTTCGATTATCATATGAGCGTCGCTGGAAGGGCGGCGTTTGAAATGCTTGATCTCTCGCACTATCGCGGGCGGAAGATTCTTGTCGCCATGAGCGGCGGGGTGGATTCCTCGCTTGCGGCGGTGCTGTTGCGTCGCGCGGGGGCGGAGGTCGTCGGCGTCCACATGCGCGTCTGGCATTATCAGGGCTGCGGCGACGAACTCAACGCAAAGATCGGAACGTGCTGCACTCCCGCCGACGCCAATGACGCCCGACGCGTTGCCGAGGAATTTGATTTCCCTTTTCACGCGATGGATTTCGAGACTGATTTTCGCAAGTCGGTCATTGATCCCTTCATTCAGGATTATCTGGGCGGAAGGACGCCCAACCCTTGCGTCAACTGCAACAGCAAGCTGAAGCTCGGAACGCTGCTCGGAAAAGCCCGCGCGTTTGGAGCCGAAGGAGTCGCGACGGGACATTACGCGCGCGTTCGGCATCCCGAAGGCGAAGGGAGGGCGGAACTTCTCCGCGCCGCCGACTCGACGAAGGATCAGAGCTATTATCTTTTTGAATTGCGTCAGCCGCAGTTGCGTCATTTTCACATGCCACTCGGAGGAATCACAAAATCCGAAGCGCGGAATCTCGCCCGCGAATTGGGGCTGCACCTCGCCGACAAGCCCGACTCGCAGGATATCTGTTTCGTTGAGGATGGCGACTATCGCCGATTCCTGC
>CAZPIK010000267.1:0-6325 GCA_964586185.1 uncultured Candidatus Sumerlaeota bacterium | reverse complement strand
GAAATCTGCCGCGCGAACGACTGTTTGCTGTGCCGCGCCAAGTCCACGAGGTCGGTATATCGGCTGAAAGTTTCATCATTTGAGGTATTCATCGAATTGCATTCCTTAATCAGGGGCGGCGCTGCCAAATTTGCGGATCGCGATGCGAATGAAATACCGCCAGTACCACCACCGGTTCATTCCTTAATCGAAAATAGATGGAAAAAGGGGAACTTGCGTGCCACGAGCTTCCGGACGTCGGCTAATACAATGGGACAGCGATTTGGAAATTTCGCCGCCGTTTGCAAGAGTGAATGAATTTCCTCAGTGAACAATATCCCCAAACCGGGCTTTTTGGATTCGTACCAATCGGCGGCATGATCGAACTCCGCACGCGCTGCAGATCGAAAAACAAGTTCATGCGTCATAGAGCAAAACGCGACTTCGCTTCGGCGCGAACCTCTTCCCAGGAAGTCACTTCATCAGGAAAAGCATCATCATCCGCGATGCGCCGCAGGAGTTCTTCCCGCTGAAGAGACGTGAGGGAAGAAACAGCTGGATCAGCGCAAATGCCCGCCCAAATATCTTCAATCAACGCGAGCCGCTCATCCACGCTCAGCTTTTCAATCCCAAGTTCTTTCGCGGAAACTGTCAAGAAGCTCGACCTCTTGCGTTTGATTCTGGCACGTCTTCTCGTATTTCGGCAAGCCAGTTAACCACAAGATTCAACGCAGCAGGTTTAAGAACGCGTCCCGCTCGATTTCGGAATCGCGTAATATCTTAGCCAGCAAGCCGGGTCCCAGCGTTTCACCCGCGTGAATCGGAACTGTTGCCGTTCGGCCATCGGGATGTCGCATAAAATGATGACTCCCTCGCTGACGATCAACGGAGAATCCGGCCTTTTCCAGCGCGCGAAGGACTTCTTTGCCCATGACGGCGGGCAACTTGCTCATAGCAAGACCCGCTGGACGCCAACAAAGCGCAGACTGGGTTCGCTCGGATTGCGTTGCTCGGCGCACAATGCAATGACTTCCCGAACGCGTTCCATCAACTCATCAAGTGAACGGGCTTGAGTGTAGCAACTGGGCAATTCGGGCACTTCGGCGACGTAGTAACCCTCTTCGTCCTGCTCAATAATAACGGTGTATTCGTGAAGTGTGGCGTTCATAGAGCACCTTCCGAATTATTGTGCCCAAGATCACTCAGGATCAAGCGTCGATTTCACGCTTGTCCGTTTCGTTAGCTCGACTTGATCTTCTTCACCGCCTCAAGGAACGGCGGAACGACCTGAAAGAGGTCGCCGACGATTCCGTAATCGGCGATTTCAAAGATCGGAGCCTGAGGGTCCTTGTTGATCGCGACGATGACTTTCGACGAACTCATCCCCGCGCGGTGTTGAATCGCGCCGCTGATTCCGCACGCAATGTAAAGTTGCGGCGAAACGGTTTTGCCCGTCTGGCCGACCTGATGATCCGGGGCGATCCATCCGGCAAGAACCGCCGCGCGCGAGGCTCCCAGCGCCGCGCCCAGTTCCTTGCAGAGCGGCTTTAGGAAATTGAATCCCTCCGCGCTGCCGACGCCGATGCCGCCCGAGACGATGACATCCGCCTCGGTCAGTTCGATTTCATCGGAGGCGGCCTTGATCGTTTCCTTGATGACGGTCGCCAGCGAGGCTTCGGGATTCGGCGCGGCTTGATTCACAACTTCCGCCGTTCCGCCCGCGGCAGCCTCTTCGGCAAACGCGTTGGGGCGAAGCGTCGCCACGACGCGCCCTTCGGAAACCTTCACCTGCTCGAATGCTTTTCCGGCGTAAATCGGGCGGCGGAACTCAAGAGCGCCAGCCTGACCCGTGATCTCAATCGCATCGGCGATATGGGCGCATCCAAGGCGAGCCGCCAATCGCGGCGCAAAATCCTTCGTCACGGCGGTGTGACTCGCAAGGACGATGCAATCGCCCGCCCCGACGGCTTGATTCGCGGCGGCGGTCCAGATCGCCGTCGAGTAATCCTGATCGCAAGCGACAACAATCGCCTTCTTCGCGCCCAGTTCGCCAAGCTTAGCGGCGTGCGCTCCGGCGTTCTTGCCGATGATCAGCGCTTCAACTTGCGCTCCCGGGATGCGGCGCGCCGCCCCCAAGGCTTGACGTGAACCTTTGCGGATTCCATGTTCATCCGTTTCGCAAAAAACCAAAACTCGGCTCATGATCTTTCCATTCCTTTTGTGATTTCAAAAATTCGTTTCTTAGAACACCTTGGCTTCGGTATGCAGCAATCCGGCCAGCGCGGCGGCGGCCTCGGCGGGTTCGCCGGGGACGATCTTCGCGCCCGACTTTGCCGGGGGCAACGCAATGCTCGAGCGCTGGCTCTTCGCTCCGGAAGCCGTGAAACCGATATCGGCGAGCGTCCACGCCGTCAGCGGCTTCTTCTTCGCCTTCATGATGTTCGGAAGCGTCGGATAACGCGGCGTGTTGAGGCTCTTATCCGCCGTGATGAGCGCCGGTAGCGGAGCTTCAACGACTTCTTGAAAGCCGTCCATTTCGCGCTTGGCCGTCACTTTTCCGCCGTCGAAATCCACCTTAGAAACAACATTGATCTGCGGGATGCCGAGTAATTCTGCCGTGCGGCACGCCACGCTGCCCGCGCCGTCATCCACGGCAACCTTGCCCGAAAGAAACACATCCCACGGCTTCAACTTCTCAAGCGTCTTGGCGAGGACGGCGGCATGGAGGTCCCATCCGCAATCCACCGCAAGCGAATCATCCCACACGCGATAAGCCGTGTCGGCTCCCATCGCGAGGCATTGACGCAACGCCTCATTCGCGCGCTCGGGGCCAATCGTGACGACGATGACTTCCGTCGCCTTGCCCGCCTCGCGAACTTTAATCGCCTCTTCGACGGCAAATTCGTCGTAAGGATTGACGATATACTTGATCCCCTTGTCGGAAATCGCGCCGTTCTCGATGGCGATTCTCGCCTCGGTCGTGAACGTCTGCTTGATCGAAACCACAATCTTCATGCTGTTCTCTGCTCCTTCGTTTTAATGTTTCAAAAAATTCCGTTAAAACCATTCTCCATCGCGCTCGACGAGGACGGCGGCAACTTTGCGACGCAGATCAATCACGTTAACCGGCTCAGTCAGCGCCAGCGTTTCAATCGCCTCGCGTTCATGATCGTGCTCGCCATTAGCGTTAAGCAACATGACCGCTTCGCGCGCTGATCGGAGGATCGTAACGCCCGCGCCGACGGCGTAAACCCGCGTCATCCATTCGAAGGCGTCCGCGTTTTCATTGCCCGCCTCGCGTGCCTGAAGCGCGCGCCCCATCGCCGATTCCATTCCGTAAATCGCGATCAGAATATCCGCCAAACGCTGAAGCAATTCCTGATCGCCGCCCCGACGCGACGCTGCGCCGCCGGAAAGCTTGACAACGAGATTGATCAGCCGAGCGACGGCGGATTTCGCGCGGCGGATTTGATTCGCGACATCGGCCAGCGAACCGAAATCGCCGCTCCCATTTTCAATCGCCGGATCGAGCGTGAGCTGTCCCGCGCCGACCCGCTTCAAAATATCGCTGCCGATCTGCATCCGATTGATTTCGTTCGTGCCTTCGTAAAGTCGCGCGATCCGCGCATCGCGATAGAAACGCGCCACCGGATACTCTTCAATGAAGCCGTAACCGCCGTGGATTTGAACGGCCTCGTCCACGACGTAGGCCAGCGTCTCGCTCCCGTGAACTTTTTCAATCGCGCATTCGACGTTAAACTCGCGAAGCGCGCCCATCATGACTTTCGCCAGAGCCGCGCTGCCGCTACCGCTCGATTCCTTGCCCGCGTGGACGGTTTCATTCACCGACCCGGTCGTGCGGAGCATGGTGGACTCGGCGGCGTAAATCCGCGACGCCATCTCGGCGATCTTTTCGCGGATGATCCCGAAATTCGCGATAGCCTGTCCGAACTGCGCGCGCTGTTTGGCATACTTGACTGAAACTTCGAGTGCTTCCTTCGATCCGCCGACCGCCGCAACGCCCAGCTTGAGCCGCCCGACGTTCAGAACGTTCAGCGCAATCTTCCCGCCCCAACCGATCTCACCGATCAAACGATCCTTCGGAATCCGGCAATCGCTGAACGCCAGCGTCGTCGTCGAAGATTGCTTGATCCCCATCTTGTGCTCTTCCGCGCCCACCGTGAACCCCGGCTCATCCCGCTCGACGACAAACGCCGAAAACTGTCCATCCACCTTCGCAAAAACGATGAAGATGTCGGCGAACCCACCATTGGAAATGAACTGCTTGCTGCCGTTTAGTATCCACTCTTTTCCGTCATCGCTCAGTTTGGCGGTCGTCTTGGCTGCAAGCGCGTCCGAACCGCTCCCCGGCTCGGTCAGCGCATACGCCGAAACCCATTCCGCCGTCGCGATTTTCGGGAGATATTTCTGTTTCAACTCATCGCTGCCGAAATAAAGGATCGGCAACATGCCGATGACGGTCTGCACCGAATGCGCGACCTGAAAGCCACCGCCCCGATTCAAAATTTCCGGCGGCTGAATCGAACTCATGAAATCGAGGCCGAGTCCGCCGTATTCCTCGGGGATATCAATCATGCAAAGCCCAAGCGCAGCGGCCTTGCGGAGAAGTTCTTTGGAAAGTTCGGGTTTAAGTTGTTCGAGTTCCGGCAGACGGGGAACGACTTCACTCTCAATGAACTTGCGGGTCGTCTCCCGGAGCATCCGTTGCTCCTCGGTAAGCCGCTCGGGCGTCATGAGCCCCTGCACATCAATTTCGCCGAGCAAAAACCCGGCTCCCTGTTTTGTCGCAGCCGCTATCATCCCAACCCCCACGCGCCCCTCATGGGACGCAAGATTATTGTCTCAAGAGACTCCACAATTCCGCCAGCGGACGACGATACACCCTGAAATTTACTATGTCAACAGCCTCTTTTTACAATGTGAGCGGCCTAGATTTACAAGAGCAAGCCTAAAAATGGTTTGCATAAGCACAAAGCAAGAAACGACATGGGTCGCGCGTGTTTGCTTTGGGAAGTGTTCTACTTTGGAGTGGATTAAGGAACGACGTCTACTTCCGCCATAAATTAGGATTGAGAAGTGACTGAACACTGCGAACGAGTTGACAACCCTTCGGATTAATTGTATCTAACCGCACGTTGTTATCGTGTTCCTTGGGATAAGCTGCCGATTAAGGAGTTGGTCAGTCATGAGAATTGGGAGAAACGCAATTTGCTTCCCCCGTTTGATCCATTTCGTGCTGTGCCTAGCGATTTTGCTTGGGGCCGCATTGGCGTCGAAAGCGGCACTGGCACAGGACTGCGCGCCCGACACGCTGCTCCAGACTCTCAACAATCCGGCATGTATCGGCAACATTTTGTCAAATTCGCCTAAGTGCAATAAATCCAATGATAAAGCTCTATTATTTGAACCGTTCAACTCTCGGAAAACGGCTCCGGGAGCGGCGGAAGGCTCTCGGTCTGACCCAAGTGGCAACTGCTTCACGATTGGGTGTGCCGCTCCATACGCTGACCAATTGGGAGACCGGTCATGCGAATCCGAGGTCCCTTGCGTATGTGAGGAGGATTCTGGACTTTCTGGAATCACTTGAGCTTGAGCCGCCTAAGACACAGATGCCCAAGCAGCGGTAAGACCGTGAATCAGGCCTTGGGTGAGCCGTCTCATTCCGATACTCTGGAAGGCGATCCGGCGGCGCGCATCCATTCGTAGCGCGAACTCCAAACGCCGTCGAGGGCGCTGTCATACCAGCCGCATCGGCCTTCCATCTCGTGGCCGTCGGCGGCGATCTTGACCACGAACGTGCCCGTGCCCGCGAGGACGCTGCGGTTCTTGCGGCGGAACTCGCCGGAGAAGGCGTTGCGCCGAATCCATCCGTGATATTCAAAGGGATCGCCCGGCTCACCCTGGACGTGGCCGGTGCCTTGGATGCGACGGCCAAACTGGGTGAGCACGGCGTCAATCTTGAGGGTGCGGGAGGCTCCGCTGGCGAGCGGGTCGCGGAAGCGGATCACCCACGCGCCGCGTAGCGTCGGGGTGTCCGGAAGAAGCCAGAGGGAGAGGCGGGAAAGGCGCGAGCGGAGTTCAGCTCCAGCGGGCTTGGCGAGGATTGAGAGTGCGAACGCGAGAAAGTCCCGGAGCGTTTCCATTTAGGCGCAAGGGGTCAAGTCCTTGTAAAGAACGACCATTGAGCCGCCGTCGGGGAGCCAGCCGGGAATGCCCCCGACCTCGGCAAAACCTTGGGCACGGTAAAAAGACCGCGCGCGCGCGAATTCAGGGGTGGAGTAGGTTTCGATAAAGAATTTCATAAAATGATGCTGCTTGGCTTGTG
>CAZPIK010000266.1:0-6367 GCA_964586185.1 uncultured Candidatus Sumerlaeota bacterium | reverse complement strand
AGAACCGCGACGCCGCCGCCCGCCAAACCGCCGACCGCGCGGCGCAGTGGCACGAGGATTACATGCGCGAGCATTCCAATCCGCGACTATCCGTCGCCGCCAAACTAGTGCAGTCGCTGGCGGAGTTGGAGTAAATTCCCCAAAAAATTATGGGCATGATGTCCATACCACAGTAGGCGGGGCAATCTGGGGAGAGTTGGAATGAATCTCTCAGTTCCGAAACTGTGCTTGCCTAAGTCCATCCGTATCCGCATAATACGCTGGTCATTCAGCTTACGAGGCGTTCCTTAAGTACGGACGCATCGCTCATAACTGCGCGGATGAGTGGGACGTGATCTTACGTTATCCCCCCGTAACCGCGCCACTGGTAGGAGTGCCGCCATGACCACAGCCACGGCCAATAAACAAAAGGAAATCCAGCGCCTGCGCGAGCAGGGGGATCAGGATTCCGCAAACAAGCTCTTGAACGTCATGCTACGTGACCCAGAGTCCAGCACCCGCGCCGAGGCGGCCAAGGCTCTGGGCGCGATTCACAATGTTGATCCGGCCGTCCTCCTCAGTCGTATCATGACCAATGAGAATGCCGACTTACGCTCCTTCGCCGTGGAGACCCTGACTGAAATTGGCGGAGCGAGTTGCGTGGATCCGCTCATTTTTGCGCTTCGAGATGAGATTGAAAACGTTCGAGCGAAGGCGGCCTTGGGACTGGGACAAATTAAGGATCCGCGCGCCGTGGAGCCGCTCATCCGATGCCTGCAGGATACTTCATGCGGCATGCAACTGGAAGCGGCTGATGCGCTTGGATTGATAGGCGATCCGCGCGCGCTCGATTATCTCATCGCTTGGACGGAACGCTTTTACGCGGACGGCATTCGCGGACTTACTCACAAGGAAAAGTCACTCATCGTCCAAAACGTCATCGGCAATCTCCTAAAGAAACTCGACCACTCGCAGTTCATGCTCCTCACGGTATTCATCGGGAAGAATTGCAAGATGAATTCGTGGAATAACCTTGGTGACGATGCCAATCCGCTCGATGGTTGGACGTCGGCCGATGTCGAGAATCCGGTCGGCAAAGCGGTCAAAATTGAAATGGCGCGACGACGCGCAACCGTTGGAGAAACTCAAATTGAAACCGAAACGGTGAACGGAACTGCGACCGAAGACAAATCAGAAAAGCTAAAAATGGCTACGGCGGAAGCTGCGGGTTCGGGGATGCCCGAAATTGAGCCAATGACACCGACGCCCGCTGCGCCTGCGCCGACCAATGGCAAAACGGCAGAACCGGAGGTCATTCCCGATGTTGCAATGCCCAAGCCGCATGGCGTAACAGCTAAATTTTTGGATTTTCTTGAGAAAAACCAGCTCGGAGCATTTGCGCTTATCGGAGGAGCTGTTCGAGACAGCATCAACAACAAAACGCCGGAAGATTTCGATCTCATTCTTTTAACCAAAATTCCCGATCAGGCGCGCCAGAAACTTCAAGTGCCTCTCGAATGGAACCGTCAATTCGAAGCGGAAGCTGCAAAGAACCTCGATTTGCTTGCGAAAGCTCTCGGTGTGTCGCTTGACGAACTTCTCGACGGCAGAGCCGAATTTAAGTCAAAAGAGAAAGTCATTCCCGTCCATTACGTGGGACCTTACGCGATTGAGAAACAGGAAATCGAATACGCGCCGGGTGAAGTGCGTCATACTATTCGACGCCGTATTGCATCGCATGGGCTGGTGGCCGATCCTGCCAAGAGGGAAATCATGGGGTTGGTCTCGACTTCGACCATCGGTCGTCTTTGCATGGATTCCAAAGGCGCGGGCGTGGGTTCGTTCGCCGCCGGGATCAAGCACCTTGGCGATAAGATCGTGCATTGTGACTCTGTTTCCGAGCAGGTCGGCTTGCGTGATGTTTTCCACATCTTGAAGTTGCAATACCGGTTGGAAGCGACCCTTTCAGAAAAGGGGGCGGATGCTCTTTTCACTGCTGCCGGGGCCGTGGCAAAAAACCCCGAGATTGCCAAAGGGGAATTTTCGGAATCCGATTTCAACGCGCTCGTGGCGCTTTCCAGTTTCGAAAAAGTTGTCGAACTGATGGATCTGCTTCACTTGAACGGAACAATGCTCGACAACCTATCGGAGGAAACGCTCCAGAAATATCGGGATACGCTGGCTCATCTCAGCGAAGCCCGCGAAGCCGAGTTGGATAAGGCCAAGTCGGATCTGGAGGAAAGCCGCACAGAAACCGAAGTTGCCAAGCTCGAATTCGAGGCAAAAAATGCCAAGTTCAATGAGTGCGCCGAAACCATCGAAAAGGATAAGGCAAAGCTAGGCGAACTGGCGGCCAAGCGCGATGAATGCGCCAAGCTGCTTAGCGAAGCTGAAATGGTTGCGCGTGATGTGGACGATGCCATCGCGAAGACGACCAAGGCAATGCGCGAAAAAACGGCCGCGGGCGAAGCTGACGTCAACCTGATTCGCGAGCACCGCAAAGCTCTCGCAGACAAACGGGAAATCGAGCCGGAAGTGGAAAAATATCATGCGGAACTGAAAGCGAGCGAAGAAGCGCTTGCCGTGCAACGTAGCGGCTCCGCGCAAACCCAGCTTGACATGGAAAAAATCGGCGAGGAGTTGGAAACTACGCTGACCCTCTTCCAGGAGTCACGTCAGCGAACGCAAGAAATGGAAGCGAAGGTTAAGGAAATTGAAGCATCGCTCGAACTGACTCCGGAAATGCGACGCGAGAAAATCCGATCCGCCCCATCTGCAAAGAAAGAATAAGCGGGTTAATCGAAATTGGTTAAAAAATCCTTGCGGAATCGGGAACGGGGAATAAGAATACGTGACTTGCGCGCGGGATTAGACAATAAAAGGGGTATCGTAATCCCGGACTTGCCGCAACGAGTACGGAGTGCTTAAGGTTAAAAAGGGTAAAACATGAGCAGTGGGAACGAGTTCGACGCACAGGGTGGCGAAAAAAGCACCACTAAGATTATTATTCTTGCCGTTTTAGTTGTGGGCGTCATCGGCGCTTTCTTCTACATGCAACGCAAGCAGGGTTCGCTCGATCCGAACAATCTCCCGCCGTTGGAAAAGATCGCGCCCGCGGCCCCGCTAACTCCCGAGCAGGCTGCCGAGCGCAAAAAGAACATGGGGAAAGCCATGATTGATATCATGGCCGCCAAAAATAAAATGAAAGCCGAAGAAGGCAAAGAAGCGGCGCCTGCGGATGGTGCCGCTCCTCCGCCCGCAGAAGGCGCGGCTCCGGCAGAAGGCGCGGCTCCGGCCAATCCCTAATCCGATCTCGGCGTTTTGCAAGACCTCGTGATGGATGTTTGTACTGTCCCCCCGTCTCTTTTAAGAAGGACGGGGGGATGCTTATTTGAATGGCAAGTAGGCGGTCCGAGATGAAGCTGACGCTTCGAGAATACGCGCTCAAGTTACGCCACACGTTCACGATTTCGCGCGGTTCGCAAGACGTTGTTCCTATCCTCATCGCGGAAATCGAATCTGAGGGGATCGTGGGGTATGGCGAAACGTCACCCAATGCGTACTACGGGCAGACGGTCGCAACGGTTCGCGAAGCCATCGAATCGGTGGCGCCGTGGTTTCAAACGCAAAACCCGTTTCATTTTAGGACTGTCCTTGAGGAAGCGCAGCGGCGACTGAATGGAAATACTCAAGCCCTTTGCGCGCTTGATCTTGCCCTGCACGATTGGGTGGGTAAAAAGCTCGGAGCGCCGCTTTATCAATTGTTGGGTCTGGATTTCCAAAAATCTCCGCCGACCAGCTACACTGTGGGAATTGCCACAATTTCTGAAATGATTGCAAAGTTGAAAGAATTCGAGGACTTTCCGATCTTCAAAGTGAAGCTGGGGACTCCTGAAGATTTGGAGATCATTCGCGCGCTCCGAAACAGTACTGCGGCAATTTTCCGCGTGGACGCGAACTGCGGATGGGGCGTAGAGGAAACGCTACGAAAAGCGGAGGCGCTGAAAACTTTAGGGGTCGAGTTCATCGAACAGCCCTTGCCGGGGGAAAAGTTGGAAGAGATGGAGGACTTGTTCGGAGCGAGCGCGCTGCCATTGGTCGCTGACGAAAATTCGGTCGTTCCGACAGACGTGCCCGAACTCGCAGGACGCTTTCACGGAATCAATATCAAGCTCGTCAAGTGCGGCGGCATTCAACCCGCGTTGAGAATGATCGCCTCTGCTCGCGCGTTTGGAATGAAGGTCATGATCGGTTGTATGATTGAATCGTCGTGCGCCTGCGCTGCGGCGGCGCAATTGGGACCGCTCGCCGATTGGCTCGATCTCGACGGTCCTCTGCTAATCAGCAATGATCCATTCGGCGGCATGAAGGTCGAAAAGGGTCGAATTATTCTATCGGGCGCACCGGGTCTGGGCGTAACGCTACGCTAACTAGTTGATTCTCCAAGGGTTCGTATTGGCATGGCCATCCGAAAAGCCAAAGTCTCATCCCGCGTTACCCCTGTGGGTGATTCGACCATCCTTTACGCTCCATCCCGATCACGAATATGCGCGCGTCGCTGCCTGGTTGGGTTCATCCTCGGCGTGCTAGCGGCGGCGTGGATGTGGGGCATCAAAAGATATTGGTTCTCGCACACGCCGCCACCCGATGTCTTTTACGGATTCTTGCAAGGCGACCAGAAAATTTACGCGTCTTTGGTTCGCGCGACGATGCGCAGCCCGAATGGATTTACATACGCCTATCCGTGGGATTGCTCGAAGGACGCACCGGCCATCTTTTTTCAACTCCCCATTACGTTGATCGCATGGATGGGCAAATTGCTCCCTTGGGTTGAGATGCACGGACTCTTTGACTTGTTCCGAATGCTCTCAGGAGGTGCGATGTTCGGCGCGTTGGCGTGGCTGATTCATCTTTTCTTTCCGCAAAAGAGGGCGTACTGGATTGCATTTGCAATGGCTTCGCTTGGCGGCGGGGTCGCGACGTATCTCGCGGCCACGACAAGCCCTCCCGCAGATTGGAGCGATGGGAAATCTTTCTACAGTTCTTTCACCTGGATTGAACGTAACTACCATTGGTGGTTCATGAGCGTATTTCGCAACATCGTTTATCCGCTCGAACTTTTTTATCACGCCCTTTTCTTCATTATGATCGCGCTCCTGCTCCTTCGGCGAACTCTTGCGTCGCTTTTCATATACGCGCTTGGGTTGGCGTCGAATCCCTTCCTCGGTGTTCAAATGACGACGATAGTTTTGCCTGTCATAGCATTGGATTTGTGGGTTCAACGTTCGCGGAAATCGGGTGGAATGTTGGGTTTGGCGACGACTCTTTTCCTCGCTTTCATCGCCTATTACAAAGTGTTTCTGAACGCTTATCCGGTTGCGCGGTCGCTCCAAGCACAGCACGAGAGCACCGATTTTGAATACATGCACTTAGCGGATATGTTCAAAGCTTATGGGCCGTTTTTGATTGTGACTTTGGCATCGCTTGCGGACCGAAAATTTCTGAGGCGGCAATGGAAATCCCGCTCACGAAGGTTACTCATAATTTGGATTTTGGGAACACTGGCGCTCACACATCATACGCGGATACTGAATCTGAACCTTCAACCGATGCACTTTGAACGAGGCTACCTGTTTCTCGGCATTGTCATCTGGGGATTCCAATACCTCTCATTTCGACTTCGAGGGTGGGTCGTCATGCCGAGTCGTGTCGGGCGGCGCTTGGTCGTGGGATTGGCGCTTCTCGTACTCGCGCTCACTCCCGATTCGTTCGCGTTTCTCATTTTCCAAGGAAAGTTCTCCCCGACCCACGACGACTTGGTTTTTGATCGAGATGGGGCTGAGGTCCTTCGTTATTTTAAGGGCTACTCGCGCGGTCGCGTCCTCGTCAAACAGCTCGGACTCAGCAAGATGATGACGGCCTGGGGCGATTGTCCGACACTCTGGGCAGACGGCTACACAACTCCATTCTTCAAGGAAACCTCAGCGGCCTATACGGCATTCGTACAGAGCGGTGATTTTAATGAACTCAGAGGAAAGTACGGAATTACGGCGTTTGTCCTGTTGAAGTCCGAGTACCTGTGGACGCTAAAAGAAAAACCCGATCAATTGAAACAAGCTTTTCCCGACGACCGATTTCAAATCACACTTGCCAATGAAAAGTACGTTGTAATCGAGATTCTACCCTCCCGGCCATAGCCATGATCCTTTTAGGATCGGGCCGCACCAGTCACTCGGAACAAAAGCAACTCTCGAAAATGCAAAAAAGGACGCATTGATCGGTTTGCGCCACCTCCTAGGGCGTAAAACCGAGCTTCTTCGGCACTTTTTTGCGGCACAACTCTTGCGCACTCCCGCGTCGTAAGGTCGGCTCCCCACCCCAAGACCCG
>CAZPIK010000265.1:0-6403 GCA_964586185.1 uncultured Candidatus Sumerlaeota bacterium | reverse complement strand
CATATCTACCGCCACCACCGGCGTTACCGCATCACCGAAGGCGCGGAACAAATTCAACTTCGGCTAATCGCTTCGCATTTATTCGGCTTGGGGCGATATTCGAAGAACGAATGAAAGAAAAGAAGTTAACGCAAAGGCGCAAAGACGCAGAGGCGCAAGGAGCGCGTTTGCATTCGAGCGGCACAACACAATATACAAGTCTTTGTTGTTCCTTTGCGTCCTCTGCGTCCTTTGCGTTTAATCCATTTTTGGAAATGTGAAAAATGTCGCCTACTCCCGACGACCTCGCCGCCAATCTTCTACGTATTCTATCGCCGCTCATCGCGGGATTGGAGCGCGTGACTGGATTGTCCCGTCTTTCGGGCGGGGCGAATCAGGAAACGTGGAGTTTCGACGCCGTGACTTCGGCGGGAGTCATTTCGCTCATTCTCCGCCGCTCGCCGTTCGTCCAATCGTTACCGAGTTTGGTCGAGCGCCCGATCCGGCTCGACGCCGAGGCGCGGATTCTTGAGTGCGTGATTGAATTCGGCGTTCCCGTTCCGCGCGTTCGACATATTCTCACCGTGCAGGACAACCTCGGCGCGGGATTCATCATGGATCGCATCGAAGGGGAAACGGTCGCGCCGAAAATCCTGCGCGGCGAATCATTCAGCACGATTCGACCTCAACTTTCCGGACAGTGCGGGAAGATTCTTGCAACGATCCATTCGGTTCCCGTCGCTTCGCTTGATTTTCTCGAAGTCTCCGGCGTGTCTGCGCAACTGAAGCATTATCGCAACCTCTACGACTCTTACGAGTATCCGCATCCCGTCTTCGAATTTGCTTTTCGATGGCTGGAAGAACGAATGGTCGCCGACGTCGAACCCAAACTTGTTCACGGCGATTTTCGCAACGGCAACCTGATCGTTGGTTCTGATGGCGTTCGCGCCGTGCTCGATTGGGAGTTAGCCCACCTCGGCGATCCGATGGAAGACCTCGGCTGGATTTGCGTCAACTCATGGCGATTTGGCAATCGTGATTATCCCGTCGGCGGATTTGGAAATCGCGAAGACCTCTACGCCGCTTACGAGGCCACGGGTCGAACCGTAGAGCGTGATCGCGCGAAATTTTGGGAGGTTATGGGCACTCTCAAGTGGGGCGTGATGTGCATGACGATGGCCAATCTTTTCAAAACGGGGCGCGACCGCTCGATCGAACGCGCGGCGATTGGTCGCCGATGCTCCGAAACCGAGCTCGATTTACTCGACCTCATCGCGAAAGGGGAATGACATGCACGACCAACCCGATGCCGTCGAATTGATTGAGGCCGTCCGCGATTTTATTCGCGACGATGTTTCTCCGGAACTGAAGGGGCGCAAACTCTTCCTCGCCCGCGTCGCCGCAAACGCATTGGATATCGTCGCGCGTCAGGTTGCGCTTGGCCCGGCGCAAACCGAACGCGAACTCAAAAGCCTGCGTAAATTACTTACCACCGACGAAGGATCGCTCGAATCGCTCAACCGCGAACTTTGCGCCCGCATCCGCGATAAATCCCTGTCGCTCGATAACCCGACCCTGATCGAGCACTTGCGTTCAACGACCCTCGACAAACTCGCCGTGGATCAACCCAAGTATTCTTCCTATCAAGCGGCGATGAAGGAAAAATAATTCTGCGCCGTTCCTTTTTTCTACGCTTTGGCCCGTCCGAAATCGGGAACTTTCATCGCCTCGCCGCCGCGTAATGAGGATTGATGCGCGACGATGCCGGGCGCGGTGTAGGCCAGCGATTCATGCACGTCAATTGCCGGGCGTCGGCCTTTCGCCAGCGCGTCAATGAACTCATGCGTCAGAAACGTATGCGATCCGCCGTGGCCGCTATCAAGCCGAAGCGGCTCGGGTAATTCGGTCTTCCAATAGAGTGGCTGCTCGAACGGCGCGACCTTTTCAATCCGCTCGGCCATCATGCTGCCAAGGCCGTTCGGATCGGGCATGTGAAGGCTCTTCTTGCTGCCGTACCATTTCGCCCGTTCGCATCCACCAGCGGCGACTTTCCAATAAACGGCGATTCGGCAGGCGTGACCGCGGTCGGTCTTGAAGAACGCGGTCTCGCTCCAGAACGGATTCTTATATGTGTTGTCCTTCAGAATCGGATCGTCGTCGCCCCATCCGAGGCAGGTGACTTCGGTCAGGCGTTCGCCTGTCACGCCGACGAGCATCGCGGTCGAGTGGGTCGGATAGTGCATCGGTGGGAAACCGTATCGCCACGTCCGTTTGCCGTCCGGTTTGCCGTTGTCCCAGAAGAGCGTGTGCAATCCGTCGTGGTGATATTCGGCCTCGCAGCAGAAGAGATCGCCGAATTCCCCCGCCTCGAACCATCGCCGCGCGGTGATGACCTCCTGACGGTAATAGCTCGTCTCGGCCATCATGTAGGAAAGTCCGGTTTGTTTGACCGTTTGCAGAAGTTGATCGCACTCTTCGAGATTCATCGCGGCGGGAACAGCGCATAGAACGTGCTTGCCGCTCTTCAACGCTTCGACAACGTGCGGGACATGGTTCGGAGCTTCGGTAAAAATCGCGACCGCCTCGATCTTCGGGTCCTTCAATAATTCGGTGAGCGAGGGATATGCTTTCTTGCAAGCATACGTCTCCTGCAATCGCTGGAGCCGGCCGGGGCGGAGATCGCTCACCGCCTCAACCACGCAATTGGGATGAAGATGAAAATAAAACGAGCAGCCGAATCCGCCGCCGACGATTCCGACGCGGATTTTCCGGGCGGGGTCAATCTCGGCCGCGCGGGCAAGCGAAGTCAGCGTCGCCGTAACTCCCGATGCCGCCGCCATCGCGCCCATTCCAGAAAGAAATTCGCGGCGATTGGCAAAGTGAATTTCCGATTGTTTTGAGGGATGCTTCATTTTGTATCGCCTTGTGTTCCCTTCATTTTTAATCTGCGAAATCCGCGGATTGTTTTATCCACAGATTACGCAGATTTCGCAGATGAATCCCGGAATGCTAGTTCGCGCTCTTAAATTCGCCTTCGAGGGCGCGGATGGCGTCGCGGATTTGGGCCGCGCGTTCGAAATCCTCGCCCAAGATCGCCTCTTTCTGTTTACGGCGGAGCGCGTCCAGTTTGCCTTCAGGGCGTTTGGCCTCGAACTCCGCGAGCAGTTCCTTTAGGTGCTTGATCGAACGCTCGTGCTCCAATTTGAAAACCTGCGTCGGGATTGGCTCCAGCGACTCCAAGCCGAGGATTGCATTGCGCAGGACGGCGATGGCTCCCTCGATGTTCCCTGCTTCAAATAATATCTGCGCGCGCGCGACGGCGTTCATCCGCGCAACGTAAGGGCGGTATTGCTCGACCATGAGGCTATCCTCGCGATGCCGCGCGCAACGTTTCATAAAATCGAAGTAGCGCAAATTGCGTCCCGTGTCCCGCGCGACTCCCGACCAATCGCACATCTGATAAAGGATCAAGTAGCGTTGATAAAAAAGGATTCCCTCCTGCATGAGCCGCTGGGAATCGTCGTGGGTCAGTTGGAAAAACGATTTGTCGCGCGCGAGCTCTTCGTAATAGTCGAGCCACGTTGCGCAGCCTTGCGGACGCTGACCGTCGGGTCGCCCGTCGTATTCCATCTGCTGAATTCCGAGCGGCTCGCGAACTTGCAAGATCGTCCGGCCATCCGCGCCTTGAATCAGCCGGTAGTTGTTCGAGGATTCATCGGCGTCATAAGGCCACGAATCCAAAAGTTCTTTAAGGTCGTCTTGCATCCCCCGCAGTTCCTCTACGTCAAGTGTATTCCGAGGCGCAATTCAGCGCAAGAGGTCGGGAAAAAGCACGAATACAAAATGCTCAATGCACAGTCGAAAGCCGCCGGATGAGCGCTAACGCGGCGATGCCAAAGGCTGCAACCGGAATCCATGCGGCGAAGATCGGTCCCATGGGACCCAGAAGCGAACTCATTGCGCCGCTTTTGCCGAGACCCAGCATGGCCTCACGCAGCACATAATAAACAACACCCAAAACCAACCCGACGCCGAAGACCAAGACGAAATTCCGGTTGCGCACGTCCGAGGCGACCGCAAAACCGATCAGCGCGAGCAAAAGACACGCGAGAGGAAGCGAGAACTTCGCGTTTAGAAAGGTTTGATACTTCGGCAGCGTGGGGCTGTTGCGTTGCTGAGAAAGAATCGAGCAGACGTCGCGCAGTTCGCCGATCCGCATTTCCTCCGGCGATTTTTCGCTCTGGAGCAAGCCATCCAATTTTTCATCCATTTCAAGCCGAAGCGGCGCGTCAAACTTTTCGACCGAAGCCTTGCCGTCTGGCGCGAAACTCCACTTCTGCGCTTTCTCGAATTCCCAAACCGATTTGCCTTTCGATTCGCTGTCCACGATCTGCGCCTTCTTGCCTTCGATGCGCGCAACGATGCCCGTTCCCTCGGCATTGCGATCCAGAATCGAAGGGCGAGTCATTGTGCGGCCCTTTTCGTTGTAACTCGCAACGACGTAGAACCGGTCGCCCGCGCCTTTTCGGAACACGTTCTCGCTGCTCACGAACTTCTCGGGGTTGCCCCCCTTGATCTCGATTTCGTAAACGTAGTCCGCTCGACGCTGCGCCATCGGAGCCACGTATTCGGTGAGAGCGAACGAAATCGCCGAAACGCCAAGTCCATAGATCAAGACCGGTATTGCGAGAAAATTGAACGACACACCCGCGGCGACCATCGCGATGATCTCGCGGTTTTTTGCCATGAGTCCGATCGTGAAAAGAACGGCGAACATTGCAATGAGCGGGATCGCGTCGGAGACCTGTTTGGGCAGCGCGAGAACGACGTACTGGGCGACGGCGGAGAACGTGGGTCGCTGATCAAGTATCTCGTCGCGCGTGTCATACATTTCTTTCGCCAGCATGATGATGGTAAAGAGTCCCATGATGACGATGAAGTGATAGAAGAGGTCTTTCAGCAAATAACGGGTGAGAATTTTCATTCATGAGCCTTTTCAATATGAAAAACCACAGAGACACTGAGACACAGAGAATTCAAATTTCATATTTCATATTTCAAATCTCAAATCTCAGATTTGAAATTCGAGATTTCAAATAGGACAAACATGCGATTCCAAATATCGGAATTCTCTGTGCCTCTGTGTCTCTGTGGTGGATTCCATTCATGGATTTTCCTGTATTGAGGGCCAACGGATTTCAGCAAACCCAACCTCGCCCGTTCCGCCATCCAGAAAATTATCCGTCCAAGTGGCAACGCTCCAGCCTTCGCTCCCCACAATCGTGGGATTGGAAGCGAAGCGATGTTGCTCAGGCGAAAGCCGGACGGATCGGGTTGCCACCGCGTCGGTATCGAGCGACGCCGCATAAACGGCCTGCGATCCGCCCGCAAAAATCTGCCATGCAAGTTCGCAGGTTGCGAGTCCCGTCGGAAGCAGCTGCGGCTGCCGGTGATCTCCCGTCGGATCGGAGAGGGAAATCGCCGGAGCGCTTTCGTTCCAATCCCGCGCAATCCGGATCGAGCTACTTCCATCGGCCTTTACGCTCGACCAACAGAAAAAAGGACGATCCAACCCGTCGGCATCGCCGGAAAAGATTTCCACGCCCGGCTGCTGTCCAAACGCGAAGGGATGACCCAACCACGGCAGATTCAATCCCTCCCAGGCGTTACCCGATTCGCCGAGCATCGCCGCGCGAATTTCCGAAGTGTGATCGAGGATTTCGTCCCACGTGACAATGAGTGGGTCGGTTCGCAAAATCTGCGGCGAGATCGCCGTGCGCGATGATTCGGATAATGCGGGAAGCGGATGAAACGAGCTGTCCGCGCCATTCAACGCAGCGGCCTGAATCGAATACCGATTTTCCTTCACCGATTGCCAAACGAAGACGATGCCCGAGCCGTTGACATTTGCGAGTTGCGGGTAATCCGCATCGGCTTCAGCCTCGATGGAAACGATGATAGGCTCTTGGAACGCCGTGCCCTCGGCGGCGACCGAATAATGAACCCGACGGCGCGCGCCCGCATAATCGGTCCAAGCAAGGTGGGTTTGTCCGGCTTCGTCCAGCAAAATTGTCAAATCGCGGGGATTGATGGATTCAGCAACGCGAATCGGCGCAGCATCCCAGATCAAACCGCGTCGCTCGCGGAGATATACGCCCGCCAAGGGACCGCTCTCGACGCACCACGCGAGCGAAACCCGCATGGGACCTTCGGCGGCCACTCTCGATTCGGAAGCCGGAATTCGGTCGCCCGCGAGGTTGATCGCTATTTTTGCGGGGCTATCTGAACGTTCCTCTGCCGCCGCTCCGCCCATGACGAGCGCAACAATTAGACGCGCAAAAACGGCAAGTCCTAGGGCGGTGGAACTCATGCGAAACCTCGCCCGAACTCACTAGACGGGCTAGCCGCATTATAGGCAACCCCA
>CAZPIK010000264.1:0-6404 GCA_964586185.1 uncultured Candidatus Sumerlaeota bacterium | reverse complement strand
GTGACGATCTTGACGATCTTATGGAAGGGGCGGAATCGGATGACGTCGCGGCGATGCGGCCGACGCTCCCGCTCGCGATTGCGTTTGAACGCGCGAAGGGCGACGAGAAGAAACTGATCGAATCAGCATGGCGTCGCGAAACTGGAGTCTCACCCGCGCAGTTGCGAAAGGCTATGCAATCGCTTGGAGTCGCCGAACGTTCGCGCGAACTTTACGAAGCATATAAAGAGCAAGCCGTGCAATCGCTCTGGGAGTTGGAGAACCCGAACCTAAAGGGACTCCTGCGGCGCGTCATCGGGAAAATCTTCAACGAGACCGAGATCAAAGGCTGGTGTCATGAGTTTGAGGCTCGAAATGCTTCAGGCGGCGAGGGTCGCGCCGAAGGCGTTGCGTGACGCCGCCGATCTCGTCCGCGATTTTTATCTTGCACAATTGAACGACGACGGCGGATTCAAGAACCGCGACGGTTCGAGCGATCTCTATTATACGGTCTTTGGTCTTGAAGGACTGATGGCGTTGCGCGCTGATGTTCCGGCTGCGCGTGTGCGAACTTTTCTCGATTCATTTGGCGAGGGCGCGGGTTTGGATTTCATTCACGCCGCTTGTCTCGCCCGTTGCCGCGCGAATCTCGGAATTTCGGATCCCGACTTCTCCCCTCGCCTGATCGAGAATATCGAACGGCATCGAACTCCCGACGGCGGCTACCACCAAAGCCCCGCGCAAAAATCGGGAACTGTTTACGCCGCATTCCTCGCGCTCGGAGCCTATCAGGATATGAACCGCCCGATGCCCGACGCCGAACGGCTCATTCCTTTTTTGGATTCCATGAAAACAAGCGACGGAGCATTCGCAAATGACCGCGGGATGCCCATCGGCTCGACCCCCGCGACGGCGGCGGCGATCACGATTCTACGCCTCATCAATCAGCCTCTGCCGCAATCGTCGGGCGAGTGGCTGCTTGCGCGCGCGCATCCCAAAGGGGGATTTCTCGCCATGCCTCGCGCACCGATCCCCGACCTTCTCTCGACCGCCGTCGCGCTCCACGCTCTCGCAGGAATGGAAATTGATTTCGCGCCCTTCAAGGAATCATGCCTCGATTTTGTGGATACTCTCTGGACCAACCTCGGCGGATTTCACGGCAACTGGACCGACGAAACCCTCGACGCGGAATACACCTACTACGGCCTCCTCGCGCTCGGGCATCTGACGATCTAATTATTATCTCTCTATTTTTTGATGGCCATGCCCGACAAAGTATGGCAGCGTCACTATTAGGGTAGTGATGGGCGCAAGTTAATCCTTGTCTAGAGTTGCGGGTTTTACCGCAGCCGTAGAGGTCGCCCAATATGCTGCTCTTTCCGCTGACTGCACTGCATATACGAAACCGCATTCGCATCAGTTGTAAATCAATCACACTACAACGAATTATTCTGATTCTCTTCAGCTTGCTCCTAACAGAGTCATTTCTGTCTGCGCAAAATAGCAATGTTGAATTGGTCGGACAGCTAGGCGGTTGGTATAACGCCGTAGGAGTGGACGGCAACTTGGCTTGCTTCGGCGAGGAGGCGTATTTAACCGTTCTGGACGTTTCCAATACTGCCAAACCGTTGGCCCGGAGCAAGATACTTCTCGCCGATACCATACAAGATATTGAAATCGTCGGCACGATAGCATACGTCGCACTCGGTTCTGCGGGTGTGCAAATAGTGGACATATCGTTCCCCACTGCGCCTCAGTTGCGTGGAAGCTTCAACACGTCGGGATTCGCGCAGCGATTAATGATTCAAGGAAACTTACTATTTGTCGCGGATGGAGTATCCGGACTGGTGATCTTGGATGTATCAAATTCCGTCTCTCCATCATTAATTAGCGTCTATGACACCACGGGTGAAACCAAGGGATTTGTCCTATCCGGTTCGCACATTTATATTGCTGACGGTCCGGCCGGGCTTCTGATCTTGGATGTTAGCAATCCGATGGCACTCAACTTCGTGGGATCATTTGATACCCCCGGCGACGCAAGGGACGTGGATAGATCGTTCGGAATGGCCTATGTAGCTGATGGGGACAGCGGATTGGAGATTATTGATGTAAGCAATCCCGCGAATCCTTTTTTGCGAGGTAGCTATTCAAATGACATTCCAATTCACCAAGTCATATTGAGCGGCTTAATCGCTATTGTTTCATCTGGAAGTGGGTACGGTAACCTTATTGTGCGTGCGCTTGATGTTTCCGATCCCGAACATACCTATGCCCTGCCACAATATTTTTATATGACCAATCAACCTGTGCAAATAAAACTAGCTATGGATCGCATCTGGGTTGCCGACGGGGGAAGCAGTTTTTTTTCCGTGGCGTTCGGTGGATATTCTTTCGGGACAAAACAGACATATGATCGCTTTGTTGGTGTGAAGAAAATTACGATTGCCAAAAATTATGGCTATGCGATTTATTATGGATTCCATACTTTGGGATTGGCTTCCGACCAGAATCCAATTCGACTCGGTTTGAAGAATATTTCGAACTCGAATCTCATGGAAATTCCATGGATTAAGGATCAATTGGGATATGTTACTAGACAACTTGATGGGATCGCAGTTTTTGGTGTTTCCGATCCATACACGCCAGAGTTTCTTACGAGTAATTCGTATAACCCCTACGTTCCTCCAGCAGTCAGTTTCGATACTCCCGGTAGCGCTCGTGATGTGGTCGTCACCTCGTCCAAAGCTTATGTAGCCGACGGGTTCGCGGGGCTTTCCATCTATGATATTGCCTTTCCTCCCAATGCTTATCTCAAAAGCACCACGCTACTGCCCGGCGGCGCATTCGGTATTGCCGTCTCCGAGCCGCTAGTTTACGTCGCCGGAGGTATCGCGGGCGTGCAAATTCTCGACGCGACCGATCCCGTAAACCCGATACTCCTTGGCTCGGTGGATAGTCCCGATTTTGCACAGCGAATCAAGCTCGCCGGATCGGTCGCGTGCGTTGCCGACCGCGCGTCGGGACTCCAACTCGTGAACATCGCCAATCCCGCCGCGCCGATGATTCTCGGTGCGTACAATACGCCCGGCTCGGCGGTTGACCTCTCGATTTTCGGCAACCTTGTTTACGTCGCCGACAGCGGATCGGGACTCAGCGTCGTGGATATGACTGACCCTACTTCGCCTTCGCTCGGCGGTTATTATGAAACAACTGGCACGGCTTCCGGTGTGGACGCCAAGGGACTCATCGCCTACGTCGCCGACGACTCCGAGGGATTGCTCGTGCTCCGCTATAAGGGAGCGAATCAACCGCCATTCGATCACGCGCAGTTGGATCATTTTGAAATACCCGCCAAGCTCGCCGTCGGGCAGTCCGTTCCCATTTCGATTTGGATGCGGAACGCAGGCAATCTCGATTGGCCGGGTGATGGAACTTACTCGCTCGCCTTCACAACCGGAACGTGCGAACTCGCTTCGCCGCTCGCCGTTCCGCTCATCTCTGCCGCGCCCGTTGCGCCGGAAGCATCCCATCTCTTTCCGGCGACGCTCGATGCGGGAGCCATGACCTCCGGCACTTGCGCGCTCGAATTTCAAATGAAGGATCCGTTCGGAACTCCGTTCGGGCAGTCTGTATTCCTCGCCGTCACTATCGTCTCGGCAGAAGACGACGCCGAGTTTTTTGAAGCCACACTCCCCCCGACCCTGCAAACTGGAAAATCGCTCGTGTTCGATGCGACGTTCAAGAACGCCGGAACGACGGCGTGGTATGCCGGCTCCGGTCACGCGCTTGGCGTCATTGATGATTCGTGCTCCCTACTGGGAGGAGCTACACGACTTGAAATTCCCGCGGGTGAAACGGTGCTGCCGGGCGAGGTGTTCGAGTTCCAAGTCGTCGCCACCGCTCCCGCCGCGCCTGCTTCGTGTTCACTTCAAGTCCAAATGGTTCGCGGCGACGATTCTCCGTTCGGGGATTCGGCGATTCTATCGCTCGAAGTCCTCGAACCGCCCAATGCAACTTTGAATTGGACGCTCTACAACTGATCAAAACTTATTTGCGCTTAAAGCGCTCCGATTCCGGGCTGTCGCCGGATGTGCGTGCGACGCCTCGACCGGGATTGACGGCGAGCCGCCTCAGGATCATATAGACGTGTTCAACATCGTCTTTCGCGCCGATGGCAGACGCGATTTCCGCAGCCGTTCGCGGAAAGGTATTTGTGGCCAATTCGGCGACGACTTTTTTCTGAAGCGCGAGGACTGCCGCTGCGGCTTTCTTTCCCGCCTCAACTCCGGGTTGGTGATAAGCGTTGATCCCCACGAGCGTAGCGTAAAACCCTACAGCGCGTTCGAATAACGCGATGAGCGCACCGAGTGAACGTGCAGAAACATCGGGAATCGTGATTGTCATCGTCTCGCGGCCGTTGTCTCGCAGCGCACGTCGCGTGCCGAGCAAAAATCCATGAAGGTAGTCGCCGCTCGTGATTCCCGGCTCGACCTCCACTCCTTCGCCCTCGCGATCACGCAGGACCTCGATGAACGTAACGAAGAAATTGTTGATCCCCTCGCGCAATTGCTGCACGTAAGCATGCTGATCGGTCGAGCCTTTGTTTCCGTAAACCGCGATCCCCTGATGAACGATTTTGCCTGAAAGATCGCGTTCCTTGCCCAACGATTCCATGACGAGTTGCTGAAGATACCGACTAAATAAGATCAAGCGATCCTTGTAGGGCAGAATCACCATGTCCTTGAGGCCGCGTCCTTTTCCCGCGTGATGCCAAAGAAGCGCGAGCGCGGCGGCGGGATTTCTTCGCGGATCGCGAATTCGCGTTGCGGCGTCCATCTCACGCGCGCCATCGAGCAAAGCCGAGTCGTCAATCCCTTGAAGCGCGGCGGGCAAAAGTCCGACGGCGGAAAAAAGAGAAGTCCGCCCGCCGACCCAATCCCACATCGGAAATTGCGCGAGCCATTTTTCATCGGCTGCGCGGCGGGAAAGCTCGCTTCCCTCGCCCGTGACGGCGACCGCGCATTTTGCAAACTCGATCCCTTCCGTTTGATAAGCGCGCGCTGCTTCGATCATACCATTGCGCGTTTCAGCTGTTCCGCCCGATTTGGAAATCACAAGCGCGAGCGTTCGATTGAACATTCCCTTGAGTCCAGCGAACACGCGATCCATGCCGTCGGGATCGGTATTGTCGAGAAAATGAACGCGCATCGTGTCGTTCGCGCTGCCGAGCGCATCGGCAATGAACTGCGGCCCCAGCGCCGATCCACCGATGCCGATGATGAGCAGATTTTCAAATCGTCCTTCGGCGGGTGGCGCAATCTTTCCCGCGTGAACGTCCCGCGCAAATTGGCGCATAGAATCGCGCATTTGCAAAATCTCAGTCGCGGTCTTTGTATCGGGAACCAGCTCGACGGTGCGGAGCCAATAATGTCCGACGCGCCGGTTCTCGTCGGGATTTGCGATTTCGCCCGCTTCGAGCCGATCCATCGCGTCGAACGCGACGTTCATCGCGCCTGACAGCGCGTCGAAATCCGCGCTCTCGAAATCCATCCCGCTCGGATCGAGCGTAAATTCAACGGCGGGAACGACGATCAAATGCTGGCGATATCGCTCCCAATCAGTTTGGCGGGTTTTTCGAGAATTCTCCATATCCTTATCCGTAGCACTAACATTCAAACCTCTGTCAGAAGCATTGTCCTTAACACAGGAGTTCGTTGGCTTTCCATCCTATTCAAATTCTTTATACAATATCCACAGATTGCGCAGATTTCACAGATTTTGAATATCGAAAAAACCGGGCTGGAGATGTAATCCCCAGCCCGGTTCAGTCGCTGCTTCTCGTATCGGTTTTCGTTACTTCGCTTCGGTGGCCTTTTCGTCCTTGGCTTCCGGCGCGGCGTCAATGGGTTTGTCGCCATCGCCTTTGTTCTTGCCCGGTTTTGGGCCTTTGCCGCCGGGTCCCATATTCAATTCGCTCGGCTCAATAAATCCGTCATTGTTCTGATCGAGCTTGCTCATCCGATCGGCCATTTTTTCGGGCAGCTCATCTTTGCTTAGTTTTCCGTCAGCGTTTTTGTCGTGCATTTCGATCAGGCGTTTTCCTTTTTCGCCCTGACCTTTCATGCGCGATTCAAGTCGGTGCAATAAGCCGCCGTCGTCTGCGCCTAGCACGCCATCTTTGTTGGCGTCAATCTTTTCGAAAGCCGCGAGAACGCGTTCCGGAGCTTCATCTTTTTGAAGTTTGCCGTCACCATTCGCATCGAGCGCTTTGAATATCTCTTGGCTAACTTCGATGTTGCCGTCGGGAGCCATTGCCGAGGGAGGTCGCTTGCTGCGTTCGCCGGGGGCCGGAGCTTTCGGAGTCACGCCGTCAGGTCCAAATTGCGGCCCATCGGGGCGGTCGCCATCCGGAGGAGGAGGTC
>CAZPIK010000263.1:6120-6423 GCA_964586185.1 uncultured Candidatus Sumerlaeota bacterium | reverse complement strand
AAACGTCGGCGGATGAACGGCCACTTGCGTCATGTAGCGTATCTTGAGCGGCTTGTTGTTCTTGAGCGGCGGTGTCCTTTCAGTCGTCCAGCGTTCAAGCCGGTCATTGAGTTCGGGTGTCGGGATTCGCCGCTCGGCATTTTCGAAAACCTGTTTAGCCATCTCGAAAAGCTTTACCACCCGTTGACCCGTAAGGGCGGAACCATAAAGCACCGGCGCGTATTTCAAGAATCCCCACTCGCGTTTCAGCGTCTTCGTGAAGAGGTCTGCCGTTCGATGATCCTTCTCGACGATATCCCATTT
>CAZPIK010000263.1:0-6110 GCA_964586185.1 uncultured Candidatus Sumerlaeota bacterium | reverse complement strand
CGTTTCGGCCCGCGCCGACAATGTGACGAGCGCAACGCCCTGCACCTGCGCCAAACTATCGGCGACCGTTTCGCGCAAATCGCGCAGCGCCTTCTGCTTGTTGTCGACGATATCCCATTTGTTGACGAGCAGAATGCAGCCGCGTCCTTCATCCACGCAATAACCCGCGATGTGGGCGTCCTGAGCGGTTAGCCCCTGTGATGCGTCAATCACAATAACCGCAACGTCGCAACGCCGGAGCGCGACCATCGAGGAAAGCACGGAAAGTTTCTCGACGCCGCGCTCGATCTTGCCCCGCCGCCGAATCCCCGCCGTATCAATCAGAGTAAAAACGTCGCCCGAAGGTAAAGTCAGCGTTGTGTCAATCGCGTCGCGCGTCGTTCCCGGAAGATCGCTCGCGATCATTCGATCCTCGCCGCAAAGTCGGTTAACCAACGTGGATTTTCCGACGTTCTGCCGACCAACAATCGCGAGGGCGATCCCGCCGCTAACGTATTCGCGTCCCATCGGCGCGATCTCGCCCAGCCGTCCGGTGATCCCGTCCATCAGATCGCCGGTTCCTCGTCCATGCAAAGCCGAGATCGGAAAGATGTGATCAAACCCGTGGCGATAGAATTCGCTCGCTTCGAGTAACTGGCGTTCGTTATCGCACTTATTGACCGCGACGAGCACCGGCTTGCGCGAGCGTCGCATGATCTTCAGCATCTCGCGTTCGGCGGGATGATTGAACTCTCCGACCGCCGCAAGGAGGATAATGAGATCAGCCTCCTGCATCGCAAGTCGCGCCTGTTCGGCAACGTCTTCGAGCAACGGGTCTTCCAGCTCGACGTCGAAGCCACCCGTATCCACTAATAAGAACGGCTTGCCATTCCATTCGACCCGCTCGATCCGCCGATCGCGGGTCATACCCGGCATATCGTGCACCAGCGCGCGCCTTACTCCTGCGATTCGATTGAACAGCGTGGACTTCCCGACATTGGGTCGTCCCACTATTGCAACCGTCGGAAGGATTTCTTTGCGACCCCCAACCGGACTTGAATCACCGCCAAACGATCCGCTCGAATCTTCGGCAGCATCATCCCATTCCTGTTCTTCCCTACGCGGGGTAATCGGCTTACGTTTAGGTTTAGTCGGTTTTCGTTCCATGTTTGGGACTTCCACTGTCCCGCAAGCCGAAGAGTCTGACACGGATCGGCCTCGTTAATCTCTCCAAATCTGGGACCTCACGGCGAAAAACATTTTTACGTTGAAAGTCCGTGGGTCGCAATCCATGATGAGCGGCTTATTAGCGATCTATTTGAATTAAGATACGGAGGAACACGCAATTATGAGCGAGCAATCAGGCGGCGCGACGCCCAATGGCCAGTCCGCCAATGACGTTAGGCTGTTTTGGGCCTGTTTCTTTTCCATCGTCGCAACGGCGTTCGGGTTCGCGATCCGCGGACAGGTCATCGGCGAATGGCAAACGCAATTCAACCTCACCGAGACAGAAAAAGGAGCGTTGAACGGGGTCGGGCTTTGGCCGTTCGCGATCAGCATCGTTCTCTTTAGTCTCATCATTGACAAGATTGGCTACGGCATCTCGATGGTCTTCGCTTTCGCCTGCCATATTGGCTCCACGATCATGATTATCACGGCGTCCAGCGCCGACATGCTTTTCTGGGGAACCTTTATTGGCGCGCTCGGCAACGGAACGGTGGAAGCTGTTGCGAACCCGGCGGTGGCGACCATGTTCTCCCGTGAGAAAACCAAATGGCTCAACATCCTTCACGCGGGTTGGCCCGGCGGCTTGATGCTCGGAGGGGCGCTCGCGCTCCTTCTTGGGCTGATGGGCGAGGTTGGCTGGCAAGTTAAGATGTCGCTGATCTTCCTTCCGGTCCTAGCCTATGGGATTATGATGCTCGGCTGCAAATTCCCCGTGCATGAACGCGTGGCCGCAGGCGTCAGTTACAAGGACATGCTCAAGGAGACGGGATTCATTCCGGTCTGGATTGTCGTTGCGCTGATGGTTCGCGAACTCGGCAGCAATGTCTTTCATGTGGGTAATGCCGTTCAGATCGGCGTCGGGTTGGTCATCGGGATCGGTTACGCGATCTATGTCCAGTCCCCCGGTCGTCCGATGTTTATTTTCCTCGTTCTGATCATGCTCTTGCTTGCAACGACCGAACTCGGAACCGACGGCTGGGTCACCGATCTCATGACCCCGATCATGGGCAAATACGCCGGATTCCTTCTTGTTTACACGTCCTTAATCATGATGGTCCTTCGCTTCTTCGCGGGTCCCATTGTTCACCGCATCTCGCCGCTTGGATTGCTTGCGCTTAGCGCGGCCATCGCGGCGGGTGGATTGGTTCTGCTCTCCGGTGCGAGCAACATCGGCATTCTACTTGCGGCGACGCTCTATGCATGCGGCAAGACCTTCTTCTGGCCGACGACGCTTGGGGTCGTCTCCGAACGGTTTCCTAAAGGAGGCGCCGTCGCGATGAACCTGATCGCGGGTGTCGGTATGTTGGGTGTGGGAATTGTTGGAATGCCCTTCATCGGCAAAATCCAAGACAGCTCAATTTCCAGAAGTATCGAAGCGAAGGACTCTGCCCTTCATGCCAAAGTCATGGGAGAGACCAAAGTTGACGTTTTCGGCTCGACCCGAGGCGTGGACACTGAAAAGCTAAAGGCGCTTCCCCAGGCGGAACATGACGTGGTCGTGAAAATTCAGGACGAGGCCAAGCAGAGCGCCTTAGCGACCATTGCCGTCCTGCCGGGAATCATGCTCGCCTGTTACCTCGCGCTGATTTTGTATTTCAAATCCATCGGCGGATACAAGATCGAGCAACTGGGGGATCATTGATCCCGCAGGCGTACGCCTGCATTTTGATCGCGCTCATTTTCAACACGCAGCGCCTTGGGTCTCTTGATCCAAGGCGCTGTTCTTTTGTATCCCCTTTGCAACTTCCACGTATTCCGAGTACCTTCAAGAAGGCATGAACCCCACTTCCCACCAAACCGACGTGCTCATCATCGGCGCGGGAATCGCCGGAGGGATCACCGCGCTCGCCGCTGCCGATCAAGGCGCGGAGGTCGCGATCATCCAGCGTAGCGCGAACCCCGCGCAGGCCAATACGTATTGGGCGCAGGGCGGGATTATCTACGAGGGACAAAACGATTCGCCCGATATTCTTGCCCATGATATCGAGACCGCGGGCGCGGGCATATGCAATCCCGCCGCCGTTCGCGTCGTCGCCGAACATGGCCCCGCGCTGGTCAAGGAAATCCTCGTCGAAAAACTCGGGGTCGAATTTGATCGCACCGCGACGGGCGACCTCGACATCACCGATGAGGGAGCGCATTCCGTCCGTCGGATCATTCATAACCACGACCAAACCGGTATGGCTATTTTCAATGCGCTCCATCGCGCGCTCGATGCGCATCCACGCATCAAAATCTATCGAGGCGCGGTTGCCGTGGACCTATTGACTCTCAGCCATCATTCCACCCGTCCCCTCGATATTTACGAGCCTCCGACTTGCGTGGGCGCATACGTCCTCATGCGCGATAGTCAAAGCGTGGATACTTTTCTCGCGCGACAAACCGTCCTCGCGAGCGGCGGTTTGGGGCAACTCTTTCTCCATTCAACCAATCCGCGCGGCGCGCGCGGCGACGGCATCGCCATGGCGTATCGAGCCGGTGCCCGACTCCTAAACTTGGAATACATCCAGTTTCATCCGACCGCGCTTTACCACGAAACCGCTCCTCGATTTCTCATTTCGGAAAGTCTCCGTGGGGAGGGAGCCGAGCTTGTGCGTCGCGATGGAACACCGTTTATGAAGGATTATGATTCCCGTGGATCGCTCGCCCCGCGCGATATCGTCGCGCGCGCAATTCACGAGGAGATGATCCGACACGAGGAGCCGTGCGTTTTTCTGAACATCGCGATGAAGCCTGCTGATTGGATTCGCGAACGTTTCCCCGGTATTTACGCCGAATTGATGAAATACAATATTGATATGACGCGCGAGCCGATTCCGGTCGTTCCCGCCGCGCATTATAGTTGTGGCGGCGTCGCCGTGGATACGGAGAGCCGCACCTCAATTCGAGGACTCCGCGCGGTGGGCGAAGTCGCCTGCACTGGTCTGCACGGAGCTAACCGTCTCGCTTCTTCATCCCTTCTCGAAGGTTTGGTATTCGGTCACTTTGCCGGTCGAGACATTGCCGACGAATTGAAAGCCCAGCCTCGCTGGGAGCCGCCTAGTATCCAACCTTGGGTGGACGAAAAAGAGCCGATGGATCCGGCACTGATCTTGCAGGATTGGATGACGATCAAGTACACGATGTGGAACTACGTCGGCTTGGTTAGGAGCGAAAAACGGCTCCGGCGGGCGAAGCAGATCTTCCGGGAGTTGCAGACCGAGATCGAGAGTTTCTATGCCCGCTCGAGGATCACCGACGATCTCATCGGTCTGCGTAACGGAGTTCAGGCCGCTCTCGCAGTTCTCTTCGCGGCGAGCGAAAATCGTAAGAGCCGTGGGTGTCATTTCCGAAAGGATGATTGAAGCCATGTCGTTGCGTAAACACAATCCGGCTGGAGCGAAACCGCAATTTAACTCATGGCTCATGACGTTGATTGGGGTGTCGCATTTTCTCGTTTCGGTTTCATTCGCGCAGGTGTCATCCCCTTCGCAGCCTTATCCCTCAGAGGGCGGCTCCGGAAGCACATCAAAATTGCGCTCGCGTTCTTCCAATTATCCCGATTCGGGAACGGGAAGCGAATCCCGTACGTCATCCTCGAACCGGCGATCTCGTTCGTCGAGACAAAACCGGCTTTCGAGTTCGGAAAACAGTTCGAAGCAGAGAGATAAAAAAGGGGCAACGCCGACGCCTGCCGTCGCCGGAGCGCCCGCTCGCGCTTCCGCGCAAGGGGTTTCACTCGCGGGCGAGAAGAAAAAAGGAGGGGGCGGCGGCGGCTCGATCATGCCCGATTCGTTTCCTCCGCCCAGCTATGAACTCAGCGCGCAGATTCAATCCGATTCGCTTTACTTCTCTCCCGCCGCAATCACGACGCGCAAAGGGGAGCGGTTCACGACGCCGTTCCATTTTCTGAACGCCAGTGGTCACCGCGTGGATCGCCTCGACGTGTGGATTCACTATGATCCGCGTCTATTCGATCCCGTGTGGCTGAATTCTTCAGCATTGCGCGAGGCTGGCGCGACTGAAATCAAGCGCGAAGTTATGCGGGACGCCGGGTATGTCAGGTTAGAGGCGAAATTTCCTTCACCCTCAACTGGACTTCTGTTGCCGCTCGGCGAAATTAATTGGACCGCGCTCGAAGGTCCAGCCGTCGCCGAGATTTCGTTTGAAGCTCCGCCCGGCAAACCGCTGGGCGTATTCGAGGGAGAACAAGTCGTCATCGAGGACACAAAAATTCTGAATCGCGGACTGGTTCCGGTTGAAGTGCGAGTTTACGAAGCGGACGCGCTGATTGAATCCGATGCCGAGGATCGGGCGATCACGCTCGTGCGCGAGGGCGAGGATCCTGAACGCCCGGGAGCTATGCGCGGTCGCGGAGTTCGGCTCGCGCTCGTGCCCGATTCCACTCCTGTGGCTTTGGGCGATCTTTCTACGGTGGACGTCGCCCTCATCAATCCTGATCTTACGGAATTCGATGAACTCTCCGTCCGCGTTCGATTCGATCCCGAGGCCGTCGAGATATTGGACGCCGACCGCGATAACTACGTTTCGCTTGGAGTCAATGTTTACGACGGCGCGTTCCATGATGCGATGCCGTTTGATCGGCATGTCGCCAACGAAGTGGATTCGGAGCGCGGAATCATTATCTACTCCGTCGCGAATCAGAACCGGATTTATCCCTATCGCTCAGGGACGTTTGCGCGGATTTATTTCCGCCTGAAATCGGAAACCCCCGGCGCGACTTTTTGGTTCGAAGCCGAGGACCCCGCCACGGGTCGTCGAGCCAGCGGCGTCAAATCACGCGGACGCGAACTCATCCAATCGAGCGCGTCACTGCACAACGTTCGAATTCTAACCGCGATCCAATCGAATTAAGTTTGGTCCGACATTTGAGAATGTAGGTCGGCTCTCCAGAGCCGACAGGT
>CAZPIK010000262.1:0-6464 GCA_964586185.1 uncultured Candidatus Sumerlaeota bacterium | reverse complement strand
GGGTGCACATCATTTTTTCGATGGCCATTAAAATTGGATTTCCGCCGCCCCGTTCCAGGGCTTGATGATTGGGGCGGCCTCGCGATTCCAGCGTTCGCTTACGCTCACGCTTCGCTTTATTACGTCACCGCCTACGGCGGTTAGGAGGAACGTAGATCCGTAAATTGATCCCTGAGCGCCGATTGCATGTGAGTCCGGGAGGATGATCCGTGTGCGCCGATTGCATGTGAGTTCCGGAGTATGATCCGTGCGCGCCGATTGCATGTGAGTCCCGCAGGATGATCCGTGCGCGCGGATTGGATTTTAGTCCCGGAGGGACGGCGTAATAAAGCGGAGCGTGAAGTCCCGCGCCAGCCGGGCAAACGCTGGTCACCCACGTTCCCCAAGTTCAAAAGCCCCGGAACGGGGCGGCGGAGATTCCACGGGGCGCTCGGAAAACGGAGGTGCACTCCAGTGAATCGAGATCCGGGATTTTGCAATTTAAAGTTCATTACCACTTGCGTAATGCCTGCCTCTAGTTTGATCTTAGGCCGACCGTAAATGGTGGCAGTGGCGATGCGCTGCAAGGATTAGATGATGAGCACACCTGACGCAGGCGTAGTCTTGAAAAAAGTTGAGGCGTGGCACAGTCAAACTCCGGAAGCGGCTTTGACTCGCTTGGGCTCCGCGAAGATCGGACTTTCGAAATCGGAGGCCGTGCGACGCTTTGCAGCCGACGGCCCCAATCAACTTCAACAAGCCAAGAGCATCCATCCTCTTCAGATTTTTCTCCGGCAGTTTAAGAGCCTGATCATTTGGATTCTCATCGCCGCCGGAATCATTTCCGGTGTTCTTGGCGAAGCCGCGGACAGCGCGGCCATTTTAGCCATCGTGATTTTGAACGCGATCATTGGATTTATTCAGGAGTATAATGCCGAAAAATCAATTGCCGCGCTCAAGAAGCTAACTTCGCCCCAGGCCAAGGTGCGTCGTGACGATCGCGTACAATCCATCCTTGCAAGTGAGATCGTCGCGGGCGATGTCCTCGTACTTGAATCGGGTGACTTGGTTGCCGCCGATGCGCGCATTTTGCGCTCAGCCGCGCTTAAGTGCGTCGAGTCCGCGCTTACGGGTGAATCGGTCGCCGTAGAGAAAAGGGCCGACTTTATAGGCCAAGAGTCCCTACCTTTGGGCGACCGTCAAAACATGGTGTTCATGGGAACCAGTGTGGCCGCGGGCACGGGAGAAGCCTTGGTCGTCGCCACGGCGATGAAAACCGAACTCGGGCGAATCGCCGGATTGATCGAAGAAGCCGGTGCGAATTCGGAGACCCCGTTGCAGGAAAAACTCAATTCATTTGGACGCGTTCTGGTTTGGGCGACGCTGGGGATCGTCACATTGTTATTCACGTTGGGAGCATTGCGCCGCACTCCGTTTTTTGAATTGTTCATGACTTCGATCAGCCTCGCCGTTGCGGCCGTGCCCGAAGGCTTGCCCGCGGTCGTTACTATCGCGCTTTCACTGGGCGTCTCCCGAATGGTTCGTCATCGCGCGCTCGTGCGGCGACTTCCCGCCGTTGAAACGCTTGGCTCGACGACGGTCATCTGCACCGACAAAACAGGCACACTGACGGCGGGCGAAATGACGGTGCGGGCGCTTTACGTCGCGGGCCGGCTCTATGAGGTAACGGGCGAAGGTTACGGGCCTGAAGGCGAGTTGCGTCACGACGGAAAGAAAAAGACCGTGCATACCGATCCGCATTTGCGTGAGCACGCAACCTCGCTCCTTGCATGCAATAACGCGCATCTCAGTCAAGAAGAGGGGCAATGGAAGGTCATCGGCGATCCGACGGAAGGAGCCATGCACGTTGCCAGTTTGAAAGCGGGCGTCGTCAAAGAGCAGTTGGAGGCGGAACTGCCCAAGCATGGCGAGATTCCATTCGATTCGGATCGCAAACGCAGCACGATGATCCGGAAAACGCCCGATGGGGCTCTACGCGCGTTTGTAAATGGCGCGCCCGATGTGCTTCTTGCGCGATGCGCCAAGCTTTATACCGAGAACGGCGCGCGTCCCATGACCGAGGAAGATCGAAATGAAATTCTGGCGCAAAACGCCGCCATGGCCGATCGCGCGCTTCGTGTGCTGGGATCGGCTTACCGCGATCTGGATCCCGCTTCGTCCGGCGAATTCACGGCCCATTCGGTTGAGCGCGATCTTGTGTTCGTCGGTCTATCCGGCATGTATGACCCGCCAAGGCCCGAAGCGAAACTCGCGGTTTCCAAATGCCGTTCGGCGGGCATCCGCGTCGTGATGATTACTGGCGATCATCCGCAAACCGCCCAAGCCGTCGCCAAGGAACTGGGCATCGCCTCGGAAAAAAGCCGCGTGATGACGGGCGTTGAATTAGACGCCATGTCCGCCGAACAACTTGAGAAACTCGCGCCCGAAATTGCGGTCTATGCCCGCGTCACCGCCGAACACAAGCTCCGCATCGTCCAGGCTTGGAAAGCCGCGAACGCCGTCGTGGCGATGACGGGCGACGGCGTCAATGACGCTCCGGCCATCAAAGGCGCGGATATTGGCATCGCCATGGGGCTTTCCGGAACCGAGGTCACCAAGCAGGCGGCCGATATGATCATCACCGACGATAACTTTGCGACTATCGTTTCCGCGGTCGAGCAAGGTCGAGGGATTTACGACAATATCCGTAAGACCCTTCAATACCTTCTCGCCGGCAATACGGGCGAATTGCTCCTGATGACGGCGTGCGTCATCGTGGGATTGCCTGCGCCTCTCCTTCCCATTCATCTTCTGTGGATCAATCTGGTCACGGATGGCTTGCCGGCGCTATGTTTGGCGACCGATCCCATTGACGCCGATGTGATGAAGCGGCTTCCGCGCGGCCGTAAGGAGAGCATCACGGCGAGGGGTTTCTTCCGCACGATGCTGCTGACGGGCACGTTGACAGCGGGCGCATCGTTAGCTGTTTTTGTTTACGCTCTCCAAACCCAAACGCTTGAATTCGCGCGGACCCAAGCCTTCTCGGTACTGGTGTTTTCCGAGCTAACTCGCTCTTTCGGCGCTCGCAGCGAAACAAAACCGATCTGGAGAATTCCGTTGCTTGGAAACCTCAATTTGATTTTGGTCGTTTTGATTTCGTTCGGACTGCAAATGGCCAGTCAGGAATATGCGCCCTTGGGTCGTTTCTTGAAAACGTCGTCCACTTCGTATTCCGATGTCTTTATCCTGATCGCGGTGGGGACGATCCCCTTTCTGATTTTGGAAATCACGAAACTATTATGGCCCACTAGGACTGCGTCCGGAGTCGCGGGTCAAGCATCCGCGACGCCAAATCGCCCAGAATATTGAACGCGACGAGCATGACGGTATAAACGAGCGTCGCGCCCATGATCATCGGATAGTTACGGTTGCCGATGCTCTGCACATACATCATTCCCATGCCGGGGACGTTGAAGATTTTCTCGACGACGAACGAACCGGTCATGACGGCGGCGGCCTGCGGACCCAAATAGGCCAGCACCGGAGCCATCGTGTGGCGAAGCGCGTGAACTACGACCGCCCGACCTCGCGATAGCCCCTTTGCGCGCGCCGTGAGCAAAAACTCGCTCTGCATGACCTCGGCCAATCCCGCGCGGATGAGCCGACCCAAATAGGCCGTCGGCAATGCCGCGAGCGATAGGGCGGGAAGAATCATATAAGGCATCGCTCGCAAACCCGATTCCCACCCTCCGGCGGGAAAAAGTTTGAGCCGATACGCGAAAAGATAGAGAAGCAATGAGCCTAAGATAAAAGACGGGACGGAAACTCCCGCCGAAGCCATGACCGCGAGCGAGCGATCCGCCCAGCCGCCCCGCTTCATCGCGGCCATCGTTCCGAGCGGAAACGCGACAACGAGCGAAATGGCCATCGCCAACGCGCCGAGCGCCATTGAGCGCGGCAAACGCCTCGCGATAATCGAGCCGACCGATTGCCCCGGATCGTCATACGAAGGACCGAACCGGAACCGCGCGGCCTCGCCGAGGTATCGGACATATTGGAGCCAGATCGGATCATCGAGATGATATTCAGCGGCGATGGCCTTGGCGACGGCCTCGGGGAGCTTGCGCTCGCGGCTCAAGGGACCTCCCGGCACCGCGCGCATGAGAAAAAAAGTCGCCGTCGCGACGCCAAACCAAACCAGCGCGAGTGAAAAAAGGGTGCGGATAATTGCGCGAATTTGCTTCATAGCAATGAGTTCCGAGCACAAGGTTGTCCTGTGTTCCGATCAGAAGCAAACAAATTTGGATTGCGCGAATCCGTGCGATTGAAAGATCGGGGGGCGATATGTTTGGGCTTGGAAACCCCGAACAGGGTTTCGTAACAAAGCCCAGGGTTGGCGCGCGCGTAGCAAGCGCCTACCCTGGGTTCAGGTCATTGATTCTTGCAACCTCAAAGAGGTTGCGCCGTTTTCAAAAAATGAGTGACATTTAGGAGATGCGTCCGCATCGTCGCATTGTATTCAAATCGGCCGCAAGGTAGTATGAACCGTCGCGAAGTGCCTGATTGCACGAGGTAACTGTTCATGATCCGACGCCTGAATCTGTGTCAAATCTTTAGCCTAAGTTTGCTCATTGCGCTCTTTTGCTTTGCGCTCATGCATTCGCAACTTCTGGCCGAATCAAGTGAGACCCCCGCCAGTTCGTCTCTCTCCGACGACGAACTCGGTCACTTGGTCAACTTTGCCCGGCTCACGAACCAACCGCTCGACGATTGGTCGGGCTGGGAAGCGCACGATCAAGAGGCGATGGAATCTTACCGCTACCAAATGGCGTTCATGGCCTATGCGCTCGCGTTGCAGCAATACCACTCTGTTCCCGCATGGCGCGAAGTTCACCGCGCGACGCTTGATCGCCTGATCGAGCGGATGCTTCAAAAACCGGTTTGGGAATTTTGGGCGGTGGTCAGCAAAACGCGCCGCCAATACGATCCCGATTGGGAAGGCCCGCAGCCCAGCCAGCACGATCCCGTCGGCAAAAAGAACATCATGTACAGCGGCCACTTGGTTCACATGGCCGCGCTTTACGAAATGTTCTATCGGGATCGGAAGTGGTCGCAGCCCGGCGCGTTCGAGTTCCGCTGGGACGCGAATGAAAGCTACAAATACGATCTGCAGAGTCTCCTCAAGGTGATTCGCGCGGAAATGCTCGCGCCTCGTGAAAAGGGGGGAGCGTGCGTCGCCGGCGTCGAGTGCGAGCCGAACCTCATCTTCCCCGAATGCAATCAGCATCCGCTCATGGCGTTTCAACTGAACGACGCGCTGAATGGCACAATGTATTATCCTGAAGCGAGAAAAAAACTCGGCGGCTTTTTCGATTGCGCGCCGATGTACGATCCAAGCACCGGCAGCGTCGCCAATTGCTGGCGGGTGAAGCAGGCGAAGGTCATCAATCTTCCTGGAATGCCGAGCGCATCGGCGGACGGCTGGACCGGCGCGTTTACCTATTCATGGAACCCGGAACTCGTCCGCGCGAATTACGAAAAGCAAAAAGCGCGAAACATTAAACGCGAACCGAACGGCGACCTGCGAATCGCGTTTGATCCGATGTTCGAACTCGGCCTCGGATTTTTTGCGCTCCTTGCGCGTGAACTCGGCGACGAAGCAACGGCGCAGGAACTTTTTGCTCATGCGGAAAAGAAATACGCCCCAATTCGCGAAAAGGGATCGCTGCATTATCCAGTGAGCACGAAAGACCCCAAAAACAAGGTCAGCAATACGCTCGATAGGGTGATCGCATTGGCGCGGTCGAACCGGACCGAAGGATTGACTCGCCTCCACCAAAAACCCTGGGGCGACTCCGAATTCGATTACCCGCTCGTCGAGGGGGTGGATTTTCCGCGCGTGCTCGTCAGCGAGGCGCGTTGGATCGCCGACCGCAAAACTCTCGTGATCGAAATGTTGCCGGGATATGAAGCCCCAAAGAGCGCGGCCTTTAGAATCACCGGCCTGAAATCGGGCGATGGGTGGAGCCTATTGCAAAACGGAAAACCGGTGGGCGGAATCGGACCGGATAGCGTCGCCTCGGGCGCGGTCAAAAAAGGCCTCGCGAACGGTACAATCGAAATCGAATTGCCGCTCGCGGCGCGGAGTCGAATCGAACTGCGGAAATTGTGAACGTGTTAAATTCTTCAACTACCTTGCCTGCGGGTCGTAATGCCGGAGCGTTTCCGACCGCCTAACCACTTCGCGCAGTTCCGCGAGGCTTTTGATTTCGTCCCACGCAGCGGATTGCAAGAGTACATTGCCGAGTGCGGTCGCTTCGGTCGGCCCCGCTACGACGCGGCGTCCGCAGGCGTTTGCGGTCAATTGGCATAGCAGTTCATTTTTTGATCCGCCGCCGACGATGTGAATCGTTGAGATTTTCCGATTCGCAATTTTCTCGATTCGCTCAATGACGACGCGATACTTCTCGGCGAGACTTTCCAAG
>CAZPIK010000261.1:6242-6491 GCA_964586185.1 uncultured Candidatus Sumerlaeota bacterium | reverse complement strand
AGGAGTCGTTCATGGCGTTTTATCACGACTCGCCGGAAGAATCGGTTGCACGATGAACGCCGCGCCTCGCCGTCCATTCCCTTGGCCGCTCCTCCTTCATTGGATGGGGCGCTATCTCCCCATCTGGTTTTTTCTGGGTGTTATTATTTTCATTGTTCAAACGGTGCTCAGTTACATGCTGCATGATCGCGAGGACTTGCGGAATTTTCTGAGACTTCTCGATACCGCGCCCAAGTTTTTCAAGGCCTT
>CAZPIK010000261.1:0-6232 GCA_964586185.1 uncultured Candidatus Sumerlaeota bacterium | reverse complement strand
CCCACGACCCGGCTGTCGAACGAAGACGAAATCAAGGCCTTGATCGGCGGCGACGAACTCATGCCCGGCAACACCAACGGCATCGTCGCCATCGGATATCAGCATCCGCTGGTCTTGCTCATGCTCACGGCCAACGCCGTCACGACGACGACGGGACTGCTGACCGCCGAAGCCGACCGTGGAACGATGGAACTTCTTCTCTCGCGACCGATCACGCGCGGCAGAGTTTACATGCTGACAGTTCTACTCTCGTTCATAAGCCAAATCGCGCTCGTGGGAATGCTTTTCTTGGGCACCGCGGTCTGGACGCGCGTGTTCGACTACGGCGAATCGGTAAATCTGAACTTGTTCCTTAAAGTTTCAGTAAACGTCATCGCGCTCGCATTCGCGGCGACGGGGATCGCGATTTTGGCTGCGGCTTGGTTCAGCGAACGCAATCACGCCATCGGCGCGGTCGTCGGTTATCTCGTCGTTTCGTATCTGATGAACTTCGCCGTGATTTTTGTGCCGCGATTCAAGTTCATCAAAAACTATACGCTGTTCACGTATTGCAATCCGAACGGCGTGTTGCGCGCGGAAAGTCTTCCGTGGTTGCATCTTGGAGTGCTAAGTAGCATTGCGCTTCTGACAGTGATCGCGGGATTTTTCATCTGGCGTCGACGCGATATCGCTGCGGCGTGAGAAAACAATTCGATAGACCAGAGAGACACAGAGGCGCCGAGAATTCAATATTTTGTATCCTTTGTGCCTCTGCGTCTCTGTGGTGGAAATATTAGAATTCTAAAGCAGCACTTCGTTTTCCGGCGCGTGTTCGCGCAGGTGCGATTCAAGCCGCTCCTTGATTTGATCCACCAGCGTTTCGTCCATATGAACCGTCGGGATTTCGATCGTGTCGCCCGTTGTGGGATTTTCAAAAACGATGATCTCACGACCCTTTTCGTCAGTCGCTTCGCGCTTCCATTTGAGTCCGCCCCACTTCATGAGCATATGGGCGAGGAAATATAGATCAGCGTCCACTTCCTCCATGTCACGACGTTCCCAGAGCGATTCAAATAGCGCGCGCGCGGCGACGGCCTTCTCGCGACGCGAAAGCTTGGGCAGCCGTCTCTCCTTTTTCTGTCGCTTCGTCAACCAATAGGAATCGTAAGCTTCGTTCTTAATGAACTCCCAACATTCGGGGCAGAAGTCGCCGCGCTTGGGTTGATCCTCGGCGACGCGCAGCCGAGTCGGATGCTTATCAAGTTCTTCAATCGGCTTGCCGCATTCAGCGCAAAGAGGTTGAGGGCGTTCGAGCGCGAGCAATTGTTCTTTATCGAGCATGGATGGAGGAGTGCCTGTGTTAGGGGTGGGGTCGGCCATGGAGTTCTCACCTGCGCGACCTAGGCAACGAGGAATTATCCCCGCCAACGAACGTGCGACTATATAACGAATCGCAACACGATTTCAACTAGCACACCGCGAAAATCATCCCTCTTTGGAAAGCGCGGAGTTGAGTCGTAAGAGCGGGGAGCCATTTTTTAACTTTGAACCGCCGATAACGACAATTTCCATGCCCGCCTCAATATTCGACCCACCGACCGAACGAATAATGACCAACTGCTCGCGCTCTTCGACGATCTCAATTTCGATTTCCCGCGCAATCGAATCGGGCGAAGGCGTTGCCGGATCGCTGATCTCCTTCTTTCCGACGAGTCGTTCCGCGCGATAGATCACCATTTTCGCCCCGCGATATTGAATCGCTTCCCGGGGGATCGCCAGCGCGCTTTTTGTATCGCCGACCTCAAGCCGAACGCGGCCAAACATCCCCGCCGCGAGTTTCAAATCCGCGTTCTCAACTTTCAGCATCACCGGAAAATTTCGGGTCTCGTTTCGCGCTTGCGGTATGACGTTGCTCACTTCCGCGCTGAACTTCCGATCTTCCAAACCATCCACGGTCAAATCCGCTTTCTGTCCGATCTTGATGAGAGGAATCTGCGCCTGCGGAACTTCGATTCGAAGTTTCAATGGATTCAGCACGACCATCCGCGCGACTTGCTCCCCTTCCGCCGCCCACTCGCCCGCTTCCTTGACTCGCTCGACGATGGCTCCCGATTCCGGCGCCGTCACGCGATGATCCTCAAGCAATCTCTTGGCATCATCCAGCGCCGCCTGTCTTGCGCGGACTTCCGCCTCGGCGATGACAACCTCTTCGGAACGAAATCCATCCTCGACCAATTTGACCCGCGCCTGCACCTGCGCGAATTCCGCCTGCGCAACTTCGTAAGCCAACCGTGCCTTGGTCGCTTCGCTCTTGCTGATCACCTGCTCCTCGGCGAGCGGTCGCATGCGATTCCATTCCTCCCCCGCCGCCTTTTGCCGAGCGTCCGCCGCGTCGAGCGCCTTGCGAGCCTGAATAATTTCCTGCGGAAGCGATCCGGTTTTCATTTTTCCGCGCTGGGCCTGCGCCTTTTCAAGTTCGGCTTGCGCGCGCGCCACGGCGATCTTATCTGCGCGGTCATCCATCTCGAAAATCAAATCGCCCTTGGAAACCCGTTGTCCCTCTTCGATGGGGATCGAAACTATTCTTCCACGCGCCCGGGCGCCGATTTCAATATCGCGCAAAGGTTCGAGCGAACCCGTGAGCCGCAGCTCGCGCGTCATCTCAATCTCGCGGATCGTTCCGAGTTCAACGCGATGAACTCTTTCTGCGGGCATAGTTGCGGGCGAATCGGCTCCAGCGCTGAGAGCACAAAACTCAAACGCGAGCCAAGCCATTAGGGCTGACGCGGAACGAACTCGGTTGCAGACATTTGAAAATCGCTTCATGCCTTAACCACTTTTCCCTTGGCCTTCGCGACGCCCGCAAATGCGTTCCGCGTATCCACGATCAATTTCGCGGATTGCGCCAGCGCGGAATAATCCACTTCCGAATGATCCGTCGCCAGAAGCACGGCGTCGTATTTCGCAAACGACTTTACATCCCAATTCACGCTCCGCCGACCCGTCAGCCGCGGATGTTCCCGGCTGGGTTTCACCGCCGGGATATGAGGATCATAATACGCGACTTTTGCCCCACGCGCCTCAAGCATCTCGATGAGCCGCAGCGACGGACTCTCCCTCATGTCGTCCACGTCCTTTTTATAGGCGAGTCCGACGATGAGAATATTGGATCCCTTAACGCTTTTGGATCGGTCATTGAGCGCATCAGCCAGCCGCTCGACAACATAGGTTGGCATCGCGGTATTGATCTCGCCGGCCAGTTCGATGAACCGCGCTGGACTGTCAAATTCCCGCGCCTTCCAACTCAAATAAAAGGGATCAATTGGAATGCAATGCCCGCCTAAACCCGGACCGGGATAAAAGGGCATGAACCCGAACGGCTTAGTCTTCGCCGCGCCGATGACCTCCCAAACATCAATTCCCATCTTCGCGTAGATCACTTTAAGTTCATTGACGAGCGCAATATTCACGCTGCGGAAAATGTTCTCGGTCAATTTGACTGCCTCCGCCGTTCGCGCCGAGGAAACCCGCACCGTCTTGACGACAATCTGCGAATAAAGCGCATCGGCGGCATCGAGGGCGGCATCATCGCACCCCCCCACTACCTTAGGAATTTTGCCAGTTGAGAAATTCGGATTGCCGGGATCTTCGCGTTCGGGCGAGTACGCGAGAAGGAAATCGCGACCTGATTTGAAATTGGGCCGTTCGAGCAGCGGACGAAGCACCTCGTCGGTCGTGCCCGGATAGGTCGTGGATTCCAGCACGACGAGCGCTCCCTTGCGAAGATGCGGCGCTAATGCGCGTCCTGTGCTCTCGATATAACTGAGATCCGGCTCGCGCTGGGCGGTGAGCGGAGTCGGCACACAAATCAAAATCGCATCGGCTTTGGAAGATTCCGAAAAATCGGTCGTCGCTCGGAAACGTCCCGATTCAACCATCGCGCGGATTTTCGCGGAAGGAATGTGACCAATATAACTCTCGCCGCGAGAGAGCGATTTCACCTTCTCGCCGTCAATATCGAGTCCCAGAACTTTAAATCCCGCGCTGCAAAACTCCATGACGAGCGGCAATCCTACGTAGCCAAGCCCCACCACTCCAACCGTCGCCTCACGACGAATAAATCTGGAACAGATTTCTGAAGGACTTTTTTTCGGGGAAGTGCGTGCCATATTCTTCCGTGTGTTAGTTGTAAGCAGACGTCTCGACTGTCGTTCCAATCGAACACTGGCCGAACGATTCTCCCCTAACCTCGCCCTCCTTGCCAGCATTTCTGTGGGCTAGCTCTAATCCTACAATAAGCGCTTGTCTCGATGTGTGTTGGGTTTCTTTGTAAGTTAATGTGTTATTGTGTTTTCGCTCTTAGGCCTAATCGTTCCAAATTCGCTTGCTTCTCATGCGGCTTTTCTTTACTCGTTGCGGCGGTTTGGGCAGAATCAAGCGCCGGGAGAAAACCGGTAGCCACCCGATTCACCTTAGTCTGGGCTTTTCATGTTAATTCAAACTTTTCATCGCGTTACCAAAGTCGTGTTTCGTTATTCTCGTCGCATGCTCCTGCTTGGTGTTTGCGTCGCGCAATGGTCGTGCGGCCGAGCACAGCCGACCGTCGAAGAAGTCGCGCTCGAAGAAAAAATAGGTCCTTATCGAAACGGATGGTTTCATTGGGCTTCGGGAAACCAGACCATTGAGGAAATCGCCCAGTATTATCATCGCGATCCGGCGCTTGTCGCGGATTTGAATAAATCCAAGATCGCGACGACACCGTCTGCGGGTAGTGCGATTTATGTCCCTCCCTCCGGCGACCGCGAGCAACTTCGCGACACACTCATTCGCCTGCGTGAAAGTCCGGGCAGCGTACCGACGACACCGCCGACGCCTGAAATTCTGGCGATGCTATCGGGGGTTGCGCCCATTGCAGCCGCTCCGGTTGCGGCAGAACCTGTTCGTGATGCGGAACCTCCACCTGCTCAGCCCGCTCCCGCTCAGCCCCCGCCCGTCCAAGCTGCTCCCGCACAACCTCCGCCTATTCAAGCTTCACCCGTTCAACCTGCGCCTGCGGCAACATCACAAGCTATTGAGTCGGCGTCGCCCGTCAACGCCACAGTCTCGCAGCCACCACCGCCAGCGCAACCGATCCCAGCCGCGGCCCCTGTGCCCGTTCAACCCACAATGGTTTCGGTGACAAGCGCGGGAGGCGGCGCATCGGTTTCTGCAGCGCCCAATCCGTCAATATTGGCTACCGCCTCGCCCATGTCCTCTGGCGGAAATATTGTGATGATCAGCAAGAATGCCGCCTCTACCAGTTTTGCCTGGCCGGTGCGGGGCAAGATTGTTCAAGAATATGTTTCAACAATGGAAGCTAAGTTTCGCGGTATCATCATTGAAGCGCAAGAAGGCACGGCTATCGCAGCGTCCCAGAAAGGTCATGTGGTTTTCGCAGGCGAGCTTACAGGGTACGGACAAGTTGTGATCGTGAATCACGATGGCGGCTTCGCGACGGTGTATGGATATTGCAGCCAACTTTATGTTCGCGCACATGACGAGGTTGCGTTGGGACAGCAGATTGCACTCGTCGGGCGTCCCGTCGCGAATTCGCCGGGTCAGTTGTTTTTCCAAATCCGCAAGCGCGGCGAGGCCGTTAATCCGAAGCTTTATTTACCTTAAAGAATGATCTAAGCAGGACATTATTATGGCCGAACAAATTGAACTTATACCCTCAGAAGTCAGTTCGGGCTTACGGGACATTTTAAAACGCCGGGTTCCCGTTTTACGCGATGACCCGGAAATCTCCGATGATTTGCGACTGCTTGAAGGAGGCTTGGAACTGGATTCCATCGCTTTGGTTGAAATCATTTTTGCCTGTGAGGATCACTTCAAGATCGCGCTTTCCGATGAATTTCTAAAAAATCCCCATCTAAAGATTCGGGATATTGCCTCGCAAATATATTCAGCGCTTAAGACTTCGGGCAGGGCGTAATCGCCCTATGTTCATTCCTCTGCGTAATTTCATTTTTCGTGTTCTCTGGTTAAATGGTTATCGCCTGTCCTCAATTTTCGGAGCATTGTGCTGCCGACTTGGAATCTGTAAACCCAACGCCGAGCAGGTCATACGGGTATTCGGTCCAACGGTCGCGCCTCATGCGAAACGAATCGCGCGCGATATTGCAAGCGCGCGGTTCAAACGACAGTTCATCCTCACGTTCCGCCCCTATTTTCAACGTGTGCCGATGGATTTTCTGGTGGAGTGGCGCGATCA
>CAZPIK010000260.1:0-6510 GCA_964586185.1 uncultured Candidatus Sumerlaeota bacterium | reverse complement strand
CATGAATGTAAGCGCTGACAAAAATGATTTTGGATTCGGGAGCCAAAGCGTGGAGACGGCTTGCGGCGTCGAAGCAATTCATGCCGGGCATGTCAATATCCATGAGGATTACTGAGGGATGAGTGGCGGTTGCCATCCGAACCGCATCATCAGCGTTGCTGGCCTTACCGATGACGACAATATCCGACTCACGATCAAGCACGGTGGCCAGCGATTCGCGCACCAAAGTGTGATCATCAACGATCAGGATCGCGTGCTTTTTTTTCATTCTCCACCACCCTCATTTGTTTCCGCATTGGAATGTTCTGTGCATTCCGCGTCGTCCAAGGATCGAAAGACCCATTGTTCAAGCGTGGCTAAAGGGAAGGGCTTTCTCAGAAACTCCACTTCATATTGATCTGCAACGCTGGAATCCAAAACGTCGCTACCGGTAATCAAAACAATGGGTAGTCCGGGGAATCGCGCTCTCAGCGACGTCACACACTGAAGGCCGTCGCGGCCCGGCAAGTCGTAATCCATGATAGCCAATGAAACGGAAGTCGGCGATTCGGATGCGCAGAACTCCATCACTTCGTTGCCGTTTTTCAAAGGACAAACCATAAAGCCGATATCCTCGAACCGGCTGACGAGTGCGGATCTGACGAACGGCTCGTCTTCGGCCAGCAATATTGTTTCTCTGCGACCGACGCACAGGGCAGGCTTGTGAAGGGGAGCACTCCAAACATTGGGGGGATCATCCAATGGAAAGACCAAAGTGAATTTCGAACCGCGTTCCGGGGCGGTATCCACGCGAATATCTCCTCCGTGATCTTTAACGATGCCGTGGACAATGGACAAGCCTAGACCACTGCCGCGATCCTGAGATTTTGTCGTGAAAAAGGGATCGAATATCTGCCGAGCGATCTCCTGGGTCATTCCAACGCCAGTGTCCTCAAGTGAGACGATGACATGGCTATCGTCCCCCGCGTGGGTATCGAGGATTATGGTTCCGCCCGATGGAAGCGCGTCCCGCGCGTTAATGACCAGATTCATGATTACTTGATAAATTTGCGTTTCATCGGCCTTGATCCAAAATGTATCCTCGGAGTAATGCTCTCGAAACTCAATGGAGCTTGGCAAAACGCGCTTCATCATGCGAACGCATTCCCGAATCGTCTTTTGAAGATGAAGGGTTGTTTTGACTCGCCTCGTGGATTGGGTAAATTGAAGAAGTGACTTCGTGATGCCGCTCGCCTGTTTAGCCGCTTGTTCCACGTTTTCGAGCGAATCGAGCGCGGGGTGCTCAGCAGCCAGGGAGGTCTTGGCCAACGTAGTGAAGCCGGAAATGGCGGTCAAAAGGTTGCTGAAATCGTGTGCGATTCCACTGGCCAACGCACCGACGGCCTCCAATTTTTGTGACTGCAGCAATTGCGCCTGAAGATCCGCGTGCCGACGTTCTGCGGATTTTCTTTCGGTAATGTCTCGCGCGATGCCTTCACAAGCGAAGGGACGGCCGTCTTCGTCAAATACGAGAATGAGCCTTTGTTCGACCCAAACCCACGAGCCGTCCGAACGTCGCCACCGGACTTCGTGTATGATGTTTCGCCCCTGCGATGAGGCGAAGAAATCGAGGATGCTTTTACGGTCGTCAGTGTGCGTCATTTCGAGGAAGAGATCGGGCGACTTGTAGAAATCCTCCGGGCAGCGAAGGGCGACATCGCGAATGGAGGGGCTGATGTATTCCATGCCAAAGTCCGGAGCGAGTTGGTGGCGAAATATCACGTCCACGGCGTTTTCGGCCAACAGGCGGAATTTATCCTCGCTTTCATTCAACGCCTTCTCGACGCGCCTTTTCTCGGCCATGCGGAGACGGATGATGAAGTCATACAACCCTAGTCCGATTTCGCGCGCCACGGCGCGCAGTTTTGCGGCTTCTTGGCGGGAGTAATTGCGTCTCGTTGCCTTCTCTCCCATCGCCAAGACGGCGTACAGTTGCCCCTCGATGAACAGGGGGAATAACCATGACGCCTTGATGTTCTCGATGAATTCCAACGCCCATTGGGTGCCCCGCACGTCCCCCAGCTCGTCCCGAAGAAGGTCGCGCGCAACCGGTTCGCTTCCCGCCAGATATGCCGAAAAGGAATGATTTTCGCCGAACTCATATGTGGCATCTGTCGCCAAATGCGTCGAGGCCATGACCGAAAGACGGCTTGATGCCTCCGCATAACTGAGTATGGATACCTCATGGGTCTCCCCCAATCGCCGAAGGTTCTGGATAACAGAGCTGGCAAACGTCTTGGCATCCTCCATTTTTTCGACCCACAGCTTGATTGTTTCGATAAACTCGTCGTATTTGGTTTGCATCTTCAAATAGCGCTTCTGCAGGTACACTCGGGCGCGGGAATAAACTGGCGAAAACAAAAGGGCAACAAAAGAGACGAATATCGCGGTGACCCATTTCGATCCGCCTGGGAAAACTCGCTCGGCCAAAGGAATAACGGAGGACGTGACCACCGCGTACGCGATGCCGACGGCAGTCGTCAACCCTCCAAACATGATACCCTCGAGAACCAGATCGCTGATTTGAAGAAGATTGTGTTGGGCAATGGCGTAACCAATCACAATGGGAAATAGCAACGGCGTCAATTCGAACCAGACCTGCCATGCGTCGTCCAAAACGCCAAAATTTCTCAACACGACGTAGACTGCCATTGGAAGAAACGACATGATGATGGCCATACTCATGATGGCCGAATGTTGCCGATCCATGAGCGTGAAGTCTGAGACCTTGGAGTTAGCGAAGGCTGGCATGCAAACGCCGAGTCCCACGACCGCAAGCATGAGCAGTCCCCAAGCTGGAAAGGTCGGAAGAGCGGTCGTAAAGTGTATTCCCGTCAAAACCAAACCCGAGATCAACCCCGCAGCCGAAAGTCGCCGGAAGCCCCGAAAGATTCTCTGCAATGGAGTGAAGGTCAGATAAAAGTAAAAGGAGGGCACTGCGACAAAGAAGAGAAGGATTTGGAATGCGTTGCGCTCCGCAAGGCTTCGGAAGTGGGGCGGTATGGATCTCAAGAAATAGAACAAGGCAAGATAAAAGGTGAACTGAAGGAATCCCCAAGAACTGAGCCGAGTCGGATTGACCCAATAGACGAAAAGCCCTAGTCCGGCGAAACCCACTCCGGCAAGAATTAGAATCCAAGGGAGACGGGAATCCACGCGATAAAGGAAAAGGTCAATTTCGCCCTGCCCTTGGAGATCGGGGTCTTGAAATGTCATTCGACTCAGGGGCGCGGCCGCAGCTGATAAAGTTTTCCACTCTTCTTCCGAGGCGACCTTCCGTCCATTGAACGCCGTCAGCCGATAACCCTTCAGAAACCCGATGTATTCGGGCCACGAATGGGAGCCGAACCCACGGATATGAAGTGCGCCATCGAGTTCGATCTCACCACTGGTATGGCTCAATGTCCACCAGACGATTTTGCGAATGCTTCCGCTGTCGTAAAACTCAAGCAGTTGGGGCGTATATCGCTTATTGAACAACGCTTCACGCGCCATCTCCATCGTATCCATGCGTTCGCCGTTAAAAGTCCAAAGCCGAGCGGAGGGTTGGATGGCGCAGAGAGTTGGACTAGGCGGGAATGTAAAAAATGCCTTCACCCCCATGTTTTCATCCAATTGGAAGGGAAAGTAACCTGATTGCTGGACGGGGATGATACGCGTTAGTACGTATCCAAGCAGCAAGAGAAGTGAAAAAAGCGAACAGCCTAAGACTATCTGTACGAGGTGAGCCAGCGCGAATCGACCGCTTGCGCTTCGGCTGTTCAGCGGATTGAACGTCCCACTCCTCGGCCACCCCATGACGCTTCGACCCCCGTTTCGGTAGAAGGTCTCTTATATCACGGGGAAAGCATAGCGTCTTTTAAATTTTATTCTGCGTAGTTGGAATTCTATGCGGATAGAGTGCTTCAGATCAGTACCTCGTGCCGCCAAGTAAACGATAGGTAAATGCGCTCTTCAACAAGCCCATTCCAAAGGCGGCCGAGGCAGAGAGATGCTCCATGAACACATCCGTGACGCCTTCTCGCCCGGCTTGCGCTTTGCCGCATTCGTACAAAATATCGAGTTTTATTTTTTGTTCGACGAACGAGGAATAGGCTGGATAAGCGGCCGCGGAATAATCCTTCGATATCAAGTGCTTGAATCCTTGTTTGCTCATCAACTGCAACACGTTACCCCAATAGACGAGCGGCGGCAATTTCCAGCCCGCTTGAATGACCGGCATCCAGCGTTCGTGGTCGCCATGCGGCAGAGTGGGTTCGGCGAGAAAACCGTCCAAAACACGCCATTGTCCATTGGGCTTCAATACGCGCCGTACATTTTTAAAATATGCGTCCAAGTCATGAGTTGCATAGCAAAAGGCCTCCTGACTCAGGACCAGGTCAAAGCTCTCGTCGGGCAGCCCATCCATGGTCATGAAATCAACGTTGCGAAAGTTCACCCGGTGCCCGACCCCGCGCTCGTCGGCGTGCTTACGGGCGATGTCCAAGTGAGCGTCGCAAATCGAAATGCCCTCGATGGTGGCCTCGTACCGATCCGCCAGATAGAAGCACAGTCCGCCCACTCCGCATCCGGCGTCCAATATCCTAGCGCCGGGACGCAATTCACATCCTGCGACTATTAACTCATTGGAGCGCAGCAGCGCCGCCGTCTTGGTTTCGATTTTCGAGTCGTAAAGCGCCGTATGAAACGCCAACGCCTCGCCCCCATACTTCATGTAATTTTCAGTCATCGCCTCGTAATAGGCGCTGACTTCATCACGACTGAAGTTCTGGGGGCGTGGCGTTGGCGAATCCGATCTAGCGATCATAGAAATTGTTGCGTACTTCCCTTCATTTGGATGTTATGCGGCCGGAGCAAGTGATCAATACCAACACTTTGGATCGTATGGATCTGGACAGACCAACGCGATGTTGGATCCCATTTCAGGTTCACTGCCGTTCATCGCAGACGGTGGGCCGAACAGCATCCGGCTCACTCGATCCGTCAAAGATGCTTGCTCGACTTCGTCGAGGACAACTCCGCTGTGTTCGCGACCTTCGCCGAATTTTAGGTCCACGCTCAAGGCCTTTGCCGGGTTATCAATGAACCCGGGGGATGACTTTCCGTCGCCCCACAACCAATTTCGATGTTCGGACACACTTGGGAACAAGGGGCCATTTCGCCCCACGTTAAGCACTCTTTCTTTCAGGCAACGAAGCACTTGTTCTCTCAGCATGATCGTTCGACCTCCCTTTCGCACGTTGGACTTAAAGATGGGGAGAAAGCGCCAATGACGCCTCCCCATTGCGGACGATCCTGACCTAACGTTGGGTCAATGGCTATCGGGCGTTTGCCTCAATTGAGGCGTCATAATTAAGGCGGATGCCCTAATGAAAAAGAGATGGCCGCAGTGCAAAGATGATCCAAAGTGATGGAGGCCTTTATGCGTCAAGCACAGTTTCAAGCGCAAAGGAATGAACTCGAAACCCGCCTCGCTGCTGACTTGGAGGCGGCATCCCGAATCATCGAGCGTCCATCGGAAGTAATAGAGGCGTTGAGATTCCGCGAACAAGGCGCCGAAGCGCACCTTCAAGGACTCTTCTCCGACCTAACCCTTTTCTACCCCTCGATACTGGCGGATGATCTGGGTGTTTCGACGTCGGAATTCGTGGAGAGCATTCAGTATGTCCACTTTCTCTTCATCATCCATACTGTCTTGGAGGATCGCTTGCTTGACGGCCAAACGCGATTTGTTCCGGACGCCTATTTGCTGAACAAGTACATATCCGAGGCCGGATGGATTAAGAGCCTGGGAGCTGCCGAGAAAAATGGGCTTTTGCAGGAGTACCAAGTATGGGCGACCCGGCTCAGCCGTGAGTACATGGCCAGCCAGTCCCAATCCCTGAAAGCAAAACGAAATGGATTCGAAACGCGGGTTGAGTCGCTTGAGTCCCTTGCCGCCCGCAGGGGACTGCTGGGCTTCCTCTCCGTTGCTTTGCTTTCGCTAAAAGCTAAGTTGAGCGAGCAGAACCGAAATCGGATATTGACCGCCTATCAATCCATCGTTGTGGCCCTGCAATGGGCCGATGACCTTGAAGATTGGAGCGAAGATCAACGTTTGGGAAATCCCAACCTCGTTTGGGCGTCGGCCACGCGGAACGCCTCGAAAGGCTTGCCCGTTCGCGACTCGATCGAAAACGCCCAAGCCCAAATTTCGCTTGAAACATTCGCTTATGGAATCCAAACCGCTGAATCCCGTTTTCAGCAAGCCATTCGATTGCACGACGACCTGGGTTTGACCGGAACGGCCGATAACATCGGCGGCGTTTTCGGCGCGTGGTTGAATAGAAGGGATTGGTTTCGCAACCGCATGCACGATTCGATTCTAGCCGAATTCCAATCTGTGTGAATACGACCCGGATAAATAGGGAATCTACCTACCCGCGTTTAAGGGTTTTGTTGTTGCTGCCATTTGGCGAGGCGGGCGTAGGG
>CAZPIK010000259.1:0-6517 GCA_964586185.1 uncultured Candidatus Sumerlaeota bacterium | reverse complement strand
ATGATCATTACCTGCGGGATGTGCCCGCTCCTCTTCGAAATTTCAGCGAAATCTTCAGGACGGTTCATATTCGCCAATGCTTCGGGTGAGTTCAACTCCAATTCCGCTTTGGCGTCATCGGGTAACGCATCGGCGAATTTGTCCAAACGCGCCGTTGCGGCATCGGCAGCCAGAATGGCCCCCAAAATACGCTGATCTAAAATAACTGGATGACCATGACGACGTTCTCCGGTTTGTGGATCGGGCGCAGAGGGTCGCGTCAGTACCGCGCCAGACGACTCGTGCAAATCCCAAAGTGTGGAAATCAGATCGGGCGCGAGCGGTTCGGCGTCCACGGGCGTCACCAAGACCGATGCGATTTCCGGTCGCTCGATGAGCAAGGCTCGAATTCCAAGTTGCAACGAAGCAAACATGGGTAGATCGGAATCGCGATTGGGGATTCGAGTTTTGGGCGATAGAAACTTTTCAGCTTCCTCGCGCGCGGAAACTGGATAAATCACTTTCCAAATTTCCGCGCCCGCCGATTCCGCCGCGTGGCCGTGCGAGAGGGCGAGCGGCTTGCCTTCGATATCCAAGGCCCCTTTCCAGCGTCCCATTCGTTTGGAAGCTCCGCCCGCAAGGATGAGCGCCGCACGCGGACTCGTTTTTGAGTTCCGCTCGATTAATGTGGCTGGCGGCTCCGACGCCTTCCGCGAACCGTGATAAATCGAAAGCAATTGTGAAGCGACGCCCACGGCGATTTCGCCCGGTGATTTTCCAAGCGAGAGATCGCCGATGGGACAGACGATTCTTTCCAGTTCATCTTTCGAAAATCCCTTCGCCGCCATTCGCTCACGGAATCGGAACCATTTGGGTCGGCTTCCGATTAATCCAATCCATCGGAACGGTTGCTTTACAGCCAATTCGCAGAGCGCCTGATCGAGATCGTGCCGATGCGTCATAACGAGCAAGAGCGTTCGGGATACACGATCCTTTGCAGCCGTCCAATCGCGAAGGAACGCTTCGGGATCATCGGAGACTATTCGAACACGAGCGGGAAACCGTTTTGCATCCGCCCATTCGGGACGTTCATCCACAAGTGTAACGCGGAGCGGCGTCTCGGCGAGGATAGCGGCCAAGGCCGTTGCGACGTGACCAGCCCCGCAGATTAAAACTTCGATAGGTGGCAAATGCTTGCGGAGAAAAATCCGGACCTTTCCGCCACAACATTGTCCGAGCGCAGAGGAAAGGGGATATTCCAAAAACGCGGTCATCCTTGTCGCGTCGCGCCAAAGTTTCTCGGATTCTACGATGACTTGCTGTTCCAGATTGCCTCCGCCGATTGTCCCTTCCGGCGCGGAGTCAGGACGCCAGATCATTCGCGTTCCCGGTTCGCGTGGAGCGGAACCTTGAACCTCTACGACGGTAACTTCGACGTGCGGCGGCGCAGAGTAATCCGGTGTCGTCATGGGGCGATCCTTAATTTCTGATTGTTCGATTAGATTGAAGAAACGTCAATCAAATGCGAATTCGCAAATGAGCGGCAGATGATCGGAAAGCGATTTCCACGAAGAATCGCGCGGAACTGTCGCGGACTTGATTTCGAGGCCACGAAAATAGAACCGGTCGAGAGGAAGCATCGGAAACCGCGCGGGATAAGTCCGCGCGTGCGAGCCGTGGACTTGCTGGAACGCCTCCTCAAGCCCAATTTCCGAGCGGAGCATTTCTGATGCGCGACCTTGCCAATCATTAAAATCTCCGCCAATGATGAGCGGATGATCCGCGGGAATATGCTCGTTGATTCGTTTGCAAAGAGCGCGAAGCTGGGCTCGCCGTCCCGATTCGAGCAAATTTAAATGGAGGCAAATGGCGTGAAGCGGTTTCGCGCTATTGGGGATTGGAATCACGCCATGCAACAGGCCGCGGCGTTCCATCCGATTTTGGGAGATGTCCAAATTATCCCAATGCGTGAAAGGAAACTTGCTGAGGATGGCGTTGCCGTGATGCCCCCGTTCGTAAATCGCGTTTTTCCCGTAAGCGTAGTGCGGCCATTCCGTATCGGCGAGATACTCGAACTGCGATGCGATTGCGCCGTTTGCGACGCGATTCATGTGGGTGCGATGCGCGCCCAATATTTCCTGCAAGAAGGCGAGATCCGGCGCCGCCTCGCGAAGGGCCGCTCGAATTCGTTCGAGTACGAACGAGATGTTTCCAAAGGAAAATCCTTTGTGAGTATTGTAGGAAAGCACTCGGAGAGTTGAAGAATCGTTGTGATACTTGATCATAACAACGGCGACACCAGTACGCTAATATCCTCGATCCAGCCTTTAATGTATCCGACTTCGGCGGGAACATACTCCTCGCACCGCTCCGCAAGCGAGGTCATCCAATCAGAAATCGTTTTGACGTCCTCGGCCGAACGGATGAACGCGCCGACTTCGTAATTCAAAAACAAGCTCCGCATATCGAAATTGAGCGAACCTGCAAGCGCAAGATTATCGTCGAAGAGAACGTGCTTGGCGTGGATCATCCCGCCGCCATACAGAAGAACACGCACACCATTTTCCTTCATTTGGCGAAGGAAGGGTTCTCTGGCCCAGTCCGCGATGATGTGATCCGAATGCTTGGGTAGAATGACGGTGACGTCGCGACCCAGTCTTGAGCGGAATAGGAGCGAACGAAAAATGACCTCGTCGGGAATGAAGTAAGGGGTGATGATCCATATCCGCTTTTGCGCGTCGAGGCACGCGGCCAAGAGCGCCTCGTGCATGGAATCTTCAGGCACATCGGGCCCGCAAGGCGCGATTTGCACTATCGGTTGCGTGGGAACGGTAGATGGATCAGCAGGAACGAAGGGCGGAACGGGATCCAGTTTTTCATCGGTCGCGAACTGCCAATCGTCAGCGAAAATATCCTCCAGATCATTTACGGCGGGACCTTCGATCAGGATCGCCGTATCGAGCCAACGCTCGGGATCGGGTTCCGCCCCCATGTACTTATGGCTTAAATTCATGCCGCCGATGATCGCGGCGCGGCCATCCACGATGACCATTTTCCGATGATTCCGCAGATTTGCTGAACCCTTGTTGCGAATCGGGAGGACAGGCATGAACACGCCTATGTTTCCTCCCGCTTTGCGGAGTCCATTCAGAAACGCTCCGCGCGCCCAGAAGCAACCGAGCGCGTCCAGGAGCAGCCGCACCTTGATTCCCTCGGCGGCCTTCTTGCTTAGGCTATCAATGATCTCACGCGCAACCTCGTCCCTTCCCAAGATAAATGTAATGACGTGAATGGATTCCCGCGCGCTGGCGAGAAGATCATGCAGAGCGTAATGTGCGTGCTGTCCGTCGGGAATAAATGTGAGGCGACCTCCACGTCGGCTTGAAGGGAGTCCCGCTGAGACGAGGATTCCTTCGGCTTCGTCTATGAGCGTGGCCTCCGGCGCGCGCGCGGGATGTGTTTCAGGAAAAAGTCGTTTTCGCACACGGACTTTGGCGAGTTTTCGTCCGCCGAAAACCAGATACAACGGAACGCCGACGTAAGGGATGAGAATGATCGCGAGAAGCCAAGCAATGGAAACCGAAGGTCTTGCCCGTTGACTGAGCAGCCTCGCGGCGAGCAAGAGGCAGAGGCCGAAACCAAGCACGCTAAAGAGATGATCGTAAATGAAGAGCATCTTTGGAAGGGCATCCGCTTGATCCGCGATTCTTAATGATCATTCCGATTAAATGGAATGGAATTTCGAATTCAGTTGGATAAAAGGAGATTTGCCATACACAGTTTGCCAATGCGCGCAACGTCTTAACGCACACGCGTGCAATACTATCACGGCACGCGTGATTCTTGAAACTCCTCTTGTTGTCAGTTGAGCTGAATCCAAAGCCCCGCCTTGCTACAGAAACGCCCAATGGAGTATTTACATACCTGAACTGATTGGGTGCAGTTAACTGCCCAGATGCATAGCAAGCGCGGTTAATACGCGATCAGGATTTGTTTCGTGAATCATTGCTCGCGGATTATAGCCAAGTGATTTCATCGCTTGGTAGGTCGTGGGTCCCATCGCAATCCAACGAAAGTTTCCATCCAGCGATAAACCCGATTGCGTCAGATGATCTTTGATAAATCCTGCAGCGGACGGCGCATAGACGAGAACAACTGTTTGGCGGTCTTCTTTTAATGCCTCAGCCAATTGAATCAATCCATTTGTATTGGGAATTGTTTCGTAAAGCGGATCGTGCGCGACATCAAAACCTCGCTCGCGAAGTCCTGCAGGAAGTTCGTTTCGGGTTAGATGTGACCCGGCGATGAGAACGCGCTTCGAATCGGTAGGTTCGAGGGGCAACGTCGCGGCCAAAGTTGCTCCGTCGGCTTTCACCGGAATGAAATCAGGATGAATACCGTGGGATCGCATGACTTCCGCGCTGCGATCTCCGATGACCGCAACGCGAACGCCCTGAAGCGCGCGCGCGTCGAGTCCCGCGCGATCCAACTTCTCGAAGAAGAATCGGATGGCCGTCGGACTGGGAAGTATCAGCCATCCGCGATCTCGCACAATGCTTTCGACGCGTTGTAGAAACGCCTTCGGATCACTTTCATTGATCTCCTCGAATGCGATAGCTGGAGCGTTGACTACTCTTGCTCCGGCTTCTCGCAATTTATCGGCGTAATCTTCCGTGCCTTCGCCACCTCGTGTGAAAACAATATTGAATCCAAAGAGGGGACGGCGCTCGAACCAATTGAGCCGCTCATCAAGTCCTGCAACTTTTCCGATAACTGTAATGGAAGGCGGCGGGAGATAAATGGAATCGGGTGATGCGAGAGCAGATTCCATGATCGCGCGGATTGATTTTTGATTCTCATAACTTCCGCGATGGATGACTGCGAGGGGGGTCTTTGGGTCGAGTCCCCCGGCCGCAAGCCGCGCAAGAATTTTATTCATCTGGATCGAACCCATCAGAACCACAATTGTATTTCCTGACTGAGCGAGCAGATCCCACGGGACGGAACAATTGGGATCATCAGGGTCTTCGTAGCCGGTCAGGATATGAAGCGTCGTATTGATGCCGCGTTGCGTAACGGGTATGCCCGCGAGCGCCGGAACGGCAAGAGCCGATGAAACCCCCGGCACGACTTCGAATGGGATTCCAGCCTCCAGCAGCGCGGCGGCTTCTTCTCCACCGCGACCAAAAACAAAGCTGTCGCCTCCTTTGAATCGCGCAACGACGCGACCCGCCCGAGCATGCTCGATGAGAAGTGAATTGATCCAAGCTTGATCGGGACGAGGCTCGCCCGCTTTCTTCCCGACGTAGATTTTTTCAGCGTCAGCGCGGGCCAGTCCCAAGAGATCACGATTGGTGAGATTGTCGTATAGGATGACGTCGGCTCGCGCAAGGCATTGACCTCCCCGTCGCGTCAGCAATCCCGGATCGCCCGGGCCTGCGCCGATCAAATAGACAAGCGGTTTCCATAGCAAGTTCATTAAGTCTGATCAGACTCCCCCACAAGGTTAGCGTGAAAATGAAGGGAAGGAAATCTTGAAAGAGCTGAAATGCAATTTGGCTAGAGAGTAACACCCGAAACTATGTCGCGAGCAGACGTTCATAGACCTTGATCGTTCCCTCAATCATCTGTTCCGAGGAAAATCGTTTTTCAATTAATTGTCGCGCGGTTCGGATCATCCGATGGCGTTCGTCAGGTGTGGATTCAAGCGACTTGAGGATGGCCTCGGCGAGCGCGTCGGGATTCTTGGGTGGGACAAGCCATCCGGTTTCGCCCTCGTGTATGTAATCCGTGACGCCGCCTCCCGCGCAGGCAACGACGGGAATTTCCGCCAGCATCGCGTCAAGTACGGCCGTCCCCAAACCTTCAAGATGCGACGATGAAACGTAGAGATCGAATCCGGCTAATTTCATTCGAGCTTCGGGAATGTGTCCTGAAAGTTGCACATGCTCTTTGAGATCGAGCGAGGCGATCTCGGCTTCGAGTTGGTGGCGCAATTCGCCTTCTCCGAAAATGTAGAATCGCGCGTCGGGACGGCGTTCAATAACGATGCGAGCGGCACGGATCAGCGTCAATTGATCCTTGTGATCGGTGAGCGCGCCGACGTTCAGGATTGCGATTTCGCTTTCGCCGATCCCGAATTCGCGGCGAACTTTTTCGCGCGGTAATGCGGATGAAGGAATGGGAGGTACGCCGCTGGCAACGAGATCAATCCGAGTTGGAGAAACTCCGCCTTTAATTAACGCCGCGCGGACGGCATCGGAAATGGCGATGAAGTGTTGGTTCGGATCGGTGTACTTGCGCCGAGAAAAAAATCCACGACCCACCGCGAAATCTACTCTTCGCGTCGTCAAAAGTTTTACGTTTTCTCCCGTTGAACGAAGGATTCGATTCGCGCGTAAGGCCAGCGCATGAGCGTGGGCTGTGTGAGCGTGGAGAATCGTGAAACCGCCCTTGCGAAGGGTATCTGCCAAACGGCGCGGCGCGAGAACGTTCCATTCACCGCGACCGCAATAAGGACTGAGGGCGACTCCAGATT
>CAZPIK010000258.1:0-6518 GCA_964586185.1 uncultured Candidatus Sumerlaeota bacterium | reverse complement strand
AATCGTTGCACCCAGGTCGCCCGATGTTCGAGCGATCGCGGGCGCGGCGGGTTTGGGGTCAGCTTGGGCGAGCGCGGACGATTTTTTTTCTCGTGTCTGACCCTTAAGCGCCTCACGTAGTTCGTCAACTTCGCTGACGATTTCAGTTTTCGGTTTGGCTTGTCCTTCAAGCGTTGAAGGCGTTTCCTTCGCAACCGATTTGGCCTCGGCAAACGCGCCCGCGATTTTCGGATCCGATGCGGCTCCTCCCGAAAGGGACATGCGATTAGGATCGGCTTCCGTAGTCTTGCCCTGCATTTTTTCAAACTCGGCGCGTAGTTCCGCAGCATTCGCAACGACTCTCTCTGTCATGCGCGGCGATTGGGCAGGTTCAGACGCAGCCGGCTTGGCAGCATCCGGCGCGGCGGGCGCGGAGGGCTTATCCTCTTTTTTCAAATCCTCACGGATTCGACCGAATACTTGCTCCATTCCATGTTCGTCTTTTGCCTTCTCATCAGCGCTCTTCGCGGGTGCGGAGGCGATCTCCTTTTCCATCGGCTTATTTGCTTCGGGAAGTTCGATGTCGGCAATCGAAGGTTGCGCAACTGGTTTGGCAGGAGCGTTTACGGCGGCCGTCACGATTTCTTCGGGTTCCGCTTCTTCCTCCTCCGTCATCTCGGCATCGGCGATTTCCGTTTCTTCGGGTTCACCCTCGCCATCCACGACACCCGCTTCTGAATCTTCGGCGGGCGGGGGAGTCTTATCGGGCGTGGCAACCAGTTTATCCAGCGCGGCAACCTCGACATCAATCGGCGGAGCAGGAGTTGAAGGAACAGAGGGCGTGATCGTCACGCCTCCGTCATTCCGACGCGAAACCGCGGCAACATCGAATTCTTTCGGCTCCGTGACGGAAACCGCAAGCCCGCTCGTTTCGTCCGCAGGGGACTTGAATTCGGGGAGAAGCGGGCGTCCGCTCTTTTGCGATTCGCGCACAATCACCGAACCCATATAGGCAAAGATGGCGATCACCGCAAAGCCAAAACCGAATCGCAAGAAGGGCGAAGCGAGGAAACCCAGAGGCGATGAAGAAGCGCGCGATCCACGACGCGAGGCATCGCGTTTTCGCGCCATCCGACTTTCAAAATCTTCTTCCTCTTGATAAGCCGCCCTGCGCTCACGAATAGGCTCGTTTTCCCTTAGAATTTCTGTTTCGATCCGCTGTAGGACGCTATCGGCAAATCGCTGCGGCGCTCGCGAGCCACCCCGGCTCCGAAGCATCGCGATGGAACGCTGATCGGCTTTGCGCAAAAGGAACAGATTCGGATCGGCAGCGCAGGCCGCGTCAAGAGCCTTGCGCTCCTGCGCGGTGATGATGCCTTCCGCTTCGGCGTCCAAGAGATGTTCAAAACGATCCCGTTCCATTATTCCAAGTGCTCCGTCATAAGTTCTCTCAGCTCCGCTCGCGCGCGATTAATGCGCGATTTGACCGTTCCTATCGAAAGTTGCAGCGTTTCGGCGATCTCCTCATAAGCAAGTCCATCGGCGAACCGAAGCAACAGCACCTCTCGATGATCGGGCGAGATCCGATCCAAGTTTTGATCCAACGCCGACATCGCCTCTCGGTTTTCGGCTTTGTGCCTTGGCCCGGGCGAGGGATCGGGCGCATCCCAAGTTTGCTCGCTCTCTTCCGGATTCATGGGAGCATCGAGCGAAACGGTTTTGTTGCTCCCGCGACGTATCAACCACGCTTGCCGGTTCTTGACGAGATTGTCCACGATTCGCGAGAGCCAGGTCCAAAACTTGGACTCTCCGCGAAACTGGCCGATCTTGCGGAAGCAGATGAGGAACACCTCCTGCGCCAGATCGTAAGCCTCGTCATGATCCCGAAGACGGTAAAGAGCGCGTCGCCAGACTCGATCCTGATACTCCAAAATAAGCCACTCGAAGGCGTCGCGATCCCCTTTTTGGGCATGGCTCACCATTCGGACAACTTCGGGAGTATCCCCGCCGCTGCTTGATCCATCTCGACTTACCGAGGGATCATGCCGCTCGACTGAAGCCGATTCATCGCGCCCAGCCTGTCCCTCTGGACAAGCCGGGGGCTTGGTTTGTTCCCTACGGGATGTCAATTCTTTGCCCTTATTCCCTTTTTCGCCCTTATTCCCTGAAAGCAACGCTCCCAATAGCCTTACGTCACAATCGCCGACAATCTTGAGGCCGTCGCGGTCGGCTTGCAAGCCGATCTTATGAAAATATGCAAGAGGCTCAAAACGAATTTCAACCACCCTCATAGTTTCGCACTCTCCTTGCGGATCGTCACGGTCTGGCTACAATGGAATGACACGGGAAGGAGAAGAGACATGACTCACCCAAGGCTTCAGGAAATTCTGCGAAATTACCAAAGCGGATTGGCCGAAACGCTGGGGGATGATCTCGATTCGATCCTCCTTTACGGTTCGCAGGCGAGAGGAGACGCGCGCGGAGAAATGTCGGATATTGATGTGCTCATCGTTTTGAAACGAGCCTTCAATCTAAAGGAAGTCATGGAGAAAACATCGAAACTTACGGCGCGGATTAGCTTGGACAATGACACTCTCCTCTCGCGGATGTTCGTAACGAAGGAAGATTTTGAAAAAAGCGGAAGGCCGTTCTATCTGAACGTACGGAGAGAGGCCGTCGCCGTTTGAATACTAAATACGATTTCTTTTTCTCGAAGGCGCGTCGAAGTCTTGAGGGGGCCATTTTGCTTCGTGATCACGGCGACCACGATTTTGCGGCATCGCGCGCTTACTACGCAATGTTCTACATGGCAGAAGCAATGCTCTGGTCGCTGGGTCAAACCTACCAGAGCCACTCGCAGACTATTGGATCCTACGGAAAAGAATTTGCCAAAACTTCCAAGCTTGATCCAAAGTTCCACCGATGGCTGATTGATGCGGAGTATTTGCGTAAAGTTGGTGATTATGAAACACAGACTGTCATAAAATCAGAGCAATCCGAAGAATTGTGTCTTCAGGCGAAAGAATTTATTGATGTTGTCGAGAAGTATTTGAGCGCGAGTTAGTTACTCATCTATTCTCGGGTTGGCGTGAAAAGGCTGATCAGGATCAGGATCGCCGAATCGGCGACGTTGAACGTTGGGAAATGATAGCGGTCATCCCAATGCCAATCAACGAAATCAACGACATGACCAATGCGATAACGGTCTATGAGGTTGCCAACCGCGCCGCCCAAGATGAGACCGAGAGGCCACCTTAGGACTCGTTCAAAATCCTTAAGACGCAAACTCCAAATCAGCAGTCCCGTCGCAACACAGGTCGAAAAGAGCGTTAGTGCGCCGGGGTATTCAGTAAAAACCGAAAACGCCGCGCCTGTGTTTACGCGATAAATAATCTGAAAGCATCGCGGAAGAATGATGAACGCGTGACCCGTATCCGGCTCACCAAATGCGTAGGCAACCCAAAATTTCGTCAATTGATCAAGCAGGACGACTGCCGCGGCCATACCGAAAAAAGGTTTTAGAGTCAGAGGCTTGAGTTTCATGTCACATCGAACAAAGTGGGAAACCAAAGTACGAAATCTTAATGGACGCCGAATTGTAGGACAGGCGAGACGCCTGACCTACGAAAATGACAGGTCGAACTTCCGCTCCCTTATTCTTAATGACGCCGTTCGCGCTCGTATTTGCGCTGACAATCCATGCAGAGATGGGCGTGCGGCTTGGCCGTCAGCCGTTGGATGCCGATCTTGTCTCCACACGCAATGCACAGGCCGTAATACTGGCGACTGGACATCTTGAGAAGGGCTTCCTGCACTTGCGCGAGCCGTTCTTCGTCAAGCGCTCGCACGGCCAAATTCGTCTCCGTGCTTTGCATATCCGAAGCGTGCTCGGCAATATGGACTGAATGGCCTGAGGATTCGTTTGTTCGTTCCGCGCCGCTGAACGGCGAACCCTCAAGCTGTGCCAGTTCGTGCCGGAGATGATTGCGTTCAGTAAGCAGCGCCTGCTTGAGCTGCGAAAGTTCCTTGGGACTGTAAGGCGATTTCTTCGGAAACGGTGTGGGGTTGGAGCAAAGCGTGACGCCGCCGTACATTCCCATCGGTCGGTTCACATCGGGAATGTATACCTTCTTCTCGGCTTTTGCTTCGGGCTTGGCCTTCTTGACGTCTTTCGACTTTGAAACTGCAGCTGCTGGTTTTTTTGACGAGGCTTTGGCAGGTGACTTTGCCGCAACCTTTGTCTTGGCCGATTTCTTCGCGGACGTTGCTACATGCTTCGCGACAGCCTTAACCGGCTTCTTAGCGACAGGCTTCGCTGGTTTCTTAGCCTTCGGTTTCGACGGCTTTGGAGTAGGCTTTGAAGCCTTCTTGGGTTTTGCCGGGGCTTTTGCCGCGGGCTTTTTCTTCGTGGCACTCTTCTTGGCCATAACTCCATCACCTCTAATACGATTTAGCCGAGGCGATGAATCACCTCCGCGCACCGTCCGCACAGCCCCGGATGCTCGGCGTCGCCGCCGACATCCTTAACCTTCATCCAGCACCGTTCGCACTTGGCATACACGCTGGGGGCCGCCTCAATCCGGTGGTGAAGCCTGCCATCCGCATCTTTTCGTCCGGGATCGGCTTCAGCCCCAACTTGAGTATCGGAAACAATAGTGAGAGTTTTCAAAAGCGCAAGCGTTTCTGTTAGAAATTCGCGATCTTTTTCGTCGAAAGGGTGGATTTTGACCGACGCGTCAAGGCTGTGTCCAATGGTCTTAGCCCTCCGCATTTCCTCTAAAACCACCGCGATGTCCCCCCGAAGGTCGATCAATTTGGACCACTTTTCGGCATTTGCCGGGTTGTCCCATTCGGCTTTAACTTTAGGAAAATCAGCCATGTGTGCGCTGAGGCCCGGCATGGAGGCGAACTCCCAGACCTCTTCCGAAGTAAAGACCATGATCGGTGCCAGGATTTGGGTCAAGGCCGCCAGAAGCTCAAAAAGTACCGTCTGGGCTGCCCGACGGGTGGGGTCCTCGGGGGCCGAGCAATAGAGCCGATCCTTGACGACATCCAAATAAATCGAGCTAAGCTCCGTGTTGCAGAGGCCATAAACGAGGTGATAGACCCTGTGGAATTGAAACGACTCATACGCAGCGTCGGTTTGACGGATTAGTTCCGCCAATCGCCCGAGCATCCACTGATCCAATCCCTCCAGATCGGAATAAGCGACGTAATGCTTCTTGGCGTCGAAGTCGTATAGATTGCCGATCAAGAATCGCTGGGTATTGCGAATCCGGCGATACGCCTCGGCGACGCGCGTCAGAATTTCTTCGGAGACCCGGATGTCAAGCCGGAAGTCCTCGCTGCAAACCCAAAGCCGCAGGATATCCGCTCCCATTTTCTTGATGACATCGAGCGGCGAAATCACGTTGCCAATGGACTTGCTCATCGCCTTGCCTTGGCCGTCCAATAGAAAGCCGTGCGTTAGGACGGTGCGGAAAGGAGCACGGTCGCGAGCGCCGATGGAGGTGAGCAACGCGCTTTGGAACCACCCGCGATGTTGGTCGCTTCCTTCCAAATAAAGATCGGCGGGAGGCTGGGCAAGTCGCGGATCGCTTTCGAGACACGCGATGTGACTTGCGCCTGACTCGAACCAAACGTCGAGAATGTCGAATTCCTTTTCAAATTCGTCGGGGTGCGTTTCACCTTTGTGCTCGAAGTTCTTCGGCCAAAAAGTTTCGAGCGGTTCGGTGAACCACGCATTGGTTCCTTTTTCGCCGAAGACGCGAATGACTTCATCGAGAACGCTAACATCAAGAATAGACTCGCCCGTCTTCTTGGAGCGGATCGCCGGAATCGGCACGCCCCATGAACGTTGGCGCGAGAGGCACCACTCCGGACGAAGCGAGACCATCGCGTGAATACGGTCGTGACCCCAATCGGGAACCCACTTCACTTCGTTATCAATCGCGTTTAGCGCGCGTTCGCGGACGCCTCCCTCGGCCAGTTCCATGAACCACTGCGCCGTCGCGCGGAAGATGATCGGCTTGTGGCTCCGCCAGCTATGCGGATAGTCGTGTGTAATTTTTTCGGCTTTGCCGACAAGAACACCGGATTGTTTGAGCTTTTCGATGATTGCAGAATTTGCTTCGAACACCGATACGCCCTGCATTTCCGCGAACTCGGCGGTGAACTTGCCCGCGTCATCCACGGGCACAACAATCGGGAGACCGTATTGCTTTCCGACAAGGTAATCGTCCTTGCCGTGACCCGGCGCGGTGTGAACGCAACCCGTTCCCGCTTCGAGCGTGACGTGTCGGCCAAGGATTACGAGTGAATGCTTGCTTTCGAAAATCGGATGTTTGCATTCCGCGCGTTCGATCTCCGTCGCGGAGAACGAGGCGGCAATGGGGAACTCTGCGGAGTCAAGTTCAGGCGACGATTTCTTAAGATGCGCGATAAACGCCGCCGACAATTCTTTTGCGACGACAAGATGTTCTTCGCCGACGCGCAGCGCGACGTATTCGAATTCGGGATGGAGACAGACCGCGACGTTG
>CAZPIK010000257.1:0-6551 GCA_964586185.1 uncultured Candidatus Sumerlaeota bacterium | reverse complement strand
CCTCATTGCGTGAAAACCTTTCATATTTCCAGAAAGCCATAAGGGATGGAACAAAGCTGGGCGATTCCTGGCCTGTCGCATTATCCCATCACGCCAAGAACTGCCTGCAGGTCAAGGAAACGCGCGCGGAAACGCTGCCTATCGTTTCGGAAATCTTTCAACTGCTGGAAAACCTTTCCAACAATAACACGCTTGATCGAAAAGTGCGCGCTTCCGCCATAGAGGGACTTATGCTTCTTGGTGAAGCAGACGAGGCGCGGGCGCGATCTGTCCTCCAAACCGCCCAGTCCAAGGCCGATCTTTGGAACACCAGCGACTCGCTCTCGATTCAACGTCAATTTACCTTGCTTGCCCTCGCGGTTATGGCCTTGGACGAGAAGGAAGGCGTTCATACACCTATCAAGCGGATCGAATTTGAAAAGAGGCGCTAATTTCATGCTCTACCGCCTTTGTTCAATACTTAACGTTTGCACCCTTTGGCTGGTTTCGCTGTCATTTTTGCAAGTGCACGAAGTAGTGGCACAGACTAAAATCGCGGATTACCGCGACACTGAAAGCCTGATCGCAGCTCTTGCCGTAGATGGCTGGGGAAAGCTCTACGAGCAAGTCACGGATGATGCTGAAAAAGGATCGGAAATCGCCGTCGAGGTGCTTTATAAGGCTCAGAAAAAGATGCTTGCGGATAATGATGGAACAAAGCGTGGGCAAATGAACGCGGTACGAACCTCCATGTTTTCCAGTATTGGATTCGGCGGTAAGTCTCAACGCCGCAAAGAAATCCTGATGGAGGAGATTTGTAATCCGACAAGCTATTGGACCGTCCGGGAAGCAGTGGAAAAGATCGGACGACAAACGCTTTTGCCCGAAGACATTGAGCGATTGCGAAAGCGCGCACCGGTAATTGATGTCGAAGTAGCCGGAAAAATTCAGGAATGGATTGTAATTCCGCCTTGGAAAGATGAAACATTTGCGCCCGAGGATTCGTATCCTGCTAGAAATATGTCTGGGCCGCGGATTGAGGATCAGGCGTGGGAGAAACTTTGGGACTTCTGGACGACGGAGCCGCGACTCGAAAAGACCCGAAATTGGCTTCCCGCCACGCGCCAATATTTCAACGCCTTAAACGTCCAATCGAATTTGGAGAATATGATTATTAATTTTGACTATCTTGACCAAAGAGGCGTCAATGCCTTTTGGAGGAGAATTCATAGCTTCTGTCTTCGCATGATCGAGCGAAACGAAAAGGAGCGTCCGGCCTCGTTCAAGGGAATTGTGGTGGCTGAAATTGACATGTCGAAATCGATCAAACATCCGGTGATCGCCCCGTTCCGAAAGATGGTCTGGGAGTCGCTGGACGATGAGAAAACGCTGGCTCTTTTCCAAGCTCTGGCAACTCCAACCTGGGAGGAGTTCGAGGGTATGCTTGCACGAACGAAAGACGCCCTCATTAAGATCGTACGGGAGTCCCATTTGACCACCCAGCGCGAAAAACATGACGCGGAAAACGCCCAAAACCGAGCAAGAGCAGAGACCGAGGCAAGGGAAGATCAAACGCCCGATCGAGTGGTGGAGTTTGGTGAGCCGCTACTAAAGGTTTATGCGGAAGCTGCGGGAGAGGACGGCTATGAACAAGTCCTTATAATCATGCGCGAATGGGATCCGGCAGCACCGCCACTCAAGCGACCGGATGACATACTGAGAAGAACAAAAAGCCCAAAGTGCGTTGGCGGGCTCATTGAAATTTTTAAGAAGCACATTCACGAATACGATCCTTCCGATCCGTCGTCAGAAATTCACCTGCAGTCCGCAGCAGACGCATTGCAATCGGCTAAAATGTTCCTTAACGCGAATCTGAGACAGGAGGAATGGATTTGGCATCGCGATGAGATCAAGCCCTTCACCCGTCTTTTGGCGCAGACGGCGCAAGATCGCTCGCTGCCGATTTCCTTGCGTGATGCCGCGTTCAAGTGCGTCCGTGACTTGAAATCGGGCAATATGCAGGAGTATGCGCGTGGATATCCTGAACTTTCGCAAGCGTTCGATGAACTTCGATCCGAAAGCGAGAATTGGCCTTTGGTTGTGGCTGATCGCAAACAGAAATTGCGGTTGGAAAACATGGAACTGGATCGGATATTCAAGACCTATAATTGACCTGCTTTGCTATCGGCCTTAATTGCGTTTAGATCGTATAAGCGCAGCATCGCCCAAAGACGATGGCGCGTTAGACCGCGTGTGGATATGATCGGACGATGGATGGTAATTCGGCTTCGTCATCGGTTCGTGCAAACACCTCGGGAGGGATGAAGAGTTACTTTCTCGACCACTCTCGTGCGCTTGCGCCGCTGGCGACGTTATTGGTGCTGATCTGCTTTTTTTCACTGACCGCTCCCGGGTTTTTCAGTCTCGATACACTTGCCTCGGTGCTGAGGCAGGTTCCGACCCGCGCCATCGTTGGGACGGGACTGACCTTCGTGTTGCTCTGCGGCGAGATTGACCTCTCGGTCGCGATGGTCGCGACGTTCTCCGCCTGCCAGATGGGGGTGATCCACCAATGGATGCTGAAATCGGATTCCGCCGTGTGGGTCGCCGCGTCGCAATCGGGCGCGCCGGAAGTTACAATCCTCGGACTTGTCGCGGTGTTTGCGTTCCCCGTTGTTATCGCGCTCGTCATCGGTTTCGCGAACGGCGCATTGACCGTCATATCCAAATTGCCGAGTTTCATCATCACGCTCGCGATGATGGAAATCGCCTACGGCCTCGCGAGTTATATCACGCATAGCAGCCAATACGTCGTCCCGCCGATCTTAAGAATTCTCGGTAACGACGGGATACGCGTCGCGGGCAGATTCGAGTTGCCTTATGCGTTCGTCGCCGCGCTCTTCGTCATGCTCGCGGCGCATTTAATTTTGGTTTATACGCGCTTCGGTCGTCACGTTTATGCGGTCGGCGGCAATCGCGAGGCTGCGCGATATTCGGGCGTGCGGACGGGCCGGATCGTCGCGATGGTGCTCGCGATCAGCGGTCTCTGCGCTGCGCTGGGCGGTTTCATGAACGCCGGGCGGCTTAACAGCGCGGGGATCAATCAAAATGAAAAACTGTTGCTCGAAGCCGTCGCGTGCGTCGTGCTCGGCGGAACAAGCCTATTCGGCGGCCAAGGGGGAATCAAAAACACCCTCGTCGGCGTTCTTGCTTTTACTGTCCTCGACGTCGGGCTTCGCTACGTGACGTGGATTGACGAATTCCTGCGGCGGTTTCTTCTCGGCGCGATTTTACTTTCGGCGCTCATCCTGAATGGCCAACTTGCCAAACTGCGCGGCGGGCGGTAAGAACACGCGACTACCGACCGTGTCGGTATTTCTCGTTTTCGTCAATCAGGTCGCGCTGGCCGTCCCAAGGTTTATAGATCGCGCGGTATGACATCCGATACAGCTTGCCGACTTCCGGCTTTTCAACAAACCATTGGAAATCCCACGCGGGGCAGCCGTCGCCACCGCCGCTTGGTGATTGGACGAATCGGATGTTATCGTTCCGATTGAACATCACCATATAGACCATCGGTTTGGTTTTGCTCGCGCTCGTGGTGGAATAATACCGCCCGTAATATGCGGGGCGTGTGTGAACGAAATCGGATTCGTTAAAGACGAGCGTCAAGGGAAAGGGTTCATCGTGTTTGAAATCGCGGCGATCAGTCGCGGCGCGATGCACGGCCTTCTCTCCGTGTTTCTCGGTAACGCCTTTAATCCATTTCTCGATTTCGTCCCCCTTGGAACGCCCAAGAAAATAAATCGCGGGATCAACGGGCTTTTGAATATAGCTCGCCCAAAAGAAATTGAGGTAGCCGTAGGGGAAGTTATCCTTGTGCGGAATGAACTCGAACGTCACGTCAATATAATGGGGCTTCTTGAACTCGAAACGAGTGCAACTTTCGACGCCAGTTTCGGGAAGCTCTGCCTGATAGAGTTCGTAAACGGAATCACTGACTTTGCGGATTTCCATCGGGTGATTGCGCGGTTCGAACTGAAGCTTTTTGTCGTCCGAGGCTTTTCCGTTCAGGACGTGCTCGAGGTTGAGTCCTGCATAATTCCCGACGAACGGCGACGCGCTCGACGTGCCCCAGCGCAGTTCGGAAATGCCGTTGTAACCCGCGTTGTGCATCGGGATATCGAAATCGGGATTCCCCGTCGGCATGTTCGAGTTCAAGACGACTCGCCCGGTCGTCGTGCCGTTATCCCAAGGGATCGTGACGGAGGCGTCCTTGATGACTTCGTAGCTGGTCTTGGGTTCGCTCAGGGTCGTGCGGCCTTGTGGCGGATGGACACGCGCGCAGGCAGAAATCAAAGCGACTCCAATGAGCAGGAGCGAATTAAAGCGCAACCGCAATTTAGCGATCTTAGAATTCACGAGATGAGGTTCCTTTCAAAGCAAATGAAGTTAATGATCAAATTTCCAATGTCAACCCGTCATAGCAAAGTCGCACCTTCTCAGGCAGCTCCACCTCGGTTTCGGCGTGATCCACCGCGTCGCACATGTGGATGAACCACGCTTTTTCGGGCGCGATTCGTTCCACCGCCGCGAGAGATTGTTCGATATTGAAGTGCGTAGGGTGTTCTTTTTTTCGGAGCGCCGAGAGGATCAGCGTCTTTACCCCGGAGAGCAGCGCGTAGCTCTCCTCCGATATTCCGCTGCAATCGGTCAGATACGCGAACGGACCGAACCTAAATCCCATGATGGGGAGTTTACCGTGCATGATCGCGATCGGGAGAATTTTGAGCGCGCCGACTTCGAACGCCTGACCGGGCGCGATCTCGCGCAGATCGAATTTCGGGATGCCGCCCCCCATCTGAAACGGATCGAAGCAATAGGCGAACCGAACGCGCAGATCGCCGAGAAACGCGGCGGTCGAATAGATCGGCATCGGATCGCGCTGACGGAAGATGAACGCGCGGAGATCGTCGAGACCGTGAATATGATCCGCGTGCGTGTGGGTGATAAGGACGGCATCCAACTTGGGCGTCGGGTGGCGGAGCATCTGCTGCCGAAAATCCACGCCGCAATCCACGAGGATCGTGGTGCCGCCTCCTTCGATCTTGATGCTCGAGCGCAATCGCTTGTTGCGCGGGTCGTCCGATTTGCAGACCTTGCAGTCGCAACCGATGACCGGGATGCCGGTCGAGGTGCCCGATCCGAGTACCGTGACGCGCAGGGGGGGATAATTCGCGTTCCAATCCAAATCGCGTGCGGCCTTTCCTGCCTTGCGGGGCGAGTCTATCCGCCGCGCATTCCATATACAAGCCGCGAGAAGGTTAATGGAATTCAAATGATTTTCGCAGAGGCACGGAATCCGCTCTTCAACCCAGCCGAGTGACCACCGATCAATCTTCGGATCAAGCTGTGAGCGGTTATAACCTAATCCATCGCCAAGGACGACATTGTAATATCGTCGGCCTTCATGAGGATTAGAAAATCCACCGTTCCGAATTCGCGGTCAATGGCGGGTTCGGAAATCACCTTTGAGCCGAGCCGCATGTAGGTCTTGAAAAGTTTGGGAAGCGGGATCCCATTGCCGACCTCCGCTTCAAACTCACGCGCGGGATCGCCGCAGGTGTATTCGCGTTGCGCTCTGATCATCATATTGTCGTGCTGATACTTGAGGCGTCGGATCGTTTTCATCGCACGCCAACCGTCATCGGGAGAGGTCGTCGTGATCGAGCAGCAACCGAAAAGCCATTGCGCGCCCGTGCGTCGCATAAAGTCGCCGATCCCGCCCCAAAGCGTCATCAGCGTCGAAAGATTGCGGTGATCGGGAGCGATGCACGCCCGACCGCATTCGACCGCTTCGCCTTCAAGCAACGCCAAATCGCGGACGTCGAATTCGCGTGCCGAGTAAAGTCCGAGAGCTGAAGCTCCGCGCGAAACCGTTTGTAGCCGATACGTTCCGACAATCTCGTTCGATTCCGTATCCACGACGACGAGTTGCGTCATCGGTTCGTCATATTCGTCGCGATCCAATCCGGAGATCAGCGATTCGCTGAGGCCTTCGTTCAACTCAAGATTGAACACCTCGAATCGAAGCCGCTGCGCCGCGCGAATCGCCCGGGGCGTCGCGGCGTAGGCGGCAAAATATCTTTTTCCGTCTGCTTCGCCAATGCGAAGAAGATCGGCAACGCCGCCACGCAGATTCTCGGGATTCTCGCCGACACAAAGAATGCGGCTTCTAAATCCCGCGACCGATCGCGAGGGAACAGGCTCCAAAACCGTGGCATCGGGATGGGGGTTAAGACTGTTGATGTTCATTTCGTCATCTCCTATCGCCACCCTTACATGTCAACTTGCGTGCCAGCTTTGCTTCTTAGTGCCCGATCCTTGAATCCTGGCGATTCAGCATCGTGGAAATGGGACGTTTCATAGGGAAAACCATTACTTATCCACAGGGTCGTCGAAGGAAACTGGTGAGAATTACCCATAAATGCCTTGTCCACCCCACAGGCATATTTTGCATGGGATCATTCAAGGAGTGTTTGAATTAGGTTTGGAGTTGGTGGATGAAAGCC
>CAZPIK010000256.1:0-6648 GCA_964586185.1 uncultured Candidatus Sumerlaeota bacterium | reverse complement strand
CGACAGCAATCGTGAAATCAACTCGCGAAAAGGTTCGAAGACAAAATCGGGACGCAAGTAGGCGGTGATCGTTATAGCGATAACAGCAAGACATCCCACAAAGCGAAAACGCTGGAAGACGAAACGAACGGGGTGGCGCAGCATGAAAAGAGGATGCAGTCTTTTCGCGCTTAGATTTTCGGCCAGCGGTGCGAATGTCATGGTGAAATAAAGAAGCGAAACGTTCGCGGCAAAATGGATCCCAATGGAATTTCCATTCTTTCCGGTACTGAAGAACCCACGATACGCCCAAAGGGAAACGGGAAAGATTAAATAGGCAACACGGACTGGTAACTGGATTTGGATTTTACAATTGTGTCGGTAATATAGACCCGGGGTCAAAGGAGTAAAATTCGCAAGGCTCGCATCCGGACTAGAAAGTATTTGGTTCGCGACAACAAGTCCTGCAACCCAAAGCAGAAAAGTCATCCAAATGCCGTGGCTAAACACGACTCCGGGTGGGACATGCCCCACGTCAGAGATAATAAAAATGGCCAGTGCAGAAACGGCCAAGCCGAAACCAAGCCCGAATAGCAATTCGAAGAAAATCTTACCGACTGTTTTCCCAAGTTTGATCCAACGACGCACGATTACTCACTCCGATGGCTTCTTTTCGCCAGTTAGTTTAATGAACGCTTTAGCCAGCGCGCGAGATTCGTTAGGATCAAATCCCGCCTTGCGGATCAGTTCCGCAGGTGACGCATCGAGAACCAATGCGCCCTTATTGAGTAGAACGATTCTGTCGGCAATGTCCCCAGCTTGTTCGAGCACTTGAGTTGAAAAGACAATCAATTCCCCACGTTCGCGACCCTCGACCATCCACCGATAAAGTCGCTCCATGCCGATCGGATCAATCCCGCCCGCAAACGGTTCGTCAAGTATTCGAAACTCCACTTCCGGAAGAAACGCCGCGATCAGTCCGACTTTCTTCTGCATCCCGAGCGAGAGGTTCATCCACTGCTTATCGAGGTGCTCGGTCATGTTCATTTCGGCGACAAGCCGTTCGGCCTTTTCCAGAAACGCCTTCTTGGGTATTCCATAAATCTGGGCAAAAAATCGCAGGTACCCGTACGGCGTTTTTTCCGATCCAAAGGCGGGTTCCGCAGGAACAAAGACGGATCGCTTCCGGATTTCGAAATTCTTCTCCCACCGATGCATTCCAAATACGCTCACGTGTCCGGAGGTGGGCATCACGATCCCACCTAGCAGGTAAAGAAGCGTGGACTTGCCCGCGCCGTTCGGCCCGATGACGCCGATCACCTGCCCGCCCGCCGACTCGAGACTGATTCCGTCCGCCGCGAGGGTCTTTCCGTATTTCTTCTTTAGCCCGACCGCGCGAAGTAGAACTCCCGGCGCTGCACTTGTCGGAATCTTTTCATTCATAGAGTTACTGCGCTCACCATTTGGTTGCTTTTACCTGTACTCATCGCCTTTGGCAACGGTTCACCGCGCTTGGATTGATCGCCCAAACCCCTATAGGTTTACAAAATCAGTTTATCCGTGGAGCCCCGCCCATGATGCGTACGATCCCTTGCGTAGCGCGGCCTTTTTTGCGGGTTCGCGCGTGGAGCACAATTTCGACGTCGGTATCAAGGTGGGTCAAGAGGGCGATCAGCCGATCAAGCGAAAAACCGGTGAATCGCCCGCGCATCAAGTTGGATACGTCGGGTTGTTTAAGCCCAAGGCGAACTGCAGCTTGTGTTTGCGTGAGGCCGAGTTTTGCAATGCGATGATAAATCTGCCGGGTCAGTTCGGCCTTGATCCGCAAGCCACCCGCGTCGGGAAGTCCCAAATCGGCAAAGACATTATCTGTGCCTTCAATGATCTTGATCGCCGCTTTTTTTCCCATTTTAGTCTTCCTTGTTTTGTCTCGATTGATAGTCTTCATGTGCCCACCGAAGCCGTTCACGAATTTGCTCGATTTCCCTCTTGGGCGTTTCGATGCCCCGTTTGGACTTCTTCTTGAACGCGTGGAGCACATAGATAGCGTCGGCGAAACGGACGGTATAAACGGTTCGAAAAGCGTCGCCGTCATAATCCTCGATAATTTCGAGAACTCCTGCGCCACCGAACCCATGAAGCGGTTTGGCGTCGGGATGTTTGTCGCCCCTCTGGGCAAAATGCAGGGCGTAACCGATATTGCGCTGGGCCTCCCTTGGGAACTTTTTCAAATCTTCGCGACTGCCCCCCATCCATCGTAACGGCTTGGCCATCGTTTACTCCATGTCCCTTTCATAGTAATTTTACTATAAGTCGTAATTGAGTCAAGCTTATTTGAAATGCAACGCTTCCTTCTCCCTCGAAAGCGCAGTCAGATTCTGAAATCATGTCTATGCTATTTGAATGACTCAAACGGAACCGATTATGAATCCTGACGCTCGATCCGAATCCACAAATCCCCCCCGCACACGGTTTGCGCCGGCTCCGACGGGCTATTTGCATCTCGGCGGGGCGAGGACCGCGCTTTTCAATTGGCTCTTTGCGCGGGGTCGCGGCGGGAAGTTCATCCTGCGCATCGAGGATACCGACCTCGAACGCTCGCGTGGTGAGATGACCGATCAAGTTCTCAACGCCTTGAAATGGCTCGGACTCGATTGGGATGAAGGTCCCGGCGTCGGCGGCGATTGCGCCCCTTACTTCCAATCCGAGCGTCGCGCTATGCACATTGAACACGCAGAGCGACTTCTGAAAAATGGGCGCGCTTACGAATGCTACATGTCGAGCGAAGAACTTGAAGCGCGGAGAAAAACCGCGATCGCGGCGGGTAAGCCGTTCCGATACGAGGGCTGGCATCGCGAACTCTCGCGCGAGCAGATCGCCGCGTTTCAGGCCGAGGGACGCAAGCCCGCGATCCGGCTTCGTGTGGATTCGCCCGCGCAGGGTCACGTCGTTCACGATCTCATCAAGGGCGACACCCACTTTCCGCCCGATCAGATTGACGATTTCATTCTCCTCCGATCCGACGGCAATCCCTCGTTCCATCTCGCCAACGTCGTGGACGATGCGACGATGCGGATCACGCACGTCATTCGCGGCGAGGATCATCTGACGAACACCTGCCGTCATCAGGTTTTGTTCGAGGCGCTGGAATATCCCCTTCCGCAGTACGGTCACGTCCCGATGATTCTCGGGGCCGACCGCTCGAAACTTTCCAAACGTCACGGCGCGGTGTCGGTGATGGATTACGCGAATCAGGGATACCTTCCAGATGCGATGGTCAACGAACTCGCGCTTCTCGGATGGAGTTCTGCCGACGGGAAAGAGGAACTGTCGCGCGCGGAGTTGATCGAGCGATTCGATTTATCGCGATGCGGAAAAAGCGCTTCGATCTTTGATTTCAGCAAGCTCGACCATTTCAATCGCGTCCGAATCAAGGCGATGAGCATTGAAGATTTGAAACGCGAGTTGGAACCCTTTGCTCGCGATACGGAAATTCCAGCCGATAAATTTAGCGCGCTCATCGAATTGCTCCGCGACGAAACGGTCAAACTCACAGACTTTGCCCCTGCGGCAAAACGTCTGCTCGATCCGCCCGCATATGAGGAAGCCGCACTCGCCGATCCCGCACTGAAAAATGCGAAGGCGGTTTTGGAAGCGCTCATCCCCCGCATCGAAGCGCAGGCCAATCCCCTTTCGCGCGAGGCGTTCAAAGTTGCGATCAAGGAAGCGGGAGCCGCCGCCGGAATCAAGGGGAAGGAATTGTTCATGCCGATCCGATTCGCGCTGACCGGATCGCTCCACGGTCCCGCGCTTGATGGGGTAGCGGCGATTTTGGGCAAAACAGAATGCCTGAATCGAATTCGGCGATTTGTAGCAAAGTAAAAAAAGAAACTAACGCAAAGGCGCAAAGACGCAGAGGCAAAGGGAGCGCATTTGTGAATTGATTGAAACCCCGAACGGGGTTTCGCAACAAAGCCCAGGGTTGGCGCGCGCGTAGCAAGCGCCTACCCTGGGGAAAATACGTATATATTTCCAACCGCAACGCGGTTGCGCCATTTCGCCATCGCGCGTCGCCCAACGGTGCAACCGCGTTGCGGTTGAATAACAAAATTTCCGCACCCAGCTTAGCCTCGCTTCACTCGGCAACCCTGGGCTTTGATCCGCAGTCACGTTGTGGCTGAAGAAAGTCATCGATAACGACGGGAAGAAAATGTCGCCGCGCCATCGCGCCTTTGCGTTGATTTCTTTATCCATGTCCAATTTTCCTTGCGGCCTGCTCATCGCGCGGTTCATGCTTATCGTCCGCATCGCGGAATTTGTTTTGGAGGAATGAACATGCAAGAACGGGTGATCGGAACCTTGGAGCGCGCCGTGCTTCATTATGGCGACAAGATCGGCATGATTGACGGCGACGAGCAGCTTACCTACCGCGAGTTCGGCGATCTTGTCTGGAAACTTGCAAACGGCCTCCGCGCTGCCGGGGTCAAGCAGGGGGACTCCGTCGCCGCGCTTTGCGTGAACCACTACCGTTATCTGCAAATTTATTTCGCCTGTCACGCGCTCGGAGCGATCATCAATCCGCTCAACATCCGCCTCAATCCGACCGAGATTATCTACATCCTTGATGACAGTAAATCCCGCGTTCTTTTTATTGATCAGCCGTTCCTCCCAATGCTCGAAGGGATCAAAGCGGGCGCAAAATGTTTGGAACAGGTTTATTACAGCGATTCGGGCGAAGTGCCAAAGGGACTAAAATCCATGAGCGTTTTGGTTGAGGGCCAATCGGCGGAATTCACGCCACCCGAAATTAATGAGAATGAAATCGCAGGCTATTACTACACGGGTGGAACGACCGGACTGCCCAAGGGCGTCATGCTTACGCACCGCAATCTGATGTCGAACGCGTTTCATCTCGCGACGATGTCGAATATGGTTCCGGACGAGCGGTATCTGCATATCGCGCCGATGTTCCATCTGGCCGACGCCGGGTCGTTTTACGCCCTCACAATGATTGGCGGAACCCACGTCTTCGGACGAATGTTCGATCCCAAACTGACGCTCGATTTGATTCAGAAGCACAGAGTGACGCGACTCCTGCTCGTCCCGACGATGCTCAATTTCGTGCTGAGCCATCCCGATTTCGACAAATACGACTTGTCGTCGCTCATCTCCTACACCTACGGCGCTTCGCCGATGCCAGTTCCATTGCTCAAGCGCGCGATGGCCAAGCTGCCCTGCAAACCGCTACAGGGATACGGCATGACCGAAGCCGCTCCGCTTGTCACAGTTCTCTCGGGCGAAGAACATCAACTGGGACTCGAGAATCCGGAGTGGGAATGGTTGCTCGGCACGGCGGGTCGCGCGGTTCCCGGAGTTGAAATCAAAGTCGTGGATGACGACGGCAACGAAGTTCCCATTGGTCAAGCGGGGGAAATTCTCGTCCGCGGCCCGAACGTCATGAAAGGTTATTTGAACAAGCCGGAGGCAACAGCCGAAGCGATTCGCAACGGTTGGTATCACAGCGGCGATGTCGCGGTCCGCAATCCGCACGGTTACGTCACCATCGTGGATCGCAAGAAGGACATGATCATTTCCGGCGGCGAGAATATTTACACGACTGAGGTCGAGAATGTTCTGATGCAATTTGAAGGAGTGCTGGAAACGACGGTCATCGGCGTGCCTGACGAAAAATGGGGCGAGGTGGTCAAGGCATTTGTTGTTCGCAAGGCGACAGGTACGTTCACCGAGGTCGAGGTCATTGAGCACTGCAAGTCTCGGCTCGCGAATTTCAAATGCCCCAAGTCGGTAGAGTTCTTGGATGCGCTCCCGAAATCCGGCGCAGGGAAAATTCTAAAACGCGAATTGCGTGAGAAGTTTTGGGGGAAGGGCCGTCAGGTAAGTTGATGTGAGAGATGACAAACCTCCCCAATGTATGAGCGAATTTCAGATTAATAACATCGTACGCGCTTTCTTGGTGTCTTGGTGGTGAAATATTCTGAATGGATGAAGATTCACCACAAAGTCACAAAGAACACCAAGAAGAGAATAAGCATCAGAATTCGCTGCGGCTATCGCACTGGACGGCATTCGTTGCTGGAGCATCACTAATTCTCGCGCTTACGTTTCTCGCATATCTACCTGCGCTTAATGCGGGTTTTGTGTGGGACGACGACGAACATTTTTCCGAGAATCCCCTCATGACCGAACCCGGGGGACTCCTAAACATTTGGACGGATCACAGTTTTTATTATCCTCTCACCTCGACAAGTTTTTGGATTATCACCCGGATTTGGGGCACGACCCCTTTTCCGTTTCACTTCATTACGATATTGTTTCACGCATTGAACGCGATTTTACTTTGGCAGATCGCGCGTCGGATCGGACTTCGCGGGGCATTATTTGCCGGACTGGTTTTCGCGCTTCATCCCGTCCATGTCCAATCGGTGGCTTGGGCGACGGAACTCAAAAACACTCAATCGGGATTCTTTTATCTGCTATCCATTCTCGCGTTTATTGCCTTCTCGGATTCGAGAAGCAAATTCACGTACGGCTCATCGCTTGTTTGCTTCGTTTTGGCATTGCTCAGCAAATCCTCGACAGTATCATTACCCTTAGTGTTGACTCTGTTGCATTCATGGCGAGGAGGTAAATGGAATCGCAAGTCGCTCC
>CAZPIK010000255.1:0-6653 GCA_964586185.1 uncultured Candidatus Sumerlaeota bacterium | reverse complement strand
GGCGAGACGGTCGAGGTTTCGGTGCAGGCCGATTATTACTTCGGCGGCGCGGTTGCGAACGCCGACGCCGAAATCATCGTTTACCAAAATCCCTATTACCATTATTGGTTCCCTATCGAACGTTACCCTTGGTATTTCGACGATATGCGACCCAATTACCGGAATTACGGCGGCGGGCAAGTGATTAAACGCGAGACGGTCAAGACCGACGCGACGGGCAAGGCGACTCTTTCGTTCGAGACGCCGCGCGGATCGGGACAAGATTTTGAATATCGCATCGAAGCGCGCGTGACCGATGCCTCGCGGCGTGAAATTACCGCGAGCGATTCGATCCGCGTGACGCGCCAACGTTATTACGTGAACGCGCGCCCGGAGCACAACATTCACCGCCCACAGGATAAAGTTCAGATCAATTTCGACGCGCAGGACGCAAATAATCAGCCAATGCAAGTCGAGGGGACCGTCCGCGTTACACGCGATTATTGGTATGAAATCTGGCTCGATTACGACGGCAAAGAGATCAAAGGTGACGCGCTCGCCTTACTCCAAAAAGACGCAAAGATTTTTCCGCCGCCGCCCGACGACAAAGGACGCCGCTGGAAGCTCAAGTTCAGGGGCTATCAGCACGACGACATTCTAAAGCGCGAACTCAAGACCGACAAAGAGGGCAAAGCCGAATTAACATTTACGCCGGAGCGAGAAGGCTACTATCGTGCCGCGTGGACGAGCTTTGATCACAGCGGCGAACCGATTCGCGCGGAGACGGTCGCGTGGGTTGCTTCGAACGCGACGACCGAACTTGGGTTCCGTTATCAGGGCGTTCAAATCGTCGCCGATAAAGAGACGTTCCGCGTGGGACAAAAAGTTCCGATCATGATTAACGTCCCGACGAACGACCGCTATGTGCTCTTCAGCGTCGAGGGGGAAGACCTTTACGATTACCGACTCATCCATTTCGAAGGGACGACCAAGCTGATCGAGATGGACGTGGTGGATAAGCACACGCCGAACATTTTTTTGAGTGCGGCGATGATCGGCGAAGGGCAGATTTTCATGGACACGAAACAGATCATCGTTCCGCCCGATAAGAATTTCATCGAGGTCAAGATTGAGCCGGATCGCGCGCTCTATCAACCGCGCGACGAAGGGAAGCTGCAGGTGACGACGCTCGATGCCGACGGCAAACCAGTCGCCGCCGAGGTCGCTCTCGCCGTCGTGGATGAATCGGTTTTCTACATTCAGTCTGACTTGGCCGAAGACCCGCGCAAATTTTTCTACGGCCAGAAGCGGTATCAGCAGGTGCAGACGCAAAGCACATTCAATTGGAAAAGTTATATCAGTCGCCGCGCGCAGGATCGCGAGGACGAAATGCGTCGTTCAAGAAATGAGTCCGTTGATGATGGATTCTACGCGATGTCTGAAATGGACGCCGTCGGTGGCATCGGCGGGGATGCAGACGGAAACGTGGCTTACTTCGCCGACGCTCGCCAAAACATGGCTTTCAAGTCCAAGGGGGGCAGGATGGGCGCGCTCGGAGCAGCCGTCGCGCAAGAAGCGGGAGCCGCGATGCCAGCTTCCGCGCCTGCAAGAATGGCGATGGAAAAAAAGGACGGCGGAGCGAAAGAGGCGGGAGACAAAATGCAGGAAGCGGTCGTCGTCGTCCGTTCCGATTTCCGTTCGAGCATTTTCTGGCAGCCCGACCTTGCGACCGATAAGAACGGAAAGGCGGAAATCAAAATCGCTTATCCCGATTCGCTGACGGCCTGGCGGACGACCGCGCGCGCGGCGGGAACGGGAGGGCAGGTCGGCATGGGGAGCGGCACGACTCGCACGCGCCAACCGCTCATCGCTCGCTTACAAGCCCCGCGATTTTTCGTTGTCGGCGATCTCTGCGCGGTCTCGGCTGTATATAACAACAACACCGACGCGCCGATGACCGTGACGCCGAAGATTGAGGTCTCCGGCTTAGTCATCTCCGGACTCATGAAGAATGGAAAACCGGTGAAGGGCGAAGCGGGACCGATCAAGATCGAGCCGAATAGCGAAGCGCGGATGGATTGGGCGGCCTCGGTTCAGAATCCGGGCGAGGTGAAAATCAAAGTCACCGGCGTGAGCGGTAAATACGCCGACGCGATGGAGAAAACCTACGAGGCGGTTGAGCACGGGATCGAGAAGTTCATCGGCAAATCGGGCAAGACTCGCGCGGCGGAAACGGCGATCACGCTCGACCTTCCGAAGGAGCGCAAGGCCGGTTCAACGACGCTGACGGTGCAACTCTCGCCGAGCCTTGCGGTCACGATGCTCGACGCGCTTCCCTACTTGATCGGCTATCCCTACGGCTGCACCGAGCAGACGATGAGCCGGTTCCTGCCTGCCGTGATTACGCTGAAGACGCTGCGCGATCTGAAACTGAACCCCGAAGAAATCGCGGCGAAAATATTCGGCGGCATCGAGGAAAAATCGGTAAACAAAACGCAGCCCAATGGAAAGAAGAACCTCGCCGAACTCGACGCGATGGTGAACGCCGGATTGGAGCGGCTTTATGGTTTCCAACACGGCGACGGCGGATGGGGTTGGTGGAAAGAGGGCGAGAGCGATCACTTCATGACGGCTTACGTCGTGTGGGGAATGTCGCTCGCGCGCGAAGCCGGAATCGAAATCAAAAACGATTCCTTGAGTCGCGCGGCGGCGTGGCTCGATCTTGAAATTGTCGAAGAGGAAGAAAGCCCCGACATGCAGGCGTGGATGTTGCACGCGCTCGCGAGAAATCACGCGGGATCAAAAGCCACTTCCATCGCGCCGCATCAAGCCAAGGCGCTTGAAAACCTTTGGAACAATCGCGACAAACTGAACGCCTACGCTCGCTCGTTATTGGCGCTCGCGGCCAAGGATTATGGCGACGGCGAAAAGGCAAAAACGCTGATTCAAAACCTCGAAAACGGCGTCAAGAAAGACGACAAGCCCGATACCTCCGTCGTCATGAAGGGCGGAGCGGGCGCGTCCGATCCGAACGTCATGGCGACGGCACACTATGGCGAGGACGGCATTTACTGGCGATGGTCGGAGGGCGGCGTCGAAGCGACGGCGTTTGCGCTCCGCGCGATTCTGGCCGTGGACCCCAAACACAAACTCGTGGAGCCGGTCATGAATTGGCTCGTCAAGAACCGACGCGGCGCGCAGTGGAGCAACACCCGCGACACCGCCATTGTCGTGCTTGCGATGAACGATTATCTCCGCGCGAGCGGTGAGCTGACTTCCGAAGGCGAATACGATCTGACCGTCAACGGGACGAAGATCGCCTCGCGGAAAATTACTCCCACTGATATCCTCGCCGCGCCGAGCCGATTTGAAATTGATCCGAAGTTGATCGGCGAAACGGGCAACGAAATCCGCATCGCGCGCAAGGGGGGCGAATCGCCGCTCTATTTCTCCGTTGAGGGAAAATTCTACTCGCTCGAAGAACCGATTAAATCGGCGGGGAGTGAAATCTTCGCCCGCCGCGAATATCGCCGGATCACGACGAAGAAAACGCTTCTTAAAGGCTTCGTCGAAGAGAAGAGCAATTTGAAACCGGGCGACGCCATCCAAAGCGGCGACCGAATCGAAACGATCGTCACCATCGAATCGAAGAATAATTATGAATATCTGATCTTCGAGGATTTGAAACCCGCGGGATTCGAAGCGGTCGCGGTGCGGAGCGGCGAACCCTTATACGCGCAAGAGATCAAGTCGGGCGCGCTCGCACGGCGACTCGCCGGACCCCGAGAGCCCGATCCATCGGTCGGAACGATCCATGATGACGCCTCGCGTGACCGCGACGATCTGACGGGACGTTCGCAATGGGTTTATCAGGAATTGCGTGATCGAAAAGTCGCGATGTTCATGAGCAAACTACCCGAAGGGGTGTGGGAGATTCGCTACATGCTCCGCGCCGAAACGCCGGGCGAATTCCACGCGCTCCCCCTGCTCGGCCACGCGATGTACGTCCCGGAAATCCGCTGCAACGGCGAAGAGGAACGGATTCAAATTGTTGAGTGAAGCTTGAATATTGTTTCAACGCAAATGAACAACATGATAAGACTTTAACTCAATGCGTACATACATATATAGGCAATTCCGATCATCACGCACAGTGCATTGAGGAGTGCAACCACAAATGAAATGATGGTCCCACGCTTTGCGTCTTCAGACATTACGTTCCATGGATTTACTGAAACTGATCCCTTTGTAAGATGCGACTGCAGTAAAGTCAGAAGTTCGCAAGGCCGATCAAAAACGCAAATGCGCAGTGTGACTCGATTACCGCGCCACAAGGCATACTCGGCTATATCAAAATCCTGACCCGGCATGGATTTGTGCTCAAGAGACAGCTCGCTCCATGGTATGCACACAGGATTTACGGCGCGCATAATCCACGAACGCACTCCGTGTCTGTAAATATTAAGTGATTCCTTTTCTACAATTATGTAATCGTGTCTAGACCGATAGCACAAGTGTGCCATCACGATAGCATTTAGAAGACCATATACACATGCAATGCGTAATTTCTGATAGTTATCTATATGCGTTGTGCGGTCAACTGCAACAAGCAACACAACTAGTGCTATATTGAATACCAAGCGAATTACAGTCTGATTCAACCTATCCGGTAGGAAGATATCTAATTGTCCAGCAACCTGATCGTATCTGCGCAATATGGGCAACTCTGCTAGAATGAAATACATCATACCACACACAATTCCGAAGACAATGGCCAGAAAGAGAAACATAGTAACGGGATAATGAAGTTAGGTGACTTAGTGTTCCCTAGCTATCATAGAACCAATCCTTTCCATTACTCGCATACAATACGCTTTCGTAATAGTCGGGCTTCAATAGGACCTCAAGCATGTAATGATTCAAGTCCGTTGATGTAGTGTAGATCCATTTATCTGTTCCCCATTGAGGTGACGGAATGGTTGTTAGGAACTGTGGAGTCAAAGTATTCAAATCTTTGGGATAAGTATTGTGCTGCAGCTTGTATTGCTCGAGTGCTTGGATCAAAGGTGCTGCCTGAGTCTGGACTATTTTCAAACCTTGGCCACTTTCGCTTCTACAAGAGCATATAAGTACACAACACAAATAGAAGCCGAGCCGTACATCTAGCATGAATCTCTGAACCTTCATGGCTATGTCTCCATTTCGCAACATCAAGCCTAATACTTAAATGCCGGATTGTATTCCTTTGCGTCCTCTGCGTCCTTTGCGTTTAGTCTCTCTTCCCAGTTCACGCAATCAAATCGTGAATACCGGATGTTGCTGCGACAGCCAACTTAATCATTGCTTCCAAATCCGATTTTCTGAGTAGCGTTACCGGCGAGTGGATGAATCGGCACGGCGCGGCGACGATCCCGCAAAGAATCCCGCGCCCTGCCTGATGCAGCGCCCCCGCGTTCGTCCCGCCAAATATCGGCCGCTTGAATTGGTGCGGAATCGAGTTCTTCTCCGCAACGCACACGAGAAACTCGATCATTCGCTCCGGGACAATGGTCGAGCGGTCGGCAATTGTGATCGCGGGACCCGCGCCCATGATCGTCGGGCATTGCGCGGTGGCGACTCCCGGCACGTCGGCGGCGACGGTCGCCTCGAAGAAGAGCGCGGCGGCCCAATCCGCCCGCCTCGCGATGGCTCCGATGCCGCGCAAACCCACTTCCTCACTCGTCGAGAACGACGCGCAGAGCCGAATCGGAAGCTGTTTGCCGCGCAGCGCTTTCAGCGTTTCCAAAATTACAAAACAGCCGACGCGATCATCGAGCGCCTTGCCTCGTAACATTCCGCCGCGGATTTCCGAGAACGGGCCGTCGAGCACGACCGCGTCGCCGATTCGAACTCCGAGCGCGCGCGTTTCTTCCTCGGAGGAGGTGCCGAAATCAATCCAGAGCGACTCGACCGCCCATGCCTTTGATGCCTCGTCGCCTTTCAATATGTGTGGTGGTTTCGATCCGATGACTCCGGCGACCATTCCCTTTTTCGTGCGGACCGTCACACGTTGCGCCGGAAGATTTCGCGCGTCCCATCCGCCGAGCGTCGCAAAGTTCGCCGCGCCGCACGGGGCGATGTGCGAAATCATGAGGCCAATTTCGTCCATGTGAGCGTCGAGCAAAACGGACGGAGCGGTTGCCTCGCCCCCGGCTTCGACAAACAGATTGCCGATGGGGTCTTCTTCCGCGCTGAGGCCGATGGCCGCAAGCGCATCGCGAATCACGGCTCGAACTTCATCCTCGCGTCCCGAAACTCCGTGAGCTTCGGAGAGACGTTTTAGCAAATCTAAATCCATCATGGGTTGACCTTTTTTATTCAATTCATTCCACAACAGAGACACAGAGGCACAGAGAGTTCATATGAAAATAATCCTCAAGGTATGACCTTAGCTGGAGGGGAAGTGGGTGGGGATTTTGTGTCCGGCGCTTGCGCGGGTGAAGTCATAACCGAGGGAGGCGCGGTCTGGCCGACCGGAGCGCGATAAGCCAGGAACTCGACGCGCCGATTGAGCGCCGCCGCTCGCGCTAAATTGTTATCCTCCTCATCACCATCCTCATCTTCTTCCTCGTGCTCGCGCTCTTTCGCTTCTTCTTTGTCCACTTCTTCTTCACCGTCATCCTCATCTTCATGGT
>CAZPIK010000254.1:0-6666 GCA_964586185.1 uncultured Candidatus Sumerlaeota bacterium | reverse complement strand
CGCCACCGATACAGGTGATGATGCCTTGCTTGATCTTGTCCATGCTGATGGTCGGTTCATGGCGGTTTGGTCCTCGGACGATACGCTCGGCGGTACGGTGGGATCGGATGACGACCTCTTGAATGTTACCTCATTCGACGGAGAGAGTTGGACTCCGGTAGCGCCACTCAACCAAAATGCTGCGTTCGACGTGGGCCAGGATCAAGTCGCCCGCATTGCCTTCGACAATGCCGGGCATTGGGTCGTGGTTTGGAGCGGCAACGATTGCCTTGATTTGAATCACCCCGACGCATCGGATTACAACATTCTCGTGGCAACTAATTCCGAGACGTGCCCGGAAGGAACGCCGGTTTGTCCGACGCCCAGCCCAAGCCCTACGGCTTCGGCTACGGCCACGGCAAGCCCAACTCCCAGTCAAACCCCGACCGCTACACCCTCAGCGTCTCCCTCCGCTTCACCCTCGGCCAGTCCTTCGCCGACAGAAAGTCCTACGCCAACTCCAACACCGTCACAATCGCCGAGTCCTTCACCTACACCCAGTTCCAGTCCCTCGCCGTCACCCACAGCTTCTCCGTCTCCCACGCCCTCTTCTACGCCCACCGCCACGGCTTCGCCCACCGCTTCTGCTTCTCCCACGCCCAGCCCGACTTGTCCAGGCTGCAGTGGTTCGGAAATTGTCGTCAATTCGGCCATCGAACTTGACGCTTCCAATCTTTCGGGGACGGCGGGCTCTCTCGCGTCGTATGCGAGCTTTGACGGAACGACGATCACGATTGACTTGGGCGCTCATCCCTTGAAAGTGACGACCGATGGGCGGATTTCGGTTTTGGCCGGGAGTGGACTTCAACCTTCCCAATTCCATTCTTCGGGCAATCACGGTACGCCCAATTTGAAAATCAAATCCACCTGCACGCTTTTGATTGAAACTGCCACGCGCGGCACATCCAACAGTCTTTACCGTAACCTGACGGGCGTGATTGAAACTCAAGCCCGCGGGCTTAAGGCCGGGGACATCAATCTTGAATTCGATGGAGCGATCACCATCAACGGCGGTGTCCAATCCATTCAAGAAAACCTCCCCTCGGCTCAGGTCGCCATTTCAGGCGCGATTACGGTGAAGAGTCTTTGTGGCGATATCGTCTTCGGTTCTTCTTCGTGGGTCTTCACATGGGGTGAAAATCCCGGCACGGGGGCCATCAACATTTACCAATGTGGGACCGGCAATATCGTTGTGAACGGCGTCGTCATGAACCGAACGAACCATACGGTCGATGACAACCCTCCGCCCGCGATCAATATGGCGGCGTTCGGCGGAATGGTGACGGTCAACGGCAGTAACCTTGTGCTCAACGAGTGGGACCTTTCCGGAACAAAGTACGACGTAACGAGCGGTCTGGTCGTCATCGCACAAAACGCCTCGGATACCGGGAACATCAACGTTCAGGCATCGGGGAACATCACCATTTCTCGCGACGTGACGGCCTTAACGCTCAATCGGACGAACTTTGCGGCGCTCGCGACCTTTGTCAATACCAGTACCCCCAAGGGAGGCCAAATCAAGGTCCGCTCGATCAATGGGACGATCACAGCCAAAGATCGAGCATTCCAAGCAACGGGAAAGAGCGACAATTCAACGGCGCTCGTCGAGTTGATCTCGGCCAACGGAATAACCATTCAAAGCCCGACAGTGAATGATGCGGATCATAATGTGACGGTGACGACGGCGGCGACAGCGGTTAACGGAGTCGCCAAGGGAGGAACGAACCGGTTGCAGTCGTGCGGCGGGACGGTCGAAGTTCAGGCCAACACTCAGGTTTTGGCCGAGGGGTCATCGCAACAAGGCCACAATTATTTAACGGCGCCGACCATTAACGTAAGCGGTTCGGCGACGGTAAGTCCAACTTACACGAGTGAAAGCGGATGCTCGGGCGTGACCCCCTTGTTCGGCGATTGCTCGTCAGTTGGGGGAGGCGGCGGCGGTTCGTTCGCTCCGCCTCCCGCTTCTTCATCATTTAAATCGAGACCTTCAAAGAAAAAAAGGCTCACACGTTAGTGAGAGCCTTTTTGACGATACACGCTACTTTTATGCTGCTTACGATTAGGAACTGGATAGAGAAAGAGACAATTGCCATTCATCGGTAACTTCCTCGCGCCACGATTTGGCATAGGGAACGGCTTCGGCGGCCTTAGCGCGGAGGGCCGCCAAGTCGAATCCGAGCATCGAGCAAAGCGTCACCGTTTCGGCGTATTGCGCGTCATTCGTTCGGTCTCCATAACGGGTTGTATGACGCGAAATGAGAGTCCCCAAGGCGAGCCGCATGAGTTCCCAACATCTCCCTTCAAGCCACTCGCGCATTTTGCCTGAGCCGAGAGTGGAATTGGGAACCGTGTCGAGAACTTCCCATGAGGCTTTGCTCGGCCACGCAGGCAGGGAATCACGAACGTCCTTTAGCCAACCCGTTGGACTGAGAAGCGCGTCCAGAAGAAAAAGGGTTTTGACCGCAATCCCCTTTTGCACCAACGCCGAACCGCCTTCAATAGAAGCGACCTTGGCGAGCGACTTTTCGCTTACAAGCGCTTCAAGTTTGGCTTTCACCAACTCAATCACGATCTGACGGCGACGACGGTCGTACGGTTCGCGCTTTTGATCCAAGGATTTCTCGCCCGACGGTTCGATGTTGATCGTTCCGTTTGGATGTTCAGCATGAGCGCCGTTCGAGCGAACTTTGGTTTCCTTGGGAAGTTGAACCCATTTGATCCGCCCGATTCCTGGTCCGGCGATGATGAGCGCAGGAATCGCCCGTTTGTCGGACTTCTTGCAGAGGATTACTTGAGGACCGTAGAGAACGGGAAGTCCATCCGGTTCGATGACCATTCCCCGCTCTTCACCCTCACCATTGTCGAGCGTCACCAGATTCGGATGCTCGGCTTTGGCTTCGTTCAGACGCCGATAGAGATAGGCTTGCGCCTTAGTGTGCCAGCAGTTGGAATCGAGACAATGATCGCCTTTGACGGTTTTACCGTTCTCCAGCAATTCTTCCTCGAACAGATCGGGAACGCATGAAGCCCGTTTGGGACAGTTCACGCAGGCTCCAGCTTCGGAGACCAGCGTGTCGTCGTCGGCATTCCACGGCGCAGCGGAGATCAGGTGCAGGTAGTCGCCGGTCGTGGCCGAAAGTTCTTGGAACGTCGGAACAAGGTTGTATCGCCAGAATCGCGCGTACTCGCGGAGCATCCGATCTTGAACTTCCGCCGGAAAGCGGGCGATGAGTTCCAGATGACTCGGCGGCCAGTTGTTGATCTTGGAATCGGCGTTAGTAAGTTCCGCGAGCCATTTCTCCGATAGGTCGGTGAGACTTGATCGTCTCGCCACCCAAGAGCGGCTTCGTCCGAGACTCCGGGCGATGACTTCCGTTTCCATGCCTTGTTCGAGCAAAGCTCGAACGGCCTGCGCTTCCTCCATCGGCGTCAAGGCTTTGCGGTGATGGTTTTCCACGACGCCGAGAACATCGGCTTCGGGTGAATCCCCCCCTGCGGACACCAGCAGGCACGGGGCGTTCTCCATACCGAGTCGTTTCATTGCCTGCCAGCGTCGTTCGCCCGCGATGATCGAGTATTTTCCCGATTCTTCCGCATGATGGCGGACGATGAGAGGATGCAGCAGTCCGACCTCCTTGATGGATTGAGCGAGGGTTTTGATTTCCTCATCCTTCGCCACCTTGCGGTTAGCCGGATTGGGCAAAAGATCGGCGATGGCAAGCATCGCGCGCTTGCCGACCTCCTTCGGTTTCTCCAACGTTTGCGCGGTCATGATTTTCTCTCCTTAATGCAATGTGCAGTAGCCCGCTGATGGGGCGTCTGCTCATCAGCATAGGGAGACGAGAAAAAGGACAAAGACGTCAGGATGGGCCGTGTGAGGCCAGATCACACCACTTTGCGACACGATACGGGGATGTAACATAGAGGACAGAAACCGATCTTCACATTTTGCTTCCACCCTTCCTCCCTTCTTCTTTCTCACTTCCTACTTAACTCTTCTCACTTCTCTTCGCGGCGTGTCTTGACGCTCCGACTTCATGTCGGGTCGCCAATCATCACGTCGCGAGGAGGAACATTTTATGGACACGAAGAAAGTATCGGATCGAACCGAAAAGGTTCGAGCGATGGGAGAAAAACTGGAGGGCTATGTTGTCGAACTAGCCGAGCAGATGAAAGCGGGCAAATCCGAATCGCTCATTCGCTATCTCGAATTCACTGCCCGTTTTCATCACTACAGTTTCCGCAACCTGATGATGATCCACGGGCAATTTCCGACCGCCGCTCATGTTGCCGGGCTTCGTCAGTGGAATAAACTGGGACGACACGTTCGCGCTGGACAGCAGGGCATCATGATCTTTGCGCCGATGGCGGTCTGGAAGCAGGGCGACAATCCCCACGAACCGGCTTCCGAGGAAGAGACGATCGAAAGCGAGCGAAACGAGACTCGAGAGAAGATCACCATCTTCAAGGCGATTTACGTTTTCGACGTTTCGCAAACGGAGGGCGACTCTTTGCCCGAACCGGACATGGCGCGCGGCGACGTGGGCGATTGTCTCCCCGCTTTGCGGGCGGCAATTGACCGACTGGGTATCACGCTGGAGGAAGCCGAGATTGTCGCGGCCTCATCCGCCGAGGGAGCGGCCTACGGTGGAAAGATCGTCATCAAGCAGGGATTGTCCGACGCCGAGACGTTTGCTGTGACGGTACATGAATTGGCTCACGAACTCTTGCACTTTAGTAAGGAAGGCAAGATGGAGCGACCGAACAAGACCATTCGCGAGGTCGAGGCCGACGCCACCGCGTTTGTGGTCGGACGCCATTTTGGAATCGAATGCGCCAGTTCCGATTATTTGCTTCTCTATGACGCCAAACCCGAATTGCTGCTTGAACGGCTGGAGACGATCCGCCAAACAGCTAACCGGATCATTGACGCCATCGAAGCGGAAATATACGTGGGGGCAGCGGTGGAATCGGCGTCCGCGTAATGTGTGTTCGACCCGAAACAAGGCTCCGTTTTTATGGCGGAGCCTTTTTTATGTCTCTTTTTCTTACTTCTCACTTTTTATTTCTTACTTATCAGTGCGACCGCCATTGCCAATGCCTTGAAGATCGCCATGTTCGGATTCTGTCCGTCCCACGCCCTGCGTGGTGCAGGGAGTCGGTCGGCCAATTCTGGAAACCGGTCAGCCAGTACTTTGGCAATGGCATCCTTGGTTGTCGCGTTCGCGGATGCAAAGGCTTGGCGCAATCGTGGTTTGCTAACGGAGCGGACGGGGACTCGATGCTTGCTTCCGAGTTGATGAATCGCTCGAATCAGTTTGCGCACGCGGTCGCACCGGCGCGAACCGTGGGCTATGTCTTCAACGGCGATCAAGTCGGGCTGATAGAGACCCACGAGATATGCGATTTGGCGGATACAATGCTCATTCTTGTTTTCCTGAGCTTCCTTGAGTCCCCAATCCACAAGCTTCTCTGGTTCTTCCAGAACGACAAAGCCGAAGCCTTTGGTCGAAGGGTCAATCGCGAGGATGCGGCAGGATTTGGAAATAGTGGAAATCATGATGATGTGGTTGTGGATGAGGAATTCGTCGAAACTTCATCGCTCGATCTTTCGATAATCCGACGAAGCGATTGCCGTTTGCGCTCTGTCGCGCGCGTGGCGGGTTTGTTGCGAAGTTGCAGTTCCATAACCTTGGCCCGGCGAAGCGCGGTTTGGCGTGCGGTCTCTGCGAGACCCTTGAACAGTTCATTCACCGGGACACCCAGGGCGGACTCGAAGGCCAACGCCATCGGCAACATCGGTTCACGCTGGAACAGTTCGTATCGCGAAACCAGTTTCCCGCCCCGCCCGCCCAAAAGAGACGCCAAGTCCCCTTGACTGAGACCGGCCCGTTTCCGGGCTGAGCGGATATAGTTTTTGAGTGGTTGGGATGGAGTCATGTAATGCGTGGCTATCGCGAAAGGCGATAGTCCCTCCTATCCTAAGCGGGATCGTTAAATGTTAAACGGATGGGAAATGGGCCTCGGACGGCCACAAGAATTCGACAATTATATCGTTGGGTGAAGATTGGAACGTGGGAGCGAAATGACAAAGAGAGCGGATAAGAGTGAAGAAAAGACGCCGTCACTCGCGGCAACAGGATCGAGCGGAAACGGAAGGAACGCCAGATCAGGTAAATTCGCGCTCAATCATGAACATCAAAAAACCGCCCTGTTCAAAGGCGGCTTTTTTGATTCCTGCTATTAAATTGTTGTGGGCTTTTGGACACGGGACTTGGCCTCTCCCGGACCAATGGAGTCCCGGCCTCGACGGGCCTCGGTTTTCATAAAAGTTGGAGTGACATCTCCCCATTGTCCATCACTACACGACATTTGGGATGTGGACAAGTCCCCGCCGCATTGCGACACGAAAATGGTCTGTGTGTCAAATCGCAGGGAAACGTAAAGCGTGGAGCGAAAACTCGCGCAATTCCGGAGGGTCTTGACGGATTGCATATATATGGTAGAGATGGAAACAGACATCGCCCGTTCCATTCCCTGAAAAATAGGTCCCTTTCCGCCCTAGCGCAGAGCGGCTTCGCTACGGAGCCTTTTGCGCTGAGGCGGAACCTCGTGTTCCCCCGGTCA
>CAZPIK010000253.1:0-6696 GCA_964586185.1 uncultured Candidatus Sumerlaeota bacterium | reverse complement strand
CGACGTACGATTACGGACCTCTCGGAGTCGAACTCAAACGCAACGTCAAAGAGGCGTGGTGGCGCTCGATGGTCCAGCAGCGCGACGACATGGAAGGTCTCGACGCCTCGATCCTCATGCACCCGGAAGTCTGGCGCGCGTCGGGTCACGTTGAGTCGTTCACCGATCCGCTCGTGGATTGCAAGAACTGCAAGAAACGGTTTAGGGCGGATCACTTAAAAGATTACGGCGCACGATACAAGATCACGAAAACTCATGGCGACGAAGTGATAGAACTTGAACAAGCGGCGGAAATTCCCGAACCGGGAACCCTTGCGGCGCGACTTGGAATTTCGGCGTCGGAGATTGCGAAAATCGAGTTCCTCGGCGCGAAAGTCGCCTGCCCCGATTGCGGCCAAAAGACGCTCACCGAGCCGCGCCTTTTCAATCTGATGTTCCGCACCCACATTGGTCCAGTGCAGGATTCCGCTTCCACCGTTTTTATGCGCCCCGAAACCGCCCAAGGCATCTTCGTCAACTTCGATAACGTCTGCCAAACGATGCGCCGCAAACTCCCGTTCGGCATTGCGCAAATGGGAAAATCGTTCCGCAACGAAGTGACGACGAAAGCTTTCATCTTCCGCACCCTCGAATTCGAGCAAATGGAAATCGAGTATTTCGTGAAGCCCGGCGAAGACGAGAAGATGCACGAATACTGGATCAATGAGCGGTTCAATTGGTATCTCCGTTATGGCCTCAAGAAGGACAAACTCCGCATTCGCCGCCACGAGAAAGATGAACTCGCTCACTATGCGCGCGGTTGTGCCGACCTCGAATATCTCTTCCCGATGGGATGGAGCGAGCTTGAAGGCATCGCTAATCGAACCGACTACGACCTCAACCAGCACATGAAATTTTCGGGCAAAGATTTGAGCTACTTCGATCAGGCCGAGAACCGCCGCTACGTCCCTTACGTCATCGAACCTTCGGCGGGTGTGGATCGCTCGACGATGGCGTTCCTTATTGATTCTTACGAGGAGGAGACGGTGAAGGAACGCCAGCGCGTGGTGCTAAAACTTCATCCCGCGCTCGCGCCAATTAAAATTGCGGTGCTGCCACTTCTTAAGAACCGCCCGGAACTGGTCGAGTTGGCGGAAAAAATAACCGACCGACTTCGCAAAAGATGGGTCACGCGTTACGACGACACAGCGGCGATTGGTAAACTTTATCGGCGTCAGGACGAAATCGGAACGCCCTATTGCGTGACGGTGGACGTGCAATCGCTCGAGGACAAACAAGTAACGATCCGCGAGCGCGACAATATGACGCAGGAACGCATCGCCGCCGATCAATTGGAAAACTACATGGCCGAACGGATCATTCTGGATCCGCCCAAAATCGCGGGCTGACAAACGGCGCTGAACCTATTTCTTGCCGCCGTTTGAATTGTCCGTCAGCGGTTTCCAATCCGGCTCGACGAATTGATAAAACGTCCGCGCGCCGCGCAGAACCACAAACACAACCCGTTCAGGCTGTGCTTCGGCGATCTTTTCCATCGTCTTGCGGTAATCTTCGATTCCCTTGATTTCAGTTTGATCAATTTTTTGAATCAGATCATACGGCCGCAATCCGCCGAGTTCGGCCCAGCCCGCCGATTCCGCCGTTTCGATAAGGACCCCGCTTACGTCTTCAGCCCAGCGATTTTCATCGCGATCAAAAAACGTAATTTCGCGAACGTGCAGTTCGAAGTCACGATTGCGGTCGCGACGCGCCTCAGAAGGTTCAAGTCGCGTCCGTTCGAGCGCGACTTCAATTTTCTTTTCCTCGCCACCGCGCAATACGCTTAGCATTGCCTTCTCGCTCATCGGAAGTTTTCGCACCGCGCGATCAAGCAACGCAACGTCCTGCATTCCCTTGGGCGTCATCGGCTGATCGTTCAGCGCAAGAATCAGGTCGCCGATCTTAAGATCGCTTTTCGCGGCCTCGGTTCCGGGATAAATTCGCGTGACTCGGTATCCCGGTTTGCCGCCGCCGATTTTTTCGGCCAGCGTCTTCAAGACCGGCTGTGTCGCGATTCCGATCCATGATTTCGGAACTTCGCGCGGTGGGTCTTCGTCCTGCTCGGGTTTCGGTTCGATGATCGTAACGTAATTTTTCCCGCGTCGGTCATATTCGATAACGACCGTTTCGGGAAGCGGTTTCTGTCCCATGATTTTCCCGTAAATATCAATAAACTCCTTGAGGCTCTTGACCGCTGTGCCGTCCACCGATTTGATGACGTCGCCGTAACTAATAGCCGGTTCGGCGGTTTGTGCGGGACCGCCCTGACGCACGCCACTGACAAAAGCCCCCTCCTTGTTCTCGAAGCGTGATTCGCGCGCGAGCCGATCGGTGATCTCCAGACAGGTCATGCCCCAACCCCGAAATGCGCTCTCTTGTCCGCGATCCTTTTGGAGTTTTTCAGTGACGACGGTTGCTTCCCCCGTCGTTCCAGCGCGTTCGTAAGAAATATTCACCGACGACCCAATCGGAAAATCGGCCATTTTTTTCATGAGTACGGGAGCTTCTTCGGGAAAGCGAACGGTGATCTCCTCTTCATTGATTTGGAGGATCACGTCCCCCGCTTGCAGCCCAGCCCGTTGCGAGGGGCCGTCGGTTTCCACAGAGTTCACAAGCACCCCTTTTTTATACCCCGTCTTGGCGATGGGGCGAAGACTGACGCCGAACCAACTGCGCGGAACTTCCTTATCTTTAATCAGAGAATCGGCGACAACCTTGACTAAATTGCACGGAATCGCAAAGCCCATCGAGCCGCCCCCGCGCGTATTGACCCCGACGATTTCACCTGCGAGGTTGACGAGCGGCCCCCCGCTGTTCCCCGGATTGATGAGCGCGTCGTGCTGAATCCAGCGGTTGAAAAGCCCCGTGCGCTGACCTTGTTCCAACTCGAATTCATCGGGATCATCGCCCCCGAATCCGCCCGTGAATACCCGCTCGGTATTCGAAACGATCCCCAACGAAACCGAACGCGACAGCGCAAACGGCGAACCCATCGCCATCACGTAATCGCCGATCTTGAGCTTGTCCGAATCGCCAAATCGCGCAACGGTGAGCGCCCGCGACGGGTCGGCGAGTTTCGTCAAATCGAGTTTCAACACGGCGAGATCCGTCAACGGATCCTCGCCAATTAGCTCCGCCGGGATTTCCTGCTTATCGGCCAACGTGCATTTGAATTTCTTGCCGTTCCAGACGACGTGATTGTTCGTAACGACGTAACCCTCGGGCGAAATGATCGTGCCGCTCCCGACGCCGCGTCCCTTCCGCTCGCGGCCATCGTAGTAATTCATGACGACGACTTCGATGTTCACCAGTGCGGGAAAAACCTTGTCGCGCGCGGCGTCAATGACCTTGCCGACTTCCGCCGCCGCGTTTTCGGATGCAGTGGCAGCCGCTGCCCCATCCTGCGCTTGCAAAAGTGGCGCGAAGGCCATCATTGCCAAACCCGCCAGTGCCGAAAATCGGCGGTCGGAGACCGCCTCCCACATTGTATTTGTCATAGGTGATTTCAAAACTCATATCCTCCGTTCGGACTTTTTCCATTCGGATAATTCATGGCTCGCTCGGTCAACCTTATCCCAACGTAGAAGCGGATCAAGCGTTATCTTCTTGGGATGAGATTGCTCGTGATACTCGATTCCTTCACATCTTCCCCTTGCCTTTCCTCCATCCTCGCGGAAAATTGGCTTTCGCGTTCAGTCGCGCTAAATTGAATTTGTCATTTATCCGAAAGGTCGTCCGATGCCCAAGTCCCAAACCCGCGCCGTCACGCTCATTGCGAGCGGCGATCTCCGTCTTTCCGCCAACCAAAACTGCTGGCCCGCGCAAAAGGCGATGGAGGAAAAAATCGCCGCCGCCCTGAAGCGCGAAGGCTGGAGCGTGCGTCGCGGCCACGCCTACGACGCCAAGGAAAAGCATGGGTTCATTTCCAGTCAGCGGATGGGGATGGAAGTTTTCAAGGGGATCAATCCCGATTCGCCGCTCATCGTTGCGGAGGCGGTTTGGCAGTATAGCCATCACGTTCTCGCGGGACTCACGACGCATCGCGGTCCGATCCTGACCCTCGCGAATTGGAGCGGGCAGTGGCCGGGACTCGTCGGGATGCTCAATCTGAACGGTTCCTTGACGAAAGCCGGGGTCAAATACAGCACGCTTTGGAGCGAGAATTTCACCGACAAGTTTTTCACCTCCGCGCTGCGCGAGTGGCTTGAAACAGGGACGATCCATCACGACACGAGTCACGTTCGCGACGCCGCTACGGTCAAGCTCGACGAAAAGCCGCGTCGTCTAGGCGAATGTCTCGCGCTCCAATTGAAAAAGGAAAAAGCGATCTTCGGGGTATTCGATGAAGGTTGCATGGGGATGTTCAACGCGATCATTCCCGATCATCTTCTAAATCCCACGGGCGTATTCAAAGAGCGGCTCAGTCAATCGGCTCTTTACGCCGCGATGCAGCGCGTTCCCGATGGCGAAGCTCTCGCGATTCGCGAGTGGCTCGATCGCAAGGGGATGAAGTTCAAGACTGGAACCTACGAGGAGACCGACCTCACCGACGGACAGATTCATGATCAGTGCAAAATGTATATTGCCGCGCTACGAATCGCGGACGAGTTCGGTTGCGACGCCATCGGCATACAGTATCAGCAAGGGCTGAAGGATTTGACTCCCGCGTCCGATCTTGTCGAAGGCTTGCTGAACAACACCGACCGACCTCCCGTTCGCGCGGTCGGTTCGTCGCGAGTTCTTTATCCGAATGCGCCGCTTCCACATTTCAATGAGGTGGATGAATGCGCGGGACTTGACGCGCTCATTACGAATCGTGTCTGGAGCGCGATGGGGCTTCCCCCGGAAACCACGCTTCACGACGTGCGCTGGGGCGAACATTTTAAAGGGCGCGGTCCGGCGGGCGCGATTGACGATTACGTTTGGGTGTTCCTGATCTCCGGAGCGGCCCCTCCCGCGCATTTTATCGGCGGATATAAAGGCGCATCGAGCGAACGCCAACCGCCGATGTATTTCCGTCTCGGCGGTGGGACGCTAAAGGGGGTCAGCAAACCGGGCGAGATTGTTTGGAGCCGAATTTTCGTCATGGAAAATCGTCTCCACATGGACATTGGCCTCGGTCGCGTGGTTCATCTTCCCGAAAAGGAAACCGCTCGCCGCTGGAATGCAACGACGCCGCAATGGCCGATCATGCACGGCGTCTTGAATGGCGTTTCGCGCGATCAGCTCATGGCGCGACACAAAGCGAATCACATCCAAGTTGTCTATGCGCCCGATAAAACAAAAGCCGCCGCAGCTCTCGCCGCAAAGGCAGCCATGGCGATGGAACTAGGAATAGAGACTCACTTGTGCGGAATCTAGTGATCGCTCCTTTTTAGTCAGGTGCGATTAACATGGACGAAGAAGCGATCCGGCGCGGGAGGCAGCGACGGCAGTTTGTCCAGACGAAGCCCTTTGTCTCGTGCCTCGCGCGAAAGTTCCTCGCGAAAATCGGGATGCGCAATCGAGATGAGCGCCGCGGCACGTTCTTCCATGTACATGGATTTCAATTTTACCGCGCCGAATTCCGTGACCACCCAGTCTATCGTGTGTTCGGGGATCGTGATCCGCGTTCCCGCATCATGTCGGACAAGAATGTTGGAAACTACGCGGCCATCCTTCAGTTTTGCGGTCGAAGGAACACATGCAATGGCTTTACCACCCTTCGAAAGTTGCGCGCCATAGGCGAACTCAAACGCTCCGCCAACCCCGCTGAACGTGTTTGGACCGAGACAGTGGGCGCATGCCTGTCCGGCTAAATCCACGGTCAGAATACTATTAACGCTCACCATGTTTCTGTTTTGCGCGATCACTCGCACGTCGTTGATCGCTTCTACAGGTAGCGTCGCGTAGGCTTTGTTTTCCTTTGCAAAATCGCGAACCCGCTTTCCACCCAAAACGAACGTTCCGACTGAGATTCCGTCGTAAATTCCCTTCTGCGCGTTCGTGACGCAGCCGGCTTCGATTAAATCCACGTGCGCCTCGCAAAACATTTCCGTATGGATGCCCAAATTCTTGCGCGTCGCCAGTTCTTTGCCGATGGCCATTGGAATGTTCCCGAAACCGAGCTGCAGAGTCGCGCCGTCATCAATCAAAGCAGCAACGTGCGAGGCGATGGCTTTCTCGCGATCTTTCGCGGGTTCGGTCGGAAAATCAAACAGCGGTGCATTATCCTCGACGATGAAGTCGGGAACCGAAATATCGAATTCGTTGTTCCCGAATTCCGCGATTCCGTGAACGCGTGGCAGATTGGGGTTCGTCTCAAAAACAATTTTCGTTTTGGGCGAGTTTTCGCGTAGCCACCGAATCGCGTTATATTCCCAGCTTCCTGTTAACGAACAATTGAACTTTCCATGCTCATCCATCGGCGTCACGCGATGGATGACGTAATCAAATTGATCGCGTCCCGAAACCAGTCGCACCCCGTCAGTAAATTGCATGGGTGTAAAATAGACGTTGTTGAATTGTTTTTGCGAGCCGCGCTCGAACGGCCCCATGAATCCGGTCAGAATCGCAGAGCCGGGCATGGACATATACTTCCACGGCCCCAGTGCATGGACAACCATGATGCGGATGTTTTCGATATTCGAGCCATAATCGCCCAGCGCCTTCATAAAG
>CAZPIK010000252.1:0-6718 GCA_964586185.1 uncultured Candidatus Sumerlaeota bacterium | reverse complement strand
CACGCGATCAGAAATTCTTGCAAGCAATTCTCCAAATTTTGGATCGCCACCCCCATACTTCATTTGCTTATCGAACTTATCCGCAGATAATTCCGAGTACCTCGCCCACAACTGTTGCAGCTCTGTGCGAACTTGTATTTCAACCCTTCGACTATTGGTCTCAACAATCAGATGTACGGCCCGGTAGCCATGACTGGGTTTCAGCCTCCGGTCGACCATTCGCGCCGCAGGGAATGCACCCTGCAGCAACGATACCACACGATCCTGCTCGTTGCGATCTTTTACAATAATTCGGCATCCAGCGATATCTTGAATCTTCGAAAGCCCCATGTGCTGAGTGCTCATGCGATTGAGCTTATCCACTATCGCACCCGTGGATTTCTGAGGGCGACCTGTCACCTGCAAACCCGTTGTCTCGCTGATTTTCCGAACTACCAATTCATAAGCTTCGAAGCACGACCGACGAAACTTGTCGAGCATCCTCAAATCGTCGTCCGACGGCGGCCCTTGACGCAGCCGTTCGCCGAGTTTATCAATCTGGGCTTTGCTGAGTTCCGAGGTCACTTCTTGCGCCTCGCCTTCGCATACTAAAATTCACAAAAAATGGGAGGCTGTACCAACGCCGAAGATCGGCGGTCGGAGACCGCCTCTACATTATTTAAATCATCGTCCGCTTTCGGTCACTTCTTCGGATAGCTCTTATCGAGCGTTTTGTTCCACGTCTCGATCTGCGATTTCATTTTGGTGAGCAGGGCCAAAGTGTCGCCTTCGACCGTCGCTTTTTTAATTCGGTCGCCGCCCGCGATGGCGTTCACGACTTTTTGATCCGCCGCGCTTTCGACTTTGCCGAACACCGTGTGCTTGCCGTCGAGCCAAGGAGTCGGGACGTGTGTGATGAAGAACTGGCTGCCGTTTGTTCCCGGTCCGGCGTTGGCCATCGAAAGAATTCCCGGCGTCGCGTGCTTGAGCGCGGGGAGGCATTCGTCGCCGAACTTGTAGCCCGGTCCGCCGGTTCCCGTCCCCTGCGGGCATCCGCCTTGGATCATGAAATCGGGAATGACGCGGTGGAACTTAAGGCCGTCGTAATATCCGCGCTGGATGAGATTGACGAAATTCGCGCAGGTCATCGGCGTCTGTTCGTCGAAAAGCTGGAGATGGATGTCGCCTTTATCGGTCGAGAGGAGAACTTTAAGCATGGTTGGTGTTTCTTTCGCGGTTTGGAATTTGAACCGAGGTTCAAAAAGCCTCGGCATTATTCAACGCTGTCGCGACGGCGCAAAAAAGTCCAATCCAAATTTTTTTGCCGCAAAAAGGCGCAAGAGTCACAAAATGAAAATTATCATTTTGCGCCTTATGCGGCTTTTCGCGGCTAATTCCGCGCTTGATTATCCACTCGCGAATCATGCTAGGGTGTTAGGCCTTTGCGCACCCGAAGCCGAACTTGGCTTCCCGCAATCCCCGCCCCGCCGGAGCGACGCGCGATGCTGGGAAAAGCCCTCCAACCCGAGATTGATGAGCTGGTTCGCACCCGGCAGTTCGATGAATTGCGCGAAGTCCTCGTCGAACTAGAGATTCCCGAAATCGCCGAGATTGTCGCCGATCTGGAGCCGACCGATCAGGGCGTCGTTTTCCGTATTCTTCCCGGCGCGCTTGCCGCGGACGTTTTTGAATATCTACCGCTCGAAGATCAGGAACAGCTAGTACGCAATCTTTCCACCGAATTGCTGGGCGAACTGCTGAACGGCATGGCACCCGACGACCGGACGCGGTTGCTGGAGGAACTTCCCGGTGGAGTCACGCAGCGGTTGCTGAAAACACTCAACCCTGAGGAATTGCGGATCGCGCGGACGTTGCTCGGCTATCCAGAGGAATCGGTCGGTCGGCTCATGACTCCCGATTACGTCGCCGTCCAGCCCGAGTGGACTATCGCCGATGTCATGCGTCACATTCGCAATGTCGGGATCGAGAGCGAGACGATCAATGTCATCTACGTGACCGATCCCAAGGGGCGCTTGCTCGACGATATTAAATTGAGGCAGATCGTCCTCGCCGACCCGGAAAAAAAAGTCGAGGACTTGATGAACCATTCGTTCACGGCGCTCTGCGCGACGGATGATCGCGAAGCGGCTGTGACGGCGTTCCGGAATTACGACCGAAACGCGCTTCCGGTTACTGATACGCAGGGGATTCTCGTAGGGATTGTGACGCTTGACGACGCATTGCAAGTTGCCGAAGCCGAGGCGACGGAAGACATTCAGAAATTGGGCGGTATGGAAGCGCTCGATCTTCCTTACATGCGCGTTGGCATCGCAGAGATGATCCGCAAGCGCGCGGGTTGGCTCGTGCTCCTTTTCATCGGCGAGATGCTGACCTCAACGGCGATGGGATTTTTCGAGCACCAGATCGAGCGGGCGGTGATCCTTGCGCTCTTCATCCCGCTTATTATTAGCAGCGGAGGAAACTCGGGATCGCAGGCGGCGTCGCTCGTCATCCGCGCGCTCGCGCTTGGAGAGGTGACGCTAAAGGATTGGTTTTTCGTCGTGCGGCGCGAGCTTGCATCGGGCTTGGTGCTGGGCGGGATTCTAGGCGCGATCGGGTTTGTTCGCGTTGCCATCGGCGCGCAGATGGGTGACATTTACGGATCGCATCCCTACTTGATCGGCGCGACCATTTCGCTGACGCTCGTTAGCGTCGTGACGTTGGGAACGCTCGTCGGTTCGATGCTGCCGCTGGTTTTGCGGCGATTGGGTCTCGATCCCGCCGTGTCATCGGCGCCGTTCGTTGCGACGCTCGTGGACGTCTTCGGCATCGTCATCTATTTTACGATTGCTGTGTTCTTACTTTCCGGACGGGTTCTTTAACAGGGAAGACGTGTTCTTAAGATTGAGACAAACCAGGTTCGTCTCATTTCGAATATAGAGCAAACCGTGCGAGAGGACGGGAGGCGTCCAGCAGGGGTATTCGAGAAGTTGGACGCGCGAGATTTCTTCGTACTTTTCGGGCGAGGCTTTGATAAGCGCGAGTTCACCTCGTTCGCCCAGCGCGATGAGGTTCCCTTCGGCCCAAATGAAGGCTGAGCGCCCCAATCCTTCATCCGCCGTCCATTTCACATTACCTGTCATTAATTCAATGCAACGAAAATTCGATCCCGCCTCGTGGCGCCCGTCCATACCGTAAAGGAATCCGTCCTTCAAAACGCTGGTCGCCCAATGGTTTTGCATAGCGGTGCGGCTGCGCCAGATTTCCTTGAGGCCGCCGGGTTCGAGTTTGAGCAATGCCGCTCCGACGTTATATGTCGCCGAGAGAAAAACAAGATCGCCCGAAACGACGGGCGTCGCCGCGTTGACCGATTCGTGAGTCCGGGATCGGAAGGGGTATTGATATTTTAACGCGCCTGTTTTTGGTTCTACGGCGACGAAGCCCTCGCGCGTGAGAAACAGCGCGAGTCGTTGGCCATTGATTTCTCGAACAACCGGAGTTGAATAGCTTGCTTCGTCGTTGCCCGTTTTCCAAACTGTCTGACCTGTTGTCTTGTTGAACGCCGCAAGACTGCCGCCATTGGTTGCGCCTATATTGATGAGGATCAAATCGCCCTCGACGACGGGAGCCGCTCCCGCTCCGAAGAAACCCTGCGGGACGTCAAATTCTTTGTTAACCGGGCGTTGCCAGACTAATTTGCCCGTGGCGATATCGAGGCAAGTCAGAACTCCTTCCGCGCCGTAGGAATATACTCGATCGCCATCAATCGCAGGCGAAGAGCGCGGGCCGTTGTTGTAACCGTAGCGATCCTCGTATTGCGTGGGGTAACCGAATTTCCATACATCTTTACCATCCCGTGCGCCGACGCATTGGAGGATTTCCTCATTTCCGATGCGATGAAAGAAAACGAGTTTGCCTTGGCTCGTGACCGGTCCCGAATAGGCATTGCCGACGACGCGCTTCCATACGACGGGCGGTCCTTGCGGTGGCCAGGATTTCAGTAAACCCGTTTCGATGGAGGTTCCGTCCGTTCTTGGGCCGAGAAAGCAAGGCCAGTCTTCGCCGGGGGAATCAGCGCCATTCGCAATCTCGGCTCGAAAAGTAATAACAACGAGTAATGTACAAATGAATTTTAGTGTGCGGGTAATAGTCACGATTTATAGCATCCCCTCAATCAACATCTTCGCCGCCTGTTTGGCCTTCTCGCCGAGTTCGATGGTCGGGCCGACGCATGAAGGGCAACCCTCTTTGCAACGGCATCCACTGGCGACTTCGAGCGCGCCGCGCAGGATTTGGCGATCCATTCCGTACGCCCGACGCGCGAGGCCGATTCCGCCCGGATATTTGTCATAGAGATAGAGCGCGGGGCGTTCGTCGAACAGAGAGCGAACCATCGGCAGCGCGGCCATGTCGCGCGGATCGCACATGACGTAAATCGAGACGACGTTGCGGACGATCCACGCCAAACCCTTCAGCGCGGCGGCAAAGTCGTAGCCCATCGCCTTCATCTTTTCCTCGGAGTCGGCGGCGAAACTCCACCACATCGCCTCGGTTTGGAGATCATATTGAGGCAGCTTGATCTCGCCGAAGCCGACGCTCTCGTGCGTCTCGAATTTCACTTTCTTATATTTCGGAACGGTCGTGGAAACCTTGACCTCGCCGAACGAACGTCGGAGTAGAGGCCGAAATTTATCGCTCCCCTCGCCCGGCGTTTCCATCGTCTCGCTTTCGTCTTCATGCAGCACGGCCAAATCGGATTTCGTAATCGCATCGGTGTAGTAATCGGCCTTGATCTCGCGAACGTAGGCGCGGCGACGCTCCCAATCGAGTGCGTCCACATGATAGGTGCGACCTTGATGGATATAGATCGCCTCTTCGTGGATGAGTTCCTGCGCGGAATCGTAATCCACCTCGGCCAGGATGCTGTTGTTATTGCCCGAATCGTGGACGATGAAATTGGAAGCCGTCGCCGAGCGGAGCGAAATTTCCTCGGCGGGATAACTCTCGGCGGACCAAAATGCCTTCCCTCCGGCGCGGCGGATGATGTTGAGCGACTCGAAATGATCGAGGATCGCGACAGGATGATTCGCGCCGAAGATTTCGCCTTCCTTCATCGGAAGCTCGTGCAACGCGCACTTCAAATGCGAGGCCAAAATCGCGAGGTTGTCGGGATTTATGATGCCGTGTTCGGGTGACGCGCCAAAAAAATATTCGGGATGCCCCATCATGAATTGATCGAGCGGCGAGGAATTCGCGACGAGCGCGACGACGGCGGTTTGGAGTTGCCGTCCCGCGCGGCCTCCCTGCTGCCACGTCGAGGCGACGCTTCCGGGATAACCGGTCAGGATCGCGACCTGCAATGATCCAATATCAATGCCGAGTTCGAGCGCGTTGGTGCTGACGACGCCAAGGATCGAACCATCCTTAATTCCACGTTCGATGTCGCGGCGTTCGTTCGGGAGATATCCGCCGCGATACGCCTTGATCCGTTCGGGATCGCGACCGAGCCGCTTCATCGTTTTCTTCAAATAGTTGGCGAGAATTTCGACGCGAATGCGCGAACGCCCGAAGACGATGGTTTGCAGGTCGCGCTCGATAAACCGCGCGGCGAGCTTGCGCGCCTGCTTGACTGACGACGCGCGGATGCCGAGTTCGCGATTCACGACGGGCGGATTGTAGAAGATAAAAATGCGCTCCCCTCGCGGCGCGCCGTTTTGATCCACGAGCCGGAACGGTTGCTCGACGAGCTTCTCGGCCAGCTCGCGCGGATTGGCGAGCGTCGCCGAACAACAAATGAATTTCGGTTTCGAGCCGTAGAACTCGCAGACGCGCCTGAGCCGACGCAAGACGTTCGCGACGTGGCTTCCGAACACGCCACGATATTGGTGCATCTCATCAATGACGACCGTTTCCAAATTCTCGAACAGCTTGATCCATTTCGTGTGGTTGGGGAGGATGCCGCTATGGAGCATGTCGGGATTGCTGACGACGATCTGCCCGGCGGCGCGGATGGCGGTGCGCGCGGCGGCGGGAGTATCACCGTCGAAGGTATAAACCTTGATCTCGCGCCCCATCTCGCGGGTCAGGTCGTAGAGTCCCTTATATTGATCCTGCGCGAGCGCCTTGGTCGGGAAAAGATAAAGCGCGCGCGAATGCTCGTTCGCGATCAACCGCTGCAGGACGGGCAGGTTATAGCAGAGGGTTTTTCCGCTGGCGGTCGGCGTGACGACGACGACGTTCTCCCCGGCAAGACTCGCGGCGACGGCCTCAGTTTGATGGCTGTAAAGTTGTTCGATTCCCTTTTTCCGCAGCAACTCGGCGATTTCGGAATCCAGCGCGGCGGGAAAGGGAGCGTACTTTGCGGGTTTGGCGGGAATCGTTTCCCAATGCGCGACGTTGTTCGCAAACGACCCGTGAGATTTGAGTTGCGCGAGGACATCGTGGATGGAGGTTTGGGGAGATAGAATGGAAGGCATTGGAAACGAATTAATTTAGAGTGAAGAATGTGTGAACTGCGTCATGTCTGGGTGTGAATACCCGACGTCATTCTTCATTTTCGTTTTTCTTTTGTCAACAAGTCGCCGGGATACGGCCGCATTCCACAAAGTGCGTTGAAAAATCAAAGGAGGAATTATTTCATCTGCGAAATCTGCGAAATCTGCGTAATCTGCGGATCTATTTTATCCGCAGATTACGCAGATTTCGCAGATTTGGAACTGCTACCACATCAAAATAATCT
>CAZPIK010000251.1:0-6734 GCA_964586185.1 uncultured Candidatus Sumerlaeota bacterium | reverse complement strand
AAAGGTGGTTATTGAAGCTGCTCAAAAGGAAGTGAAGGGCATCAAGTTGGAAGAAGCCGAAGTCGAAGTTGAAGACGGCCAGACCGTCTATGAACTCGAGGGCGAGGCCGACGGCAAAGAATACGAGATCGAAGTCACAGCAGCGGGCAAGGTCCTTGAAGTCGAATCAGAAGATGATGACGACGACGACGATGACAAGTAGGCGAATGGTTGCATGTTAGTTCGCAAGTTCGTGTAGTCGGCTAGTTTTTTAAGTTCCTCAAGTACGTTATCCGCGTGATCGGTGACGCTTACTTTGCGCCATGCTTTGGTGACGATTCCCTTTTTATCAATGATGAAGGTCGAGCGTTCGACGCCCATATACTTGCGGCCGTACATGCTTTTTTGAACCCACACGCCGTAAGCCTCGCAGACTTTTTTCTCGGTATCCGCAAGCAGCGGGAAATTTAGCTCGTGCTTGGCGATGAACTTTCCATGCTTTTTTAGATCATCGGGGCTGACTCCAAGAATCGCCGCGCCGAGCTTTTTGATTTTCGCCGAGCGGTCGCGGAAATCGCAGGCTTCCTGAGTGCAACCCGACGTATCATCCTTCGGATAAAAGTAAAGAACGACCGCGCTTTTCCCTCGGAAATCCTTGAGCGAGATTTTTTCGCCAGTTGAAGCTTCAAGCGTAAGATCGGGGGCTTTGGAGCCTTCTTGAACGGGCATATCATCTCTCCTATTTGGATGCGGGATTGCGGATCATCATCAGCGCCCGACGAGCTTGGTCGCGCGTGTGGGCGTTATCGGCCTTGGTCATTTCAATGAGCGTTTCTTCGACCGATCCCTCGCTGAATCTTGCGAGAGAGAGCGCCGAGTTCCATCGCACGTCTTTTTCTTTGTCGTTTTTAAACGCTTGTAGCAACGCATCTTTCGCGCTTTTGTCGCCGAGTTCCCCGAGCGCCCATGCCGACGCCGCGCGCACGCCGAAATCCGTATCGGTTAAGAGCCGATCAATCAAAGTCGGAATCGCGCCTTTGTTACCCATCCGGCCGAGTCCGTGGACGGCGTAAAATCGCACGCCAATGTCGTCGTCCTTCGCCATTTCCAAAACCGTTTCGTAGGCGCGTTCGCCACCGACCTTGGCGAGCGCGGCGACCGCATACCATCGCAAGTTAACTTTCTTTTCTTCGGGCGATTTCAGCAAATTCCGCACGTCGAACTGCGTCGTATCCACGACCGATTGGTCTTCGTCTTTCGCGTGGGCCATCTCGACGAGGATCGGCACCAATTCGCCGCTCACGCGATTCGTCTCGACCATATCGAGCGCGGCCTGCCAACGCGTGGACTTATTGTCGCTCTTGAGCAGTCGCGTGTAATCCTGCACCGAATAAGGATTGTAAGTCAGATACCAAAAAACCCAAACCACGCCGACGATGGCGATCACCAACATGGCCGGAACCAGCACGAACCCGATGACGCTCGATGTCGCGAGATCCTCTTCGGGCGGAAGGTCTTCCGGATTGCCCGAGGGGGGTTCTGGCGTACTTTTCGTCGGTTCGCTCATGACATCTCCAAAAGCGGACAAAGGCTGAGCATCCTACCACGCCATTCGGACAATTCAAAGCGCAAGCGGCAAATCAGGACTAGAATAAGATTAACCACTATTTGAAACGATAGAGCTTGTTCGCGCCCGATTCGAATTCGAGCGTGATGAGACCCTGCTTTAGCCATTCTTCCGATTTGATCTTCGTATTGATCGGGTGGTTTCGTTCGTTCGGGACAAAAAGGTAATACCGAATGCCGAGCGCTTCCTTCAAATCCTTGGCCTGACCTTCCGCCGATTGTGGCCAGATGAGTTGAATGCCCCAATCGTCGAGGTGAACGAGCGAGATCGTCGGATCGAAAACCAAATGCCGGTTCTCATGCGTCAGAATGGTTTCGCCTTTTAGGTTCTTGTTTATGTAACGAAACATCGCCGCGTCTGCGCCGTATTGCCATTCATAGAATGTGTCGGCGTCGGGCAGTGGATGCCGAAGCGCAAAGAGATCGAGTTTCGATTCGACTCGACCCGCGCCGACGGGAACCGCGCGATGAAGTTTGAATCCCATGAGCGCGAACGCGACACCGGGCACAAGTCCGATAAGGAGCGCCATGCCGCCGAAGATCCAACGCCACGGACGCAAACGCCAATAGGGATAGATAAAACAAGCCAACACCGCGAGCGCAGGACCTACCATCACGATTTGATAGAGATAAAACGGCGCGAGAAAATAGTGATAACCGAACAAAGCCAGCGCCAGCGCGAGAACGACGAATCCGTAGCGCGATCCGTAATCCACATAGCGAAGCGTGATGACCTCGCCCGAATGGCGCGAATGCCGGAGCGCGAGAAACGGCGAGGCCGCCGCGCGCGCGAGCAGCAACAAAATTCCGACGCCGACGAACCCCGTGACAAAAGGCTGCAACAAATACGCTTGTTTCCATGTCACGAAAAACGCCCACGAGTTTTTGAGTCGCTCTGCGGCGGTTTCGCCCATCCGCCCAATGCCCGCGCCGTTTTCCATCCATTCTTTCGATGCCGATTCCATCACTTCGGGGTTGACGTGGATCCCATGAAAGAATCCGTTGAAGAACGCATACACGGGATTGCCCGTCACCATCCAATTACGGATAAGCCAGACAGAACCCACCGCGCCGCACGCCATCGCCGTCATGACGAACGTCGGCGAGGTCAGGAACCTGAGAAGCGGGCGACGGAATAATTTTACCGTCCATGAGGGATCGGATTCGGTGTGTTCCTCCCAATTCGTAACGGCCATCGAAGGCCGAGAGTATCGCAGGTTCTCTTCAATCGTCTCCGCTTCGGCGGTTTCCTCCATCGTCGGAGTCCAAACGTGCGCGGCGAGAATCATCAGTCCCCAGGGCAGGCACAAAATTCCCATGAGGTAATTGAGGTGCATGGAAAACGCGATCAAGGCCGTCGCGAGAATAAAATAGCCGCTGAGTCCGGTCTCGATATAAAGCAATGCGAGATAGAGGAATCCGGCGCAGAAGAGAATGGTGATCGCGTAATCCGATGCGTATTGATCGTAGGCGATGACGAGCGGGATCGAACGGTAAAGCAGCGTCACGGCCAGCGAAAAATTGACGTGCCGCGTGAGCCGTAACGCGATGTGATAGACCAAGACCGTCGAAGCTACCGCCGCGCAGGGAGTGATGAGCCGCTGAGGGAGTTCGGTCCATTCCCTTGCCGCGAGTGACGCCGCCGCGCCGAGCAACGAATAAAGATGCGGATAATTCGCGCCGAGTCCGATCCCGACTTGACCAACGACTTTGCGGACGATGCCATGCTGATAGAACATCATCCGCGCGTAGCCGAGATAAAGGATAAGCGAATCCCAATAGACTTCCGGGAAGAGGATCGCGTGATAAAAAATCGCAAGTAGAATCACCGCGATGAGCAATCCCGCGATGAACGTAAAAGAGGATTGAAAAAATCCGCACGGCCAAACGAGGCATTTTGCAAATCGCTCGTTGGCGAGTTGACGCCGCATGGTCTGCTCCGCGCCGCCGCCTTCGCCACCGCCCCACGATTCGGGCTTCTTTCTCGCTGCGATCACTGACGCGAACCAAAGGATGAGCAAGATGAATCCAAGCGAAACGAATACGCCTGTTCGGTTGAGGCGCCCCGCCATCGCTAGAAGCTCAAAGACGAATCCGCAGATACCCATGCCGGAGAGATACGCGAGAGCGGCTTTGGCCGTGACCGGAAGGTAGAGTTCGAAACATTCGAGAAAAAACCAACCGATGACGGTCATGATCGCGACGGATCCCACGGCCCAGCCGACGAGACGCCATTCGAGCGATCCGCCACCCCATTGGAACGGCAATCCCAGCGCGGCAAAAACTCCACCCAGCCTCGTGCCATTCGCATCGCGCGTCAGCCAGAGCGGTTCATTCGAGATAAGAAACTGCGCGGTAAAATAACCAGCAACCAAGAGGACGACAAAGGCAATGGCATGACCCAAAGCGCCAGCTCCAATGTCCATGGATCGAACCGAATCTTGCGTTCCGGATGTTTCAGAAGGGTTGGTGTTGATCTGAATGGGTTCCATGCTTACTCATTCGCCACGGCATCGTACCCATACAGATAGGCGACGCAATCCAATAGTTAGTCGCAACACATAAAAATCGGAAATTTGAGGTCACCCACTCTTCAAAAACCGGGATTCATGATATTCATCGGCGTCTATCGGCGGATACAATGAATTCGGAATGAGTTCAAGCCGCCGATGAACGCCGATGGTGTTTGTGCGATCCTCGTTTTTGATATTTTAGATATGAAGTATTTATTCTTGACACGATCTATGTCTGTGGCTAACGTGACGGCGGCATGTAAAGTTTTTATATTTAACATGCTGAATGCGACTTTGGGAGTTTCGCGCATTATGGCCTCGCAGGTCGTTCCGGTCGAAAAACGTCTCCGCATGAGCCTGCTGCTCGATACATACGGCGAGCTGCTGACTGAAAAGCAGCGGTCGTTTCTCCGCAGCTATTATGATAACGATTTTTCGTTCGGCGAGATTGCGTCGGAGTCGGGCGTTTCGCGACAAGCTATTTTCGATTCGGTGAAACACGGCGAGGCGTCGCTCGAGAACTATGAGCGGGTGCTGAAGCTGATCGCCGGACGAAAAAGCGAGGGAGCAAGCACGGCTCCGCTCGCCGACAACGAAACCGCCGCGCGATTGCGGCAACTGGCGGATCGGCTATCCGCCGGAGAAAATCCGGCAGGAATCGCCGAGGAAATGCGGGAACTGGCTCTTGAACTTGAAACCGTAGCGGCAAGAGTTCGTCCGAAACGCTCCTCGATTCACGGCAAGAATGCAGTGGAGGCAAATCGCGGATTTGTGGGCGCAGTATTTGGAAATCGGGGACCAGAAATAGACTAATCGAAGAAAAAGAAAATCATGTTTGAAGCATTAGGTGAAAAGTTCGAAGGGGTCTTTAGGAAACTTCGCGGCGAGGCGAAGCTGACCGAAGATAATATCCGCGAAGCCATGCGCGAAGTCCGCATGGCGCTTCTCGACGCCGACGTGAACTTCAAGGTCGTCAAGGATTTCACTCAGGCGGTCACGGCGAAAGCGGTCGGCCTCGAAACAATTCATTCTGTGCGCCCCGGCCAGCACGTCGTGAAAATTGTTCACGACGAACTCGTCGCCATGCTCGGCGGAACAATCGCGGAGTTCACGCTCAAGAAAGGGCAATTGCAGATCATTCTCTTGCTCGGTCTTCAAGGTTCGGGCAAGACGACCTTCGCGGGAAAACTCGCGAAGTTTATGACCAAAAGCGGCTTTAAGCCGATGCTGGTTGCCTGCGATATTTACCGCCCCGCCGCGGTGGAGCAGCTCAAGGTCGTGGGAAAATCGGTCGGCGTTCCAGTTTTTGAAATGGGGACGCGTACGCCGGTCATCGAAATTTCCCGCAAGGGTATTGAAACCGCGAAAGCGCAAGGTTGCGATCTCGTCATCATTGACACCGCCGGTCGGCTCCATATTGACGAAGTGAAGATGGATGAACTTGCGGGACTCAAGAAATCGGTCCAGCCGCAATACACGTTTCTTGTCGCCGATGCGATGACGGGACAGGACGCCGTGAATTCAGCCTCCGCGTTTCATTCTGGAGTTGGAATTGACGGCGTTTGCCTCACGAAAATTGACGGCGATGCGCGAGGCGGAGCGGCGCTCTCGATCCGCGCGGTCACGCAAAAGCCGATCTTCTTCATCGGCACGGGCGAAAAGGCCGATGACCTTGAGCCGTTTCATCCCGACCGAATTGCGTCGCGAATTCTCGGCATGGGTGACGTCCTTTCGCTTGTCGAAAAAGCGCAGGAGAATTTCGACGAGCGCGAGGCCATGGAGATGGAGCGGAAGATGCGCAAGTCGCAATTCACGCTTCAGGATTTCCTCGACCGTTTTTTCGATCGTCGCCATGTCCCGGGCCAGGCCGCCCTTGTTCCATTCGACGCGAACGTCGCCCGACGCGATCGAGGCGAGCGGCTGAACCGTGATCCGGTTTTCAAACCCGGACGCCGCGGCCAGGGCCCGAATTCGGGCCGAAACGGCGTCGGCCAAGCGGTCGTTGACGTAGATGTTCAGGCTCGCCTCGCCCTGGACCACGGCCATGGCCTGCCCGATCACGTTTTCGATTTCGGACAAGGGATCCCGTTGCGCGAGGGACGGAAAAAGTCGTCGAATCGCGGTCAGGGCGACCCGGACGGAATCCTCGGTCGCGCGCGTCTCGATCGAGGACTGCGACCACATCAACTCGCGCAGCGCGTTCTCCACGCCGGCCAGCACGTCGCGCGTTTCGCGTTCGAGGGATTCGGATATTTCCTTGATGCCGATTTCGCGGCCTTGGGCATAGGCTTCCTCGCGCGCGGCGGTCATTTCCTCCGCGCTGAACGTCGGCGCCGCCGGCGCCTCGGGCGCGGTTTCCGGCGCGGCCTCGAGCATGTCCGGCGCCGCCGGATCCGGCACGGGCGTCGCGGGCCGGTCGAAGACCCGATCGAAGGTGAATTTGCGCAAAGCGGCCATGTCCCGGGTTCCGATGCCTTAGTAGACCAACTGGTCCTCTTCTTCCTGGCCGGCGACGACGATTTCGCCGGCATCCGCCAAAGCCTTGGCGGCCGAGACGATCTTGGACTGCGCCTCGTCCACGTCCTTCAAGCGCACCGCGCCCATCGCCTCGATGTC
>CAZPIK010000250.1:0-6794 GCA_964586185.1 uncultured Candidatus Sumerlaeota bacterium | reverse complement strand
GTCGTCCTTTTCGTTTTGCGGATCTCCTTTGACATAACACTGCGTCGTGAATTTTTCTTTTCCCTTCATGTGGATGGCGTAATGGATGTGCGGCGCGCGGACGAAGCTGCCCTGTCCATAAAGCACGGGCTTGATCGTTCGGAAATAATATTCGCCGGTGGTGCCGGTTAGAAATCGCCCGAACCCCTGAAAGTTTCCGTCCATCTTTTCCCGCCGCGGGCTTTCCGTGTGATGATAAATGCCATTGGCGTCAACCTGCCAAATTTCGACCGTCGCGCTGCGAATCGGCTCGCCAGCCGCGCTCAGGATGCGTCCGCTAAGATGCGTCACCGACCCGACGGCTGAAGTGAGGCCGTCATTCACGATCAAAAGGTCGTTGTCGGTATCGAGCGGCAATTTATTGGGATAAAAAGGTCCTTCAGTCTGTCGAGGCGTCAGAAGAAGCTGCTCGGCAAATGCGCCCGGCGTCGCAAGCGTCGCTGCCCCCGCCGCGAGCCGACCTAGAAACTTTCGCCGATTCTGTGGGCGATCCAGCATGTAACGGTTTGCGATCATGGACTTAGTTCCTTTCGAATTGTTCTCATCATACATGAAATACTCGATAAAGGATAAAGTCCCGTTCAATAAACGTGCTGGCATCCGCGCGTGGCGATAAATATCCTCGGAGTGTCGCGCCATCTTGACGGACGATGGAGCATTTTATGGCTCACAAGAACCATCCCAGCAGAAAGGAAGCCGCTGCTCGCGTCGTTGAATTGCGTCGCGAAATTGCCCGCCATGACGAACTCTATTATCGCAAGGCGGAGCCGGAAATTTCTGACCGCGAATATGATTTGCTGGTCGAGGAATTGAAATCCCTGGAGGCGCGGCACCCTGAACTTGCGGATGAAAATTCGCCGACGCGTCGGGTGGGCGAAGATCGCGCGGAAGGATTCTCGACCATTGAGCATCCGATTCCGATGCTTTCGATTGATAACAGTTACACGCCGGAGGAAGTGCTGGAGTTCGATCGGCGACTCAAGCGTCAACTCGGTCGTGAGGAGGCGATTGATTACGCGCTTGAGATCAAAATTGACGGCGTTGCCGTTGCGATTATGTATGAGGATGGCGCGATGAAATACGCCGCCACGCGCGGGGACGGTCGCCGCGGCGATGACGTTACGGCCAATGTCCGGACGATCAAAGCGATCCCGCATGAATTGAAGAAAATAAACGGGAGCATTCCGCGCGGGCGATTCGAGGTGCGTGGCGAGGTGTTCATCCGTCGCGCTGATTTTGAGAAGTTGAATCAAGAACGCGAAAAGGAAGGTGAGCCGCTTTTCGCCAATCCGCGCAACACCACGGCGGGCACGCTCAAGCAACTCGATTCGTCAATCGTCGCGCGTCGGCCGCTCGATGTTTATCTGTATGCCGTCGGCGCATGTGATTCGACGCTGCCCGCGACTCACATTGAAACGTTGGAACATTTGACGCGGCTCGGACTGCCGACGAATCCCAAGCGTTGGCATTACAAATCGGCGGAGGAGATTGTCGCGTTTCTCGAAAAGTGGGAAGGCGAGCGCAAATCGCTTCCCTACGACACCGACGGGATCGTCATCAAGGTCAACCGATTGGCGCTTCGCGAAGAACTCGGCGCGACGGCGAAACATCCGCGGTGGTTGCTCGCGTATAAATTCTCCGCCGAGCAGGCTGAAACGGTTTTGGAGAAAATCGAATTGCAGGTCGGTCGGACGGGAGCCGTCACGCCGGTCGCGCATTTAAAACCCGTTTTTCTGGCGGGGTCGAAGATCAGCCGCGCGACGCTCCACAACGCGGACGAGATCGAACGGAAAGATATTCGCGTCGGCGACCGCGTCGTCATCGAAAAAGGGGGCGACGTGATCCCGAAGGTCGTGCGATCGCTCGCGAATCTCCGGACGGGCGGGGAAGTTCCGTTCAAGTTTCCTGAGCGATGTCCCGTCTGCGATTCAACGCTCATCCGCGAAGAGGGCGAAGCGGCTTACCGCTGCGACAACGCCGCGTGTCCGGCGCAGGTCAAGGAACGGATTCGCCATTTTGCTCGGCGCGGCGCGATGGATATCGAAGGACTCGGCGACAAACTCGTGGATCAGCTTGTGGATAAGGGATTGGTTCGCGATTACGCCGACCTCTACGACCTAACCGAAGAGAAATTGTTGACACTCGAACGGATGGCGGAAAAATCGGCGCGGAATATACTCGGCGAAATTGAGGCGAGCAAGAAGCGGCCTCTCGCGTCGCTTGTCTATTCGCTCGGCATCCGGCACGTCGGCGAGACGGCGGCGAAGCTTTTGGTCGCGCGATTCGACTCGATGGATGCGCTCGAAAACGCCGACACCGCATCGCTGGCCACGATTGACGGTCTGGGCGAGATCATGGCGGGAAGCGTGGTGGAGTTTTTCGCGAACGATGCCAATCGCAAACTACTTGGACGGCTCCGCGCGTCCGGCGTCAACATGTCGCGCCTCGCGGAAGAAGCCCCGCCGGAAAAAGTCGAAGGCTCACCTTTCTCCGGTCTCACTTGCGTTTTTACCGGCGAGATGACGGCGATGAAACGCGGCGAGGCGGAGAAACTCGTCGAACGACTCGGCGGCAAAGCAACAGGCAGCGTCAGCAAAAAGACGCACCTCGTCATCGCAGGCGAAAGCGCCGGATCAAAGTTGGATAAAGCCCGCTCGCTCGGGGTCGAAGTGATTGACGAAGCGGAGTTCTTGAGAAGGCTCAAAGCTGCCGGCATCGCATTTCCATGAAATACAAATCAAGATCGACCTGGCACCACATGAATTCATATACAAGCAGACTCTCTTGAATGCCCAGGACCATGTAAATGCACTCGTTTAATCCCTACAGAAAGTTTGTACAGCAGTGTATTGTAAACGTTCTAATTCTTCTTGTGTTCGAAGTAGCATTCCTAAATCGCGATAGATCGCAATTATTTCTAAGCCAAGCCCGAGATATTGCCATAGTCGCAGTCGTCCAATTCGCATGCCTATTGATCACCGTGCAGCTGGTCCCAATAGTACGCCTCCTTGCAGCATCTCATCAAAGAGAGGAATTGTCTCTTACTTATATCCAATCGAGTCCCTATCTCATGCAATTTAGCATCGTGCCATTATTAATCACTGTGTGCCCTTTTATTGCTACAATTCTCGTATTACAGCTACAATCTGCTTATGATAGTTATATATACTATGGATCTGGATCATATGCGTTTGTAGCAGTCTATCATACACCCATTGCCTTTTCGCATGTGTCTGTTATCCTCGGTTCCGTTTTGTATTTATGGTGGCGCTTTTACAAACTATGCTGCGGAAGTCAAACCCAAATGAGCGGTATTGATATTGTATTAGGATGTCTTGTTCCGGGTGCTTTGATGTATTCAGCACTTGTGGGCATAGTGATGTTCGGCAGGTTTATGACCGCAGCACAAGGAGGCAAGCCGTTTTTGGGCCTTTTTTTCTGTGCGTGGTATGTGTTTCTCCTAACTTCTCCAATAATTATTGGCCTATGTATTATCGGATTACACGAAAAAATAGTGTCTCTATATTTGCATGTCCGGGACGAATATTCGGACGCGTGAAGATAATGCGCAAAGTGCTTTAGAGACCGCATTTCTTTTCAAGCGACGGAATGTATTGTGAGATTTCGGCGTCGAGCAATTTGAGTTTCGCCCGGATCATGACTGCGCCGTGTTCGAACGTGTGATCGCCGCCATAGCGGAAATCGAGCCTCGGGTCGCGCTCCATCAGTGGTAGAGCTGCGATGGTGTTGGCTCGCTCGTCCTCCAAAATTTCGATCCATCGTTTGAAATCGGCCCCAGCCTTTTCTTTTTCTTCGGCGGTGCGGTCGGATTTTTCGGCGAGCGCGTGGAGGCGGTCGCGCAACATACATGATTCATAGAAATTCGCGTGAGTCCGCGCCGTGCGATAGAACCACTGCACCGGCGAATCCTCGGCGTCGAACATCAACCGGCGGCGTTCTTCGACAAGGGGCCGCGCGGCGTCCATCTCATCCGCTGCAACCTTGAGCGCGCGTTCCATTTTGCGGTAGAGGTTCAGGAAAGCGGGAACGTCGCCGCGCGGTTTTGAAAAATAGGTCGGACGCTTTTTCATTCCCTCGGCGTCGGTCATCTCCGCCATGAAAAGATAGTATCCGGAAAAAACTTCGGGCAATTCGGCGTTGGGATCGGCGCACATCGGATGCGCGGGACCCAAGTAATAAGGACCGGTGTAATAGGGGGGAAGTTCGGGCGAGTATTCAATCGCCTCACTCACGCGCTTCCACGCTTCGCGGACATGCGGCGCGCCTTGGGTTCCCGCTAATCGCCGCGCCAATTGATCGAGCGCCGGAACTTCCTTTAGCTCAGACGGCGGCGAACTCCACCACGAATACTTCGCGACTTCGGCGGCAATGGTTCCATAGCACGGACGAAACGCGGGAAAAACCCACGCGCCCGTTGCGCCGCAGGTGGCGAGCGCCGTCGCGCGATCCGCCCAGCGATCCATGCACGGGATATTCGGAAGCCGCGGCGCTTCGAATCCGAGTTCCGGTTCGCTCTTCAGATAAACCGGGATTCCCCGCTTGGCGCACGCCGCGATTTGCTTTTTCGCGCGCTCGCCGGGACCGATCATGTCAATGCTGTAATCCCAAAGGTGCTTGCGGACGCCCCCTTCCTTCTCGACGTATTCGTCCTTCTCGATTTCGGTGAGCAACGCGACGCCCGGTTTCAATTTCTCGATGAGTCCGATTTGCTCCGCATCCGCCGACCACACATGCACCGCCGAGTAAGGCCAGATCACGATCTCGGCCTTGGGGTTCACTCGCCGCGCCGATTCGGCCATCATGTTGACGAGATTTGCGACGACGGTCTCCGCGCCCAGCTTCTCGCATCGCGCGCAATCCGTATGCCCCTTCTTGACTCCGTAGGGCCGCATGAAACAATGATAAAACCCCTCGCCGCCGATGATGACGACGGCGCCATCCAACTTCGGATCGGCGCGGAACAATCCCTCGACGCTTTCGGAAAGATATTGGCGCACGAGCGGATGTTCGGTGCAGAGGACGTATTCGCCGTCCGCGCTCCAAGTGAGTGAACCGCGAATATCGGGATGTGCCGCAAAGACCGGATCATCCTTCGGATATTTCTGCCGCGTGTCGAGCCACGCATAAGTTTTGAGTCCGTACTCACGGGCTTCGGTGGCCGCTTTGACGTTCGATTCGAGCAAACCTTTTTGGCGACGAGCGGCGAGTTCGGGGATCGCGTCGGAGGTCGAAAGCGCATGGAGATTTCCCCCGCCTGCGACCATCGCGTTGAAGCCAAGGAAGACAAGGTCCTTCGCTTTGCCCATGAACGGAATTGTGCCCAATCGCACAGACAATTTTGGGTAGTAATCCCGCTCTTCAATTTTGACGAAAGGTCCTTCGCGAAAGCCGATCATATCCACGAGCTTCACGATTCCATCGCGCAATCCGGCGGGATCGCTTCCTAACACTGCGATCTGATTTTTATGGGTTCTAATGCCAAAGCTTGCTGAAGCCAGTTTATCGCTCCACCCCGAGTCAAGCAGGACGATCTGCGAAACGAAACCCGTCGCTTCGGCGTCTTTACCAGAGGGCGGCAATCGGTTTAATTCGTCGCGCTTTCTCTTTTCAAGTTTCAGCGACACACCCATTCGTTGATCCAGAAATTCGATCAGGTGCCCCGCCATCCGCTCCGTCAATGGATCGGCGTCATCGGGAATTTCCACCCGCCATTTCGAATTGATTTCCACTTCGTCCGATTCGGCTTTGGCATCCGGATCGCGCGTGAAGCGCAGGAAGTAATCTTTCGACAGCGCGGAAAAGGGACTCGCCGCGTAGGTTTCGGTCGTTTCTTTTCCGAGTCGCGCGCCGATCTCCGCGAGCGTTTCCTTCTCTGCGGCGCAAACTCGCCCAAACCCAAGGACGCCGATCAAACTGAGAAGTATGACCCGCGCAGGTAGAGTGTCTTTCGAAAGTTTTGTCCGTAGGTTGGGCTTGTAGCCCGACGTCAGCTTGAAAAGCCGACCTACGAATTCGGACAAAACTCTTGGGAACCGGGATAGTTTCCGAATCATCGTTATTTCCTCCGTACTTGTAGGTCGGCTCTCCAGAGCCGACGTCGGGTCAGGAGACCCGACCTACATGAAACAACTTTCAAACATCACCTTATACACTCAAATAAAGAAAAAAAAGAACCCGAGCAGCGCGAGGCCACTCGGGTTCCTATTTTGCATGACATTAAGGTATTGGAACGGAGTTTTGAAGACGTCCGATCCGGCAGGAGCTAGTAGCGATCGCGACCGCCACCGCCGCCGCCGCTACGCCCACCACCGCGATTGCCGCCGCCACTGCGGAAGCCGCCGCCGCCACCGCCGCTACGCTCTTCACGAGCGCGCGCTTCGTTGACCTTAAGCTGACGTCCGCCAACTTCCTTGCCATCCATACCCGCGATCGCGGCTTTACCCGCGGCAGCGTCAACCATGTCAATGAAGGCAAAACCCTTCGATTGACCGGTGTCACGATCCGTGATGATCGCGATGGACGTAACTTGTCCGTGTTCCCCAAAAGCCGACCGAAGTCCGTCTTCCGTAGTATTGTAGGATAAATTCCCAACATAAAGGCGCATAGTGTATGCCCTTCCCTTCAAAATCACCTCGAATGATGCAACGCCCAGGTTTTCGTTCCCGGCGTTTGCTCAAACGAGCATCAATTAGGAGCGTCCTTCGTAGGAGACCCGGATTCTGTCACGTTTCGAG
>CAZPIK010000249.1:0-6839 GCA_964586185.1 uncultured Candidatus Sumerlaeota bacterium | reverse complement strand
AGCACGAGCCGAAGCCGGAGTATGTCTATCAATTCGAGGTGAACCCGCATTCGAATTTAAGCTATACGACCGTGGATTATTACCTCCCGGGCACGGAGTACAAGCGGTTTTGGATCGAACGCGGCCAGCAATTCATCTTCTCCCAGGTCCCCGCAGATAAGCAGATCATGTTCGTTTTCAACAATGCCCGGATTCATGAGTTGGAACCGATCAAACAGGCGTTTCCCGGCGGCAAGACATTTACAAGTCCGCCGCTCGATTGGCCCGGCGCGAACGTCCGTTCCAATTATACGATCTACGAACTCAAGAATACTGAAGTCCGACAAGGAATGATCGGCGGCGCGCAGGCTCCCTCGGGCAGTGTTGCGGGGTTTGAGCGGGTGCTCGACGCGGTCGAACAGCGACCCGGTTATCCAATGTTCAACGGTATGGAAAAAGTCCTCGCCTTCACGCGGGTGTCCACGAGTAAAGAGGGCAAAGCCGTGCGCTGGCTGACGGCACCGTGGACGGGACGCAACGACTCGCCGATTATTTTTGCGGGAAGCTTCGGCGGAGAGAATCTTAAACTTCAGTTGACCGTCAACAACACATTGGTGCTTCCGTTCAGTCCACGTCACATCACTGGCAAGCAGGTTTGGGAAGCCAATGGAGTGAAACTGGTCTTCGAGCATTTCAATGAGAATCAAGGCACGCACGGTATTTTTACACTTACGCTGCCCAATGGAGCGTTTGAAGCGGGCGCGCCGCTTGAACTTTCCGTTCTTGCGCTTGATGCGCAACTCGAAGCGGATTGGTTTGGAGTTCGTGACGCAATTGCAGGACGAGATTTCTAAAAAGAAGTGTGAAGTTTGAAGAGTGAAGTGAGAAAAAAACAAATTCTCGTTCCTTATTTCACTCTTCTCATTTCACTCTTTTTACTTCGTGGGCCAAATAATCGTGTTGAACGGCGTTAGCTTTGCGTCGGGCGGCAATGGAAATACGTAGTATTCGCCCGCCCAAAAACCGCCTCGCATGTGGATGTCTTCCGGTTTTAAAGGGGGTGTGCCATCCGGCATGGCCAACCATTCTCGCAAACTTTTTGTCGGTCTTAGCATATAATGCCGAACCTCGTTCGCAGGGGGCGACGGGAGGACTTTTTGGAAACGATCCACGTATGAGCCTTCGTTAATGCGAATTTGAAGTCGGGCTGCATAGGTTAACTGAAAACCAAGTTCCTTCTCCGCTTGGATGTAAACTCGACGCACGCTTTTTCGTTCGAGTTCGCGGACGATTTCAAGGGTTTGCTGTGTGAGTCCGGATCGGATGTTCATTGCGACGCGAGGCATCGCGTTCCATCCCGGCAACCAAAGCGCACAATTGGATAAGCTGATGATGGCGACTATGGCGGTTTGTCCGAAGCTGCGGACTTCGCGTCCTCGCGTGAGGGTTAGGTAAATTGTTTCAGCTAAAAAGGCGAACATAACGCATAGCGCTGGAATAACGGGCAGCAGAAAGCGAGGTTGCTCAATCGGCGCGCCACGGCGGACCACGACGTTGAGCAGCAACGTTGCGCCTGCCAGCAGCGCAAAATAAAGCATCCCTATTCGTTCCCATGGCGACTTAGTCCGCAAAGCTTTTTCACCTGTAACAATCACCGCGCAACCGCATGCGAGCAAGATCGGGAACGCCAATGTTGAGGGACCGGGATCGCGAACAAATGACGTGATTGTTTTGGCGACGCCTAATAACGATGCCCCTTCGAGAATCATCAAGTCCCAAAGCCGAGAGGGAACATCGGTTAAATTGGCCACTGCACTGGGAAGCCAAAGTTCCTCCTTGAGTGATGCAAGGTAAGCGATCGCGGGAAAGTAACCGATTAAGAACCCCGCAATCATCAGAGCCATTCGATAAAAAACGGAATGGCGAGTCAGTTCGCGGCGCATGATCCATGCGCATGAAGCGATAAGCAAAAACCCCAAACACATGAAGACTACAATGTCGCGATAATAAAACGCAGGGAAGAGCGACCACAAATATCGCGAGCCTAACCCGCTTGAAAGCGCGGCGAAAGCCGTCGCGATACCCACCGCAGAGAGAAGAATTGCCGCGCCTTTCACACCGACTTCATGCCAAGTCGAGGCCGATCCATAACGAAAAGCAATCAAGCATGTCGGGAGAAAAAAAATGATGATGAGTTGATAATGCCAAAATCCAATTCCACTTAGAATTCCGATCAAGAGCCATTTCCATTTTGTCTCGCTGGTCATTGCGTGAATGATGAGAAGCGCGATCAATTCCCCGAGCGCGAGCATCACCGTGACGTGTCGTAAGCGCGAGGAATAATCGGTCCAATAAAAGGGTCCAATAGCGAGAAACAGGACGGACCAAAGAGCGACGCGGCGTCCGAAAAACATCGCGCAGAGCCGAAAGTGAATCGCGCAGAGCGCTGTGAAATGAAAAGCCTCGGTCACTCGAATCGGCCAACCGCTGAACTTCAGCGATTCAGGCATCAGCGCCATAAGACACGCCGAAAAAGGAATTTCGAGCGTCCCCATGTAATGCTGGCCGTAGAAATAAAGAGGGAACTCTTGGAGACGCGAGAGATGATAAGCCATGATCCCCATGACGCACTCATCGCCGTCCAATGGGGAGCGCCCTGAGAGCCAAAGAAATCCACGCACGAATAGTCCCATGACCACAATGCCCCAAAAGAGGAGCCTGGCGGAAACGGCTCCGCGCGTTGATGCCTCGCTCTGGGATGAATCGCTCATGGCCGATTAAGAAATGACGGCACGGCGAAGGCAAAGGAAAAAGACGGACCTCGACCACGAAAAGAATTGGGAATCGCGAAATGACGACGTATCTTGTCAGGGTTCGCCTCTGGCGATGCTTTCTTCATGCTTCGATCCTCGCGCAAGATCACCGTCAAATCGTTTCCCAATGGCGTTCGCTATGCGTTCGACCCCATGCAAGGGGTGCGCTCCTGTTCGATGGGAGTTTGGCTTGAGATCGGGAGCCGCTTTGAGCGATCCACTGAACAAGGGATCACGCATTTTATTGAACATATGTTCTTCAAGGGGATTCCTCGTTTGGACGCCCTTGCGCTGAACGATGAACTGAACCGTCTTGGCGGGAACGTCAACGCGCACACGAGTCAGGAGAATCTCTGCCTCAACGCCCGCTGCGTGGATGATAAAGCCCCCGCGGCGCTTGATCTCCTTTGCGAGATGGCGCTCGATTCGGTCTTTGCGGATGAAGAAATCCGGCGTGAGCGAAACGTCATCCTCGAAGAATATAAGATGTATGAAGACAATCCGGAGGAGGTGGTCGTGGATCGGTTCTTCCGTAATCTGTGGCCCGCTTCGCCGCTTGGAAGCCCCGTGATCGGTTCGCCTGCGACGATCCGGCGATTTTCTCGAGCAGCCGTAAAAAACTACATCAAGCGGGAATTCCACCCTTCGCGAATACTCATTGTTTTGGCCGGAGCTTTCGATACGCGCGAATGCGAGGCCGTGATTCGCTCAAGGTTTGCAAAGCTTCGTTCATCGAGTCGCGGCGCAAGTCGCGCCGAAAGTCGAATTCAATACGCCGCGCGCAAGCAGGTTATTTCGCGCGAGGTTGAGCAAGTCCATTTTTGCTTTGGTGGTCCGGGTCCCGAGCGTGGCTCTCCCGACCGGTTCGCTTTTGGACTTCTCAACATGGTGCTCGGAGGGGGAATGAGTTCGCGCCTCTTTAAGGAAGTCCGCGAGAAGCGGGGGCTAGCCTACTCGATTCAATCGTTCACTCAACCTTATCGCGGCGCCGGGAGTTATGCGATTGATGGCTCGACAGGGCTTGAAACGATCGGCGAGACGCTAGCGATTTGCCGGAATGAAGTCGCGCGGCTTATCGAAGAACCGATTCCGAACGACGAACTCGATCTTGCCAAAGAACAGATCGTGGATTCGGTTCTGATGAATGTCGAGGGGACATCTTCGCGTATGATGGCGCTTTCGGAATCGCTGATGACCTTGGGACGTCCCGTCGCGCCCGAGGAGATCGTCACCCAAGTGCGCCGCGTCACGTCCAAGGATGCTCTCGCCTCCGCGCGAAAATATCTTGCGCCAGCGCAGACCGCTGCGGCTTACGTCGCGCCGAAAGGTTGCAAGCTTTCCGGATTTTGATGGGTTTCTATTTCCTATATAGAGTTACCCAATTGGTATACTCTGATGTTTGGTTGCGTCGAAAAGGGAACCTAATGGCGCGGCTGAATGTCTGGTTCTCCAGTCTTTGGGGTTTCGGAACGACCGATGAAACTATTAGATCATATAACTAGATGGCAGGCATGGTTTTGCAGGCTTGCGATTTTCGCACTCGCTTCAGTTAGTGGCATCGTCTTCGCGCAAGACGCTCCAGCAAGCGGGGAAAGTTCGGTAGAAATCCGCGAGGACGGTTCGGCCATTCCGGGAACCGCGGTCAAGCCGACGACCGCAACGCTCCAGATCCTAAAAGCCATTGAAGCCAAGCACGGAGAAGCCAGGAACGTCGTCGGAACTTTTGAGCAAACCAAGGAGAGTGAAGTTTTTCTGGAGACCATTAAATCCACGGGGAAATTTTCCTACGTCAAACCCGACCGATTCCGCTGCGATTATAATCCGCCCGACGAAATGACGAATCTCATCCTGAAGGATGCGATCTACGTTCATGTCCCATCGCTCAAGCAAGTCGAGAAGTACGGCTTTCATAGTCCCGAAGAGCGCGATCAACAACTGCACGTCATGACGCTGGGATTTGGGTTCAAGGCGCAGGATATCCTGCGGGAATATACGGTAAAAACTTCGGTTGATGACACGACGCTCACCCAGCAATTGAGAACTGAAGGTCACGATCCGACGAAAATTCATCTGCTCGAAGCGACTCCCGTTTCGAGCCTTGCTGAGAACTCCCCCTTCACGCGGATCAAACTTTGGATTGACAAAGAGACCCTATTGCCTCAGAAAATCTGGCATGAGGAGTTGAACGGCGACAAGACGACGATCAAGGTCCTTGAGGTGAAGTTCGACGCGGAAATTCCTGATTCGACTTTCGAGCCAAAGTTCCCTCCCGGCACGGAAATGATAGACAAGTCCGAATTGTAAAGCGCAAGTCATGACCCGATTCCACCGCCACACATTTTTTGCGATTGCCTTGGCCATCCTCGGCGCGTTTTCAGTTTCCTGCACGCGGGTCTATCCGGTTCGGACGCTTCCAAACTGGGTGCGTGGAATTTACATTCCGATGGTCATGAATAAATCGAAGGAACCGGGAATTGAGGAAATTGCGACGCGTATGGCGCAGGAGGAATTCTTGGCCGATGGGCAGATTAGGATTGTCCCTAAATCCCAAGCCGATCTTCAACTCGTCGCCGTTATCAAGTCGTATACAATTCTAAGCGATGACTCGAGTTCAGGCGGCGACCGCATTTCGAATCGTGATGAAATCATCATCGCATCAGAACTCAAGCTTTACGATCCGTCGGTGGATCCGTTTAAGCCCGATCAGGAACCGATAGCAAACCTCGGCGAAATGCGGACGCGATTCCAGATTAGTTCCGATACACGCCAGCGAAATTACATCCCCGAACCGGATGCGAAGGAAGACCTCTTTGGCGCTTGGGCGCGACAGGTTGTATCGCGCACGATCACCGGGTTCCCGGTTGAGCTTCAGGGATTGCCGCAGGGAACTCAAATGCAGCAAATGCGTCAGCCGGATCATGGCATTCAGGGCGACGTGTTCCGGAACAAAACGAGCGGCTTCCGGTGATTTTCTGAACCGGAGTTTGACCTCGATGACCGCAAGCGCCATTTCAAAAGCCGAGACTGTTCAGGATTTCGAATCCATGTTCCAGCGGATGGGGCTGCTCGCGCGCCAAGCTTCGCGCAAACTCGCCGCATGTCCGACGGCAACGAAGAACGCCGCGCTCCGAGCGATGGCTGCGTCGTTTCGCGAACATGAAAAAGAGATTCTTGCCGAGAACGCGCTCGACCTCGCGCAGGGGAAAGAAAAAGGACTTTCTACCGCAATGCTGGATCGGCTTGATCTTGGCAAGGGACGGATCGAGGCGATGGCCGCCGCGCTCGAACAGGTCGCCGCGCTTGATGATCCCGTCGGCGAAGTTCTGGAAATCAAGACTCGCCCCAATGGCCTGCGGCTCGGACGAATGCGAACGCCCATCGGCGTCATCGGGATCATTTACGAATCGCGTCCGAACGTCACTGCCGACGCCGGGTGTCTCTGCATTAAATCGGGCAATGCCGTGATTTTGCGCGGCGGTTCCGAGGCGATCCACTCCAATAGGATCATAGCGCGTCTCATGGCCGAGGCGGGCGAGAAAGCGGGGCTGCCCGAAGGAAGCCTGCAGATTATTCCGACAACCGATCGCGCGGCAGTCGAAGCGATGCTCCGTTGCGATGACCTCGTTGACCTCATCATCCCTCGCGGCGGTCGCGGACTCATCGAGATGATCATGGAGAAATCGCGCATTCCGGTTATCAAGCACCTCGACGGCAATTGTTTCATATTCGTAGATGAATCAGCGGATCAGGAGATGGCGGTCAAGGTGATCCTGAACGCCAAAACTCAACGTCCCGGGGTTTGTAACGCGATGGAATCGCTGCTTGTACACGAAAAGATCGCCGTAGAATTCCTTCCCAAAGTTTTGCAAGCGTTGACGGAGAAAAAAGTGGAGATTCGCGCCGACGAAAGAACGCGCGCGATTTTCCCCGGTTGCAAACCCGCAACGCCCGAAGATTGGCGGACGGAGTATCTCGAACTAATCCTTACCGTCGGCGTGACTCCTTCGCTAGATGATGCGATTGCATTCATCAATTCGAACTCGAGTC
>CAZPIK010000248.1:2243-6852 GCA_964586185.1 uncultured Candidatus Sumerlaeota bacterium | reverse complement strand
GGACTCAAACTCTTCGAGCCGGGGACGCTCAAGAAAATTCACGAACTGATTCCGCGTCACGATGGCTGCACGCATCTTTACGCCGTGCTGGAAAATAGTTTGCGTGCGCTCTTTATCGGCGGCGGGCGGAGCGGCAACAGAAACGAAAGCGTTTATGAGCATCAAGAAGCGGCGTGGCAAAAGCTCAGCATTGAGCAACGCCGTACGATCAGCATGAACCACCCGATGCTCAAGGGGACGTGTCTTAGCTTTTCAAAGCCTCCGGCGAGCACGTAATGGATTCCGCGACGATTTCACGCGCCATCCACGACCTTCCGAAGACGGAACTACATGTCCATCTGGAAGGCTCGATTCGACCCGAAACGCTGATGGAACTTGCGAAACGCAATGGCGTCGCGCTGCCGTATCAAACTTTGAATGAGCTCAAGAATTGGTTTTCGTTCAGGACGTTCGATCACTTCATCACGGTTTATTTGACGATCACGCGCTGCCTTAAAACCGCGGGCGATTACGAATTGATCGTCCTCGATTACGCGCGAGAGGCGTTAAGACAAAACATACGATATGCCGAGATGACTTTTTCGCCCGGAACGCACCGCTGGCTGGGCGTCAAAGATGACGTTTATCTCGAAGGATTGCGCCGCGGTCGGCACCGGGCAAGGAATGAATTCGGCGTCACGATCAATTGGATTTTCGACATCGTTCGCAATGCGGAAAATCCGCGCGAGCAAGGCGATTTGACGCTTGCGCTGGCGCTGGAGAATCGCAATGAAGGCGTCGTTGCATTGGGGCTCGGCGGGAAGGAAGAAGGGCATCCTCCCGATTTTTTCGCCCCTTGGTTTCAGCGCGCGCGTTCGGAGGGACTCCATTCTTGTCCTCATGCGGGCGAAGGACTTGGGGCCGAAAGTGTCCGCGCGGCTGTGGAAAAACTGGGAGCCGAGCGGATCGGTCACGGGATCCGTGCAATTGAAGATCCTGCGGTCGTCAAGCTATTGCGCGACCAGAAGATTCCGCTCGAAATCTGTCCGACGAGCAACATTTGCCTCGGCATTTATCCCGACTACGCTTTACATCCGCTCAAGAAACTTTTCGATGAAGGGGTCATCGTCACGGTTCACTCCGATGATCCGCCGCTTTTCGGTACGACGCTGGAGCGCGAATACGGACTGCTTGCGAGCGAGTGGAATATGGATCTCACGACGATTCAAACTATTGCGCAGAATTCATTTCGACATGCGTTTAGTTCTAGTTTGGAGTAACCCTCAAATGCTTTGTTGTGTAGGTCGGGTCTCCTGACCCGACGTCGGCTCTGGAGAGCCGACCTACAAGAAGCGGATAGAGCTTTTAAGAACAGTTACAAATGGACGGGATTCCACGTTCGCATAATGCTTTTCGTCGCGCGGGCGGGATCGGCCTGACCATAAATCGCGCGGATGACCGCGATGCCCTTCGCGCCGGTTTGCTTCACCGATTCAAGATTCGATTCGTCAATGCCGCCGAGCGCAATGATGGGCCCCGGAGCGATATGGACAAGGCGTGCGAGGGCATCCAATCCCACGGGATGGAGAATCCCGCTTTTACTCGGTGTTTCGAAAATGGGACTGAAGATGACGTAATTCGCGCCGTCGGCGAACGCGCGGATCGCTTCGTTGGGATCGTGCGCGGAGTAGCCGAGAAGGGCGTTTTCTCCCAGCGCGCGGCGCGCATCGGCAAGTGCGATTCCGTCCACGCCCGTTTGCAATCCGTCGGCTCCGACCGCGCGGGCAATATCAAGTCTTCGATTGATGATGAGCAGGGCGTCGTGAGCGGCGGTCAGCGCGCGCATCTCGCGGGCGAGCGGCAGAAATTCATCTTCGGGCAAATCTTTCTCGCGGAGCATCAGCGCGGGAAGTCCCGCTTCGAGCGCACGACGCGAAGCCGCGATCAATCCGCCCATACCCAACACCTCGCGGTCGGTGATCGCGATCAGCGTCGGGATTCTTGTTGCTTGCGCGGTCACTTCGATTTTTGGGCTTCTAGGATCACGATCCAATCCTCTTCGCTACCCGCAGGCGGTTCGCACGACCAATTTCCCGCGTCATCGGCGTGAATCTCGCCTATCGTTTTTCGTTCACCGTTTTGAGGATTGAAATACGAAGCCATCCAAACAGATTTCGTTTCAAGGTCACCGACGGTAATCGGCGCGGGTCGTGGAACCCAAATGATTCGCACGGTGTCCGCGATGCCCGCTGCGTGAGGTGTATCAAGATTGGGATTGGCTTCCGAGTGAGGCGTATTTTTATCCGAGAAACCGACTCCGAATTGCACCCACTCCGGATGAGGAATGAAATCTTGCCACGGGTATTGCTCCAGTAGTTTTTTACCGAGCGCGACGTGGCTCGATCCCGGAAGGTTCATCGCTTCTTCCCAAGTGATGGTTCCATAACCGACTCCTCCCGGAGGGCCGTTGGGCGAGGAACCGTGCGGCTGTCCGGGGCGATTGCACTGCCAGATGCCGTTCGCGCCGTAAGTGTGACCCGCCGCGCCGTTCAACATGCAAATCCAAAACATCGCGCGTGGCCAACGGGCGGGGATTTTTCCATTCAGCATTTCATAACAAGGCTCGCCGTTGATAACCGGCATGATCGGTTGATCGGCGTACGATTCGCGCACGGTGCGCACGGTCGGCTCGACGGCCGCCTGCTCGCCATGCGGCGTCTGAAGCATGTCAATATCGAGGAGTGAAATGTCGTTGATTGCGTTGCGCGCGCTGAGCCGTCCGATGCCCGTTGGATGAATCGTGATAAGCCGATGATAGGGATCGGTCTCGCGCAAATATCGCGCGACTTCGGTCCAATTCTTAACCTGTTCGCGGTCGTCGTAGGGAAATCCTTTAGCGAGGTAATACGGAAGGTTGGCTTCGCCCGCGACGCACCAGACCACCGGATATGTGCCGTATCGCGCGATCAAATATCGCCAATGTTTCTTCGCCTTTTCGACTCCCATCAGTGGAATGAAATAACCCCACGCGCCGACGATACAGGGAGTGATGCCCGATTCGACGAGATGCGCAATACGCTTATCGGCGGCGTCGAAATACTCGGGACGGATGCGCGCGAAATCCGGTTCCCAAGGAAATCCAGCTTCATTCGCGCCGCGCGAATCGAACGGCGGCATATCGGGATAAAGCCCTGCGACGATTTGGACAACGTTGAAGCCTTTGGCTTTTCGGTCGGCGGCGAGTTTTTGAAATTCGTCCGGCCAGTGCAACCGATGACAAAGCCCCATCCACCATGTATCGCCCAGCCAGAAAAACGGCGTGCCGTCAGAATGTTCGAGGTGTCTGTGGTCGGAGGAGACTTTCAACGGACCGTGCGAGTAAAGCGGGTTATTACCTGTATAGGGCTTTACCTTGATCTCCCCCGTGACGCCGTGAAGTCCCTTGTCGTCTGTGAGCGAGCACTCACTGCGAAATTTATGTACCCCTACAACGGACGATGCGTAACGAACCCTCCACACTGTGCCATACACCCAAAAGGCGGGAACTCGGTGTTCCCTTCCACCGGGATCGGTGACCACCACGTCGAAGTCCACTTCGTTAAACGCGTCGAGATATACGTGTTTAATGTAACCCGAAAACGACACCTCGACCATCACGTTGGCCTCGGTTGAATAAACCTTTCCCGCGCCGAAAGTTTCGAATGCCAGCACCGACCAACAGACAACAAAAGCGAACAGCAAACGATGTGTGATGAAAGGGAGAATTCGTAGTCTTAGCATGAAGGTATTTTAAGCATTCGGTTCAGAAATCGCCGCTGATTCCAAAGGCACGCCGCGAAGGTAGAGGGTATCCGCGCTCAAGTCCTGCTCATTAGGCCAACCAATCCCGCCGGGGATGATCTTTACTTGCGCGAAGTACGCCGGATCGCGCAGCTCGGTGAAGATTCCCTTGTCCAGATAGGGCTTGGCATCAAAGACTCGTGCCTCGCCGTTGTCGAACTCAAGGTGGATCATGTAATCGGTCTGAACGAAAAGTCTCGTGATTTCGGGGGACATCGTGCTTACCTCAACGGCTCTATCTTAAACACAGCCTGACCCTCTACCGCAAGCCGCCAGTCCGCCATGAGCTCGTCTTTGTGAATCTCGATCCACGCTTGGACTAGCTTGAGTTTGGCTGCCTTGATTTCCCCTTCAAGCACGACGCCATCCGGGAGGCTAAGCACCGCCTTCTGTTCGGCATACTGAACATGAATATGGGGAGCCTTGTGGCGGTCTACGTCGAAGAAAAACATGCGGATGACAATGCCGTAGAACATCGAAATAACCGGCATGATTAACACCTCTCCTGTCGCGAGAAGAAAACCGAAAGTCCTTACCGCAACACAACCGACGCAAACGAAACCAACGATTCGGTCTCGCGTTCGCGGTATTGGGAGTAATTTAGTAGTTCGCCTTCGCCTTTCCCGATTGCGTGGAGCAGCGTATAAACAGCCGTGACGGCGTCCACGTTGCGGGCGTTTCGATCGGGGCGGAAATGATCGAAGAAGGCCTCGGGATCGCGTAGCTTGACGGATTCGAGCATGCGCATATCGGCGGCGCGAACGAGTCCTGCGCGCAGGTCATCGACGGG
>CAZPIK010000248.1:0-2233 GCA_964586185.1 uncultured Candidatus Sumerlaeota bacterium | reverse complement strand
GTTGGCGTCGGGGCGGAAGTGATCGAAGAACGCTTCGGCGTCGCGACTGGCCACGTTCTCAAGCATTCGCGCGTCGGAAGCGCGGATGAGACCGGCGCGGAAATCGTCCACGCCCTTTTCATCGCCGAATTTCGGGCCGACGTGACTCAAATCCACGCTGGCGATAATGCAAACGCGCGGGCCGAATTCTTCCGTGATTTTTTTCAACGCCGCGCAGAATTCGCCGACTTCGGGAATTTCAATTGGAGGCCGTCCCCCGTTTTCATAGGCCTCATGAAGCGATCCGCAAAGGATCGGCAGGATCGTGAATTCGTGTTGCACGCGGTGAAGGTATTTCAAAAATACGGCCTGAAATTCGACGCTGTGCTCGAACTTGTGCGCGATTTCTCCTTCGAGCCGTTTCGCGCCGTAAAGTTCTTTGAGGCGTTTGGCGGCTTCTTTGTTCGTCACCGCATCTCCGAGAGGCGTTCCAAAATCTTTCTCCGTCAGCGTGAAAAGATTTTTCGTCATGTGATGCGCGACGCCCAAAATAATGTAGAGCGTCGGCGGTTCGGCGACCTGCAATTCGCGATAGGCCCAAGCCATACACGGTCCGCCGCTGCGGAGATCAATGTGCGGCGCAACCAACGCGCGAGGAGCAACTGCGGGCGCGGGACGATCGCGCGGACCATCGGCGGAGACAAAAAATTCGTCGAACGTTTTGATCAACTCCGCAGGGTCTTCGGGATAAGCCGAACCCGCGTGCACGGCGGGACGAATCGGCCACCGAATAAAATCGCGCTCCAAATCCTCGCGCCGGATGGCCGCGCGTTCGTTATCGAGCAGATAAAATTGATCGAGCTGATTGACGACGGCTTCCAACTGTTCGACCGGAATCAATTGTCCGACTTGACGTTGAAGTGCGGCCTGAATATCGCGCAAGTCATTCCGCCCGTCGAACATCGTCATAATCATGAACATCGGCAGAGGAACCGCGAGCGGCTGGCCGTAAAGTTCCTCCGGATCGCGGAGGATCACGGCGACATCTTCCTCATGCGGGCCTTGCTGCACCGGAACGGCTTCAATGAAACGCATCCGTGGTTTGTCGTTCATAGGTTATTCTCCGCTAACTTGAGTTATGGTAGGTCGGCTCTCCTGAGCCGATGTCGGGTCTGGAGACCCGACCTACAATCAGCCCAGGTTAAACTCTGCATTCTCGCGCTTCAAAAATAACAACGCGGCGATCTTGACCGCCGTGAAGGCGACGTCCGCCGCGCGTCGTTCGTCGTAACATTCGAGCGTGACGAACTGCTTTCCCGAAAAATGCGTCGTGCGGACGCGATCCAATGCGCGAATCGAAGCCGAGCGCGGCTGATTCGCAAAAAAACCGAACTCACCCACGAGTGTTGGCGCGCGTCTTCGCGTCATCTCCCTCATTGTGCCGCCCGCCTGCTTCTGGATGATCTGGACCGCTCCGCTATGGATAAAATAAAAGCCGTCGGGCTTTTCTCCCTGCTGAAACAGGTATTGACCCGGCTGAAATGTCCGGTCGTTGAGGAATGGATTGGCGGGATCCTGCGGAAGCAAACTCTCGATTTTTTTGATCGCGCGTTGGTATTCGGGATCCATCGTCACCGCGCCGACCCACGCAGGAGCGACGCCGCCCTGCTTTTCCTTCTCGGCCATCCGCTCGCCAATGACGCGGATCATGTTCTTCAGCAATACGAGCACCGCGCCCCATGCTTGAAGATGCTCGAAGAGACGGAGCGGATTGCCCGGAATGGCAAAAATGTGTGATCGCTCGGTGACGTAAGCCGACGCGGTGCGAATTCCCTCGTGATGAATGAGGCCGAGTTCGCCAAAGATCGCGCCGTCGGAAAGTTTAGAGAGGAGGACTTCGCCGTCCGGGGTTTTCTTCCGGATTTCGACCTCGCCGTGGATGATCGCATAGAGACCGGTCGCCGGATTGCCCTCCTGAAAAATGCGAATCCCCGGCTCGTAGGTCATGTGCGCGCCGCACTCGCGGAGCTTTTGAATCTGGTCGGAACTCATCCCGTCAAAAAGCTGCATGGCCGCATCCCTTTCAGATTGCGAAAATCCCTCGCTGCATTCGCCGCCCGATTCTTATGCCATCTTGGACTGGCGTTGTCCATACAGGCATCACGGTGGGGCGCATTTCAACTTTGGAGTGCGCGGGCTTGACCGCGCTTTTCTTGGCCCCGGCTTGACGGGGTGGCTCAAAGCGCTTCAAAGC
>CAZPIK010000247.1:0-6872 GCA_964586185.1 uncultured Candidatus Sumerlaeota bacterium | reverse complement strand
AACGATCCAAAGATCGCGCAAAAATAGAGAATGCAAAGGATGGCTCCCCCCCAGAGCGCGGCGCGATTGCGGATGAGTCGTCCAAGGAAAATCCGTCCCGGAGATCGGGCAGGCGCAGATTGAGTCGGAGCTGGAGCTGATTCGGTCATCATGAATCCAGAGACTTGAACGTAATCCGGGGGTCGGTCCAAGTCAGAAGAATGTCGGCAATGAGATTGCCAATCACGAGCATGAAAGTCGCCATGAGCACCGAGGCGTTGACGAGAAAAAGGTCCTTATTGAAAAACGCCTCGACCGTTGTGCGCCCGAGTCCGGGCAAACTCATGACGACTTCGACCAAAAATGCGCCGCTTAATAGTTCGGAAATGCTGTAGCCGAAAAGCGTGACGAGGGGATTGATGGCATTGCGTGTGGCGTGTCTGATCACGACGGCTTTTTCCGAAAGCCCTTTCGCGCGCGCGGTGCGGACGTAATCGGCGCGCAGCACGTCGAGCAAACTTCCGCGCATCTGCCTCATGTAAACGGCGGTCATGGATAGACCGAGCACGAGTGTCGGAAGCACAAGATGCTTGGCTTTGTTAACGAATTTTTCGAATGCGTTGAACTCATCCCAATGTCGAACGTCCTGCAATCCGCCCGTGGGGAACCAGCCCGTTCTTGCCGCGAAATAAATCGCAAGAAGCGCGAGAAGAACGTTCGGAACTGAAAGTCCAAGAAATGCTGATCCCGAAGCGATTCGATCCAGCCAACCATGCTGCCTTGCGCCCGCAAGAATACCCAGCGGCACGGCTACGAGCCACGCGAGCATGGTCGCGAGAAATGAAATAAGAAATGTATTCCACATGCGCTCGCCCAGAACCTCGAACACGGGCTTCTTGGCGGAAAACGAATAACCGAAATTGAGGCAACCACCATCTTTCCACCACGGGGTCCACATGGCGTTATCGCCCCAAACAATTCGCCGCAGCCATACGCCGTAAGAAACGATCCACGGTTTATCGAGACCGTAATATTTTTCCATCATCTCGATCCGCTCCTGCGAGATCTGCGGATTGAGCTTCATCTTCGTCAGATAATTTCCGGGCGATTGATTGATGAGGAAAAATGTCAGGAACGACGCGCCCAAGAGCAGGGGAACGGATTGAAGAATACGACGGACAACGAATCCCAGCATGGCTCCGCCGTCACTTTCCCTTGATATACAGCTCTTCGATATTGTGCGTCAGGTGCGGTTCAAGCACGGTGGGTTTTACGTTACCGAATCGGTTGGACATCGCGACGTAAACTTTCTGCGTCGTTAAATGGATGAGCGCTTGATGTTCGGCCCAGATCACTTGCATTTGATCGTAATTCTTCTTTTGCTCCGCCTGATCGAATGTTTTCTGCATCTCACCATAGAGCCGGTCAATTTCCGCTTCCCAGGGTGTCGCTGGTGTCTTTTGATTCGGATTCCATTGATGCTGACGCCCGGAACTCGACCAAACATTTTTTCCCATCGAGGGATGCGGTGGAGTGCCCGATCCAAGTCCCAAAAGACAGGCTTCGTAATCAAACATGTCATTCGTGCGTGTCAGGATATCGTTAAAATCGAGCATTTGAACCGTCACGTCCATGCCAATTTTGCCCAAATCTTCCTTCATGAGCACGGCGATCTTTTCGCGAATTTGGTTCTCCTTGTTGGAAATAATCGTGAACCGAACTGGATTTTTTGCTTCGTCCTCGATGATTCCATCACCGTCGCGATCTATGAAACCGATCTTTGCGAGTTCTGCTTTGGCCTTTTCGAGATTGTAGGGAAAGGTCGGTATATTGGGATTGTTCCACTGCTTGTTCGATTCACTCTCCATGCCGTAAACGGGCGCGCCTTCGCCAAAAAAGAGGGTCTTGATCATGGCATCGCGATTCGCGGCCATGGAACACGCGCGGCGAAATTCAACTTTTTCAAACCATCTTCTTTTGATCGGGTCAATATAGGCGCGGTACTTCTTAGCGCGTATATCGGCGGGGGGTTCGTCATCGGGATTGGCCGGATCCCATCCCACTCTTTTGCCTTCGTCGTTTTCGTAGCTTCCGCCGGGCTTAAGATTGAACCAAAAATTCGTGCTGCCGAGTCGAAGTCCCGTATTGTAAACGGTGTAATCCCCCTGCGCGGCGCCTTCTTCAACCATGACAAGGTTGTTGATTTGCAAATCTTCAAGCACGTCGGTTTCGCCCGCCTTGAACTTAAGCGCTAGGGCGTCGAAGTTCTCGACCTGCAGGACGATGATTTGATCGAGATAGGGAAGCTGCGTTCCGCGCGAATCATACTTGTAATAGTGGGGATTGCGCTCAAGCACGACCTTCTCGCCTGATTTGTATTCCTTGAGTTTGTGGGGTCCCGAACAGACAAAATCTTTGGGGTCCATGTTCGTGCCCAGGATTTCGGTGAACTTTCCGTCCTTATGCGCCTGCCCGTATTTGTGGCGCGGCAACGGCTTGATCATGCCGAGATTAAGCAGCGCAAACGAATCCACGTCGGGGATTTTAGCGACGAACGTCAAGGGATCGGGAGCGGAAAACTCAAACGGCTTTCCGCCCGTTTTCATGTTGTCACCTTCGGAACTGGGGATATTGGGATCCATGATCAATTCTGTATAAAACAGCGCGTCGTCTGAAGTGAGAGGCGCGCCGTCACTCCACTTCAATCCATCGCGAAAATGAAAAACCCACTCGCGCGTGTCGGGCTTGTATTCCCAAGATTCGGCGAGCGCGGGTCCATCTTTTTGGGTGTAAACGTCGTAGTCGTAGATTCCCTCAAAGAAATATTGCATGACTTTTTGCGAAGTCATGTCATCGACAAGTACTGAATTGAAGGTTTTGATCTCGCCGGGATTTCCCATGATGAGTGATCCGCCGCGAACACCGGGGGTGATGTCCGCGACGACCATGGCCCCCTTGGGGAGATCAGCAACAGGAACCGACGCTTCGGGCGCGCTTGCGACTTCGCGCTCTTCACCAGCTTTGGGTTCGCTTTTCGAGCAGGACGCCAGCGCCCATCCCAACGCATAAATCGCAAGCAAGCAACAGTATCGTGAAACGCATTTCATGTCTGACGCCCCTTTCGGAACGGCTCAACCTCATCAAGGCTGGCATAAGGGAGATGTGAACCAAGGATAAGCGCGGTTACCCTTTTTTCATTGGCTTTAAATGGCGAAAGCATTCTTAGATTCGGAGTTTCGATGGGCTATTCTTATTCCTCATCCGCTTGATCAAGACGATATTCGCTTTGCGACTATACAAAAGTAAAATTGTTTTTGCGCATTCCGCAAAAGAAACAAAAACTTGAGCGGTGAAAAGAATTAGATTTCCAAGACCACGGGCAAGATGACCGGATATCGGTCAGTCTCAATTCGGAGAAATTTTCGCAGAGCTTTTTTCACCGCCGCCGTCACCGATTCGTACTCTTCGCGGCTTTCGACTTCGCAATCCTCGAACGCGCGCGCCGCGACCTTCTTGCACTGCTCGATCAAATCCTCGTTCGTATCCACTTCGATGAATCCCCTCGTGACGATATCGGGACCCGAAATGATCTGGTGCGTCTTCTTGTCAATCGCAAGAATGGCAATGACCATGCCGTCCTCAGACAAATGCTTACGATCGCGCAGGACAATCTCCTCAAGATCAAAAACGCGGCCATCCACTAACACCTGTCCCGCGCAATTGGCGGGATAGTGCTCGGCGGAATTCGCGCTGAGATCGAGCACGTCGCCGTTATCCATGATGATCACGTCGTCGGCGCTCATCGCGAGACTCATGGCCAGCTCGCGATGGCCGATCAGGTTGCGCACCTCGCCGTGGACGGGAATAAGAAAACGTGGCTTAAGCATTCGGTAAAGCTGGCGCATCTCCTCGCGATAGGCATGTCCCGACGCATGAATGGGAGCGTCTTTTTCAGTGACCACCCGCGCGCCGCGCCGATAGAGATGATTGATCATCCTGTAGATCGCTTTTTCATTTCCGGGGATCATTCGTGCGGAAAGAATGACGGTGTCGTTCGGCTCGATGGTGTAACCCTTGTGCCCGTTGACCGACATCCGCGAGAGGGCGGATTCGGGTTCGCCCTGCGTTCCGGTCGAGATCAGCAGCCGCCGCTTGGGAGCGACTTGCTTGATCTCACGCAACGGTAAGACGAGGTCTTCGGGGTAATGGAGAAGTCCCAGTTTCGTTGCGATGGAAAAATTCCTTTCGAGACTGAGTCCGGCGAGGAACACTTTTCGTCCCAGCGTCTCGGCGATATCCAGCGCCGTCTGAACGCGATGCAATCCCGAGGAGAAGGTTGTGAGAATGACCCCGCCCGGAGCCGTCGCCACGAGCGGAATCAAACCTTCACGCACCGATTTTTCAGTCGGAGAATAACCCTCGCGATCCACGTTCGTGCTATCGCCAAAGAGCGCAAGGACGCCGCTTTCGCCGTAACTGGATAGACTGAAGAAATCGGACTGCTCATCTTCACTCGCATCGAATTTGTAGTCGCCAGTATGAACCACGGTGCCGATGGGCGTCGTGATGGCGAGCGCCATAGACTCCGGGATTGAGTGGGTAACTTGAAGAAATTCTATTTGAAACGCGCCGATCTGGACGCGCGATCTTGCCTTGATTTCCTTGAACTCCGCTCGATCTTCGAGCCCCGCCTCAATGAGCTTTCCCTTGGCCAATGCGAGAGTAAGCCTCGAACCATAAACCTGCGTTTCGAATTCACGCATGAAGTAGGGAAGCGCGCCGATGTGATCTTCGTGTCCGTGCGTGAGCACAAGCGCGCGCAATTTATCGCGCCGCTCGCGGATATACTCAAAATCGGGGATGACGGAATCAACGCCAAGCATTTCGGCCTCGGGGAACATCTGCCCGCAATCAATGACGATAAGATCGTCGCCGAACTCCATCGCCATCATGTTCTTGCCGAATTCGCCGAGTCCGCCCAAGGGGACCACGCGTAGCTTTGCGAGATCGCGCGGCGGATAATTCGCGCGGTCGGGTTCATCATTAAAAGGGGTTGTTGAGCGGGGCATGAATGAGCTTTCGGTTACTGGATTTTGACAACGCGCCGGAGACATTCGAAGGCGGTGTCGCGGATTTTGGAGAGCTTGGTCATTTCGCTGATTTCGGGATGAATATAGGGGTTGCGGTAATGCTGGAGATTGATGAGCAAGCTAGCGAACGACATGACCTCTTCAGGCGTATCGAACCCGCGAAGTTCCAGCGGGTTATCAATGACCACGTCCTTGTTCATTTTGCGGAAACTGTGCTTCCTCCCAAAGCAGATAAGCACAATGCCGAGCGCCTTTAGGCCATCGGGTTTATACCGCCCGCCGTGTTCGATGATCCGCGCGAAAGTGTGATGGAAATTCTCCATTGTGACCTCGTTTTCAAGTCCCTGTTGCGCGCGGAGCAAATGTTGCTGGTAAAAAATCGAGAGCGACTTGCGATTCGATTCCATTAAACTATCAATGAGCTTGATCGTGGCGGGATCGCTCAAGAATTTTTGAAGTCTTTTGCGAAGCCTGATCTTGGCTTCGTTCTCGACGGCAAAACAATACGCGAACCCCATCGAGCGTGAGAAACCCGCGTCAGAAGCGCTATCGCTGGTCTGACCATAAAGGAATTCGGCGGTGCGGAGGTTTTGCCGCGTATCGAGATCGAACGTGTCGTAATCAGGGAGCAGCGATTTTAAGCGATTCTCGACCTCGCTCATCGCGTCGCGACCCGGCTCCTCCGTTGCCCGAACCGCCCCGGCATCCGCGCCTAATTCCGCGAGCAAATCGAAGGCCTCGCCTTTGATCGTCGCCGCGACGTCACTCGCTCGGAGAAGTTCTCCCAGCGATGCGGCGGCTTTTGCCGGGTCTTGCGCGGCATCGTGTCTCGCGGATTCCAACCGCTCGACTTGCGCGCGAGCCGCGGCGTGTTGCGTTGCCGCGCGATCTATCGCGTCGTAGAGGTTCTTCATTTCCTCGTCAATACGGCTCTTGCTAATGACCTGCGCCGCGCCCAGGCGCATTGCTTCGGCGCCTTCGTCAAAAGTTCCAACGGCGGAAATCATAATCAGCGGCAGGTGAGGACGGAGCGCGCGGACTTGGCGGATCAAATCCAATCCTTCGGTCGCGCGGCGCATTGCAAGATCAGTGACGACGACATCGGCTTCAAATTCGGCAAGACGCTCCAGCGCCTCCGAGGAATCCTCCGCCTCGCGGATTTCGTATCCGCGCAACAGGAGGTTGCGACGGAACGCCTCGCGATACCCCTTGTTGTCATCTACGATCAGTACACGGGTCGGGTTCAAGAATCATCTCCAGCGCGGTTTCACCGCAATCGTGATACTTGGGACAATGAATGCAATCGTTCCAAACCTTTTCGGGGAGCGTTGCCATCTCCGTCGGCGTGAACCCGTATTTCCGGAATGGCGCCTCGCGGTCCGTGAGCACGAAAATGCGCCGGATACCGAGCGACTTTGCCATTTCAACGAGCGAGCCAACGATCCACCTTCCAACGCCGCGAGATTGAAATTCCGGCGCGACAACGAGCGAGCGAATTTCGGCAAGCGCCGGCCCAAAAATATGGATCACGCCGCAACCGATCATCTGTTCCCCGGCGAACGCGACGCGAAAACCGGAGAGATGCGACTGGATCGAAGCTCGATCCCGGGAAAGCACCATGGAATTCCGCGTGGCCGATTCAATCAGAGCATGAATGGCATCCACATGCCCATCGTTCGCGGGGACGACCGTGACGAGAGGAAGCGCGACGGTCTGCGCAGATTCAGTTGCGTTCATTTCTCGGAGTAGCGGAGCGCTGAGCGCGTCAAAGGATGCGTAGCTCAAACCGACGGTCATCCGCCG
>CAZPIK010000246.1:0-6881 GCA_964586185.1 uncultured Candidatus Sumerlaeota bacterium | reverse complement strand
ACCACCGACGCGCGTAGGGGCGGTGACTTTCAATTCGGGGGAGAATGCACTCCTAAGCGCCGTGATTGATCCGTTAAACGGTTATGCCTATTTTGGAACGGAAACGGAACCGGGGATTGTTGTGAAAGTGGCACTGGGAGCTGGGGCCGCGCCGCCGACGCGCGTGGGGGCGGTTGAACTGAACGCGGGGGAGACGTATCTTGTTACCGCAGTGATTGACACTCAAAACGATTTCGCATATTTCGGAACGTATGATTCAGTGGTGAAGGTGGCATTAGGAACTGGAGCGGAACCGCCGACACGTGTAGGGGCGCTCACACTAAGCGCGGGGGATGAGGGGCCGAGGAGCGCCGTGATCGATCCGGTCAACGGCTACGCCTATTTCGGAACGGAAACAATTCCAGGACGCGTGATAAAGGTTCAACTCTCCCAGATGGGTTACGTGAAAGGCACGAAGCTCACGATGCCCGAGTTGGGATCTTTAACGAACGCTTCTTTTTATTCCCACGCCGAAACGGGAAATGTGCGTCTCTCGATTTACGACGATACTCCACCGCGCAATTTGCTCTGGCAGAGCGGCGCGGTCGCCAACTCTGCCGCTAATGATTGGCTGACGGTTCCGATCAGTTCGGGTTCGCCGAGTTCGCTCACGCTCCCGCCGGGGGATTATCAAATTGCATGGCAGGTGGATTCGATGGCGGACGTGCCGAGTTACGCGATGGGAAATGCGGGCGATGGACTCTATATTGCGCAGCCTTTCGGACCGGCTCCGGAACAGCTCGATCCGCTCTCACCGACGATCACGGACGAGAAGTGGAGCACGTATGTCACTTATGACATACCCACACCTTCGCCAAGTCCAACCCCTTCGCCCTCACCCACGCCATCACCGACTCCCTTCAATGACTCGACGATGATCGGCAACTCCTTCCCCTCGAAGCTGGCTCCCTCGCAGGCGGTCCTCGCCGATATTGGAGTTCGCAACACGGGAAATACCACATGGACTCAAGCGGGCGGATATCGTTTCGACGTGCTGTCAGATCCATCTGGTTTGATCGGCGCATCGCAACTTGACCTAGGTGCGGGCGATGCTGTGCTGCCCTTCACGAACTTCCAGTTCCTGGCGCTGATCTCAGCTCCGGCGGCGTCGGGACCCGCAACGGTCTCGCTCCGCATGTCGCAAAACGGGGACCCCTTCGGCGCGACTTTCAATAAGATCGTTCAGATCGAAATACCGCCCAACCTTGTCAAAGATTGGTCACAGTATGAGTAATTGTTTTCGAGCAAATGGGGATTGAATAGGTTTTAGCAAACCGCCGAGCTTGCCTTGCGCCTTCTGCAATGCGACAAAGGAGGAGTGTGGGGAGGCTTCATGAATCGCACCGGTATTATCTTCGACTTCGACGGCGTCATCGTCATATCCGAGCAAGTCCATCAACGCGCTTGGGTGGATTTGGCGAGCGATTACGGCAAAACGCTTCCCGAAACTTTTCTCGAACGCGGTATCGGCAACTCCGACGAAAAACTCTCCGGCGAACTTTCCGAATATTGGAACCGCGCGCATTCCACGGCGGAAATCCTCGCGGCCAAACGGCGCTGCTACCAGAATCGTTGCCTTGCCGAGACGACATACGTTCCGGGGATTCACGAAGCGCTCGCCGAGTGGTCGCTCAAGTTTCCTCTCGCGCTCGCGACCAGTTCCAGCGAAGGGGACATCTCGCCTCACCTCGATCAGCATGGCCTCCGCGACCATTTCCGCGCGGTGCTCACCATCGAATCGGTGACCGATCCTAAACCGCATCCCGAAATTTATCTGAAAGCCGCAGCGGCGATCGGCGTTGATCCGCGCGATTGTTTTGTCTTTGAGGATTCGATCCACGGAGCGACCGCCGCCCGCGCCGCCGGAGCCAAGGTCATTGGCGTCACGACGACGCTCACCGCCCACGCACTCGCGCCATTGCACGCCTCGATTTCCGATTATAGCGATCTGGCCGCTGTAACTCGTCTCCTTGCCGCACAAATCCAAAAATAGGATTGCAAGAATTAGACACGAAGGCACGAAGCTACAAAACGTGTAAACGGGTAGAAACCCCGCACTACCATGCATTTTGCGATCAGCTTCACTGCTGTTTCGGGTGTCCCGGAGGGACGGTAGAAATTAGCCGGTGGTTGAGGCCGTCAGGCCGACACCACCGGATCGGTCAGCCCCACGTCCGATCCCGGAGGGATCGCAGACATCTGGCACCCGCTTCGGGGTGCACTCAAAATGGGCCACGTTTCCGGTGGTGTCGCTTCGCTCAACCACCGGCTAATGGCTGCGAACCCTTCGGGTTCACGATTCCACCTTGCGGACAAAGGTCGTTTCGAGTCCTCACTTGACAAATGAGAATGAATTATCGTTATCATATCAGGTTCGACGTTGGATTTTTAATTGTGAGAGACTCTTTGATGCGCTTTTTTCTATTGTCTGCGGTTGTGCTCGCGCTCCTCGGCTGTCCGAAATCCAAACCGGAAACGCCCGCGAAGCCGCACGTCCTAACGACCATCGCCCCGCTTGCAAGAATCCTGCGTGAAGTCGCGGGCAATCGCATTCTCGTCGGCGTATTGCTGCCTCCCGGCGCGTCTCCGCACACCTACGAACTTCGCCCGTCCGATTTTAGAAATGCCGAGTCGGCCCTCGCCATCTTCTGGGTTCATAAAAATCTGGACGGCTGGGCGACGAAGCTCCCTGCGAAAAAGATGATCGAAGTCTTTCCGTTGCTCCCGAAGGAATTCCGAGGAACCATGCCCGATCACTCGCATAGCGGCGAAGCAGAGGAGGCGACACACGAGGCGGGAGACGACCCCCATTTCTGGTGCGATCCACTCGCCGTTCAAGCTTTGCTGCCCGCACTGATTGATTCGCTCTCCGAACTCGATCCCGAGGGACGCGAAACGTTTGAGGCCAACGCGCGCGATTTTAGCGTTCGGATCGAAAAACTTGATGCGGATTTGCGTGAAATGTTTGCCCCCATGCGAGGCGTTTCCCTAGCTCTCTTCCATCCTTCGTTCCTCTATTTTCTGCGCCGATACGAATTGAAATACGCCGGTTCCATCGAGCCGTTTCCGGGTAAGGAGCCAAGCGCAAAATACATCGCGGAAATGTCAGCACGACTTAAGTCGTCGGGCGCAAAGGCAATCTTCACCGAACCCCAGTTTCCTTCCCAACCCGCCGAAATTCTGGCCGAAGCAGCGGGATTAAGACTGGGCATCATCAATCCCGAAGGGTCAGCTGAACCGGGAGCGAGCTATGAAGAATTACTGCTAGCGAACGCGAAAATGATTTTCGATGCAATCAAGTGACGAAGAGGCAGAAATAATCGCAAAGGCGCAAAGTTGACCGAGATCATTTAAGGCCGAATCATAATCATGATCCTTCTTCATACTATCCGCAGATTCCGCAGATTTCACAGATTGCAGAAGCCGGGCATTCCTGAATCTGCGAAATCTGTGCAATCTGCGGATGTATTCGATTTGAGGAGCAAAAATCTCTTGGGGCCACATTGGACATCGCACCTTTGGCACACACGCAACCTCCTTGCGCCTCTGCGCCTTTGCGTCTCTGCGATAAATTCTTCATCCGAAAATGGGCAAGTGACCTATCCATGACCGAACCCATCATCCAAGCCCAAAACCTTTCGATCCGATTCGGTTCGAACTACGCCGTCGAGGGCGCAACGTTTTCCATCGCGCAGGGCGATTTTGTCGCGGTGATCGGTCCCAACGGCGCGGGAAAATCCACCTTGCTTCGCGCGATGCTGGGTCTCATTAAGCCAACCGACGGCTTGCTGCGCGTCCTCGGCGACGATCCCTCGCTCATGCGACCGATGGCGCTCGGTTACGTTCCCCAAGTTAAGACGCTCGACCGAACTTTTCCGGGCTTGGGAATCGAACTCGTCGTCGCGGGAATGCGCTCGTCTTGGCCTGCGCGAATCAAACCCGCCGAACGGGAGCGCGCGATGAAAATTCTTGAAGGCGTCGCCGCGGCGCATTTGGCGGATCGTCCCATCGGAAAACTCTCCGGCGGCGAACTGCAGCGACTTTATCTCGCACGCGCGTTGGCTCACGAGCCGCGCGTCATCCTGCTCGACGAACCCGCGACCGGCATGGACGTTCCGAGCGAATCGGACATGTATCACGTTCTCGATGAAAAACAGAAAGCCGAGGCGATCACGGTCGTCATGATCACGCACGATTGGGGCGCGGCGATGCACCACGCCACTCGCGCGATGGTGATGAATCGGCGCGTCATCGGATTTGGCTCGCCGGAGGAAGCCCTTTCAGAAGAAAACCTGCGCGAAGCGTTCGGCCATCGCGGCCACGCCCACGCCATGCGATTCACGGGGCATTCCCATGCTTGAGATGTTCGCTCATCCCTTCATGCAGCGCGCGGCAATCGCCGGAGTCCTCGTCGCGTTTCTCGCCAGTTTTTACGGCGTCTTTGTCGTGCAGCGCGGCATGAGCTTCCTCGGCGATGGCCTTGCTCACGCGGCCTTCGGCGGCGTCGCATTGGGATTACTGCTAAACGTCGAGCCGCTCTGGATCGCCGTACCCGCTACGCTTGCAGTCGCATCGGGAATTGTCTGGGTGCAAAATCGCGCGAAACTCGCAGGCGACGTCGCCGTCGGAATTTTTTTCTCGGTCTCGATGGCGCTCGGGATCGTTTTTCTCTCGATGCGCGAAACTTTCTCGACCGACGCGACCTCCTATTTGTTCGGCTCAATCCTCTCCGTAAGCGCGTCGGATGTCTGGATGGTCGCGGCGATGTCCTCGCTCTCGCTTCTAACCTGGCCATTTTGGGGGAAGTGGGCTTATGCGACGTTCGACCGCGAACTGGCGCGCGCCGACCGCATCCCCGCGCCGCGTCACGATTACTACCTCTGCCTCTGCGTCGCGGCAACGGTCGTCCTCGCGGTCAAGATCGTCGGCGTGGTGCTCGTCGCGTCGTTCCTCGTCATCCCCGCCGCCGCCGCGCGGCTTTTGTCGCGCACCTTCTTCTCAATGGCCGTTCTTGCCGTAATGATCGGCATTCTTAGCTCCCTCGCGGGACTCATGGTCTCCTACCACTTCGACTGGCCCAGCGGCGCGGCGATTGTCCTGACGCAAGCCGCGATCTTCTTCGCGGCGATGGTTAAACAGCCGTCGAAGTAAATCTCGACACGCAATAAATAGCAATTATACTTGATCCAATGTGAATAATTTGCATATTATTAACTATAAATGCTTTTGTTGGCATTTATGCTTTCAATTTTGTCGAAGGTATCGAGAGCGCAAAGACCCATGCTTCTGGAGTTCAGCGTTACAAACTTTCTTTCTTACAAAGAAAAAACGACTTTCAGCATGGTCGCTTCGCCCGACGACTCAATGTTGGGCAGCATTTACAACGCCCCTGAAGTATCGCCGCATCGAATCCTGAAAAGCGCAGCAATCTATGGTGAGAATGCGTCGGGAAAATCGAATCTTTTGGAGTCCATGCTCTTCGCGCGCCACATGATTCTGGACTTCACCACCGACAGTCAATCGGGCGATCCGATTCCTCGTACACCTTTCAAGTTTTCAAAGCAATGTCACGATCAGCCTAGTGAATTCGAATGGGTGTTTGTTCATGAAGCCATCCAGTACATTTATAGCTTTGCTGTTGATGAACATCGTGTTCGGGATGAATCCTTGATTCATTACCCAAACGGGAAACCTGCGGTGGTATTTGAGCGCCGATGGATCGCATCCAAGAAAGGTTCAAGCTACGAGTACGATATTAGGCGACCTTTCTTATCTGAACTTGCCCGTCTGAAGGATAAGGTAAGGGATAATGTGCTTTTTCTTTCCGTGGCCGATCAATTCAATTCCGCAACTTCGATGAAGGTCATGGAATGGTTCAAGAAAACGGGACGACCCAGTGATAGTCGAAAAGGCTCACTTGCGAGTTTGACAAACCTGTCTCAAAAGGAAAAATCCGATTTGATGATGTTCCTGCAAGTTGCCGACGCTGGAATCGTGGATTTCGACGTCACCGAGACGGTACGCATGGAGACCACGGGATTCAGGAAGTTTCCTCTAGTCACGCAGGAAAACCTGAGGGGTTCGGCACAGGGTAGTCCCAAACCTTACGATGTTTTCATTACGCATCTTGTAGAGAATAACGGATATGACAAAGTCACTTTAGGCCTTGGAGAAGAATCCGAAGGAACAAAAAAAATGTTTGCCTTAGCGGCGCCATGGCGAGAAGCGCTGAAAGAGGGTCGGTTGCTCATCATTGACGAATTTGAATCGCATTTACATCCGATGCTATCACGTGCATTGATTCAGTGGTTCCACGATCCCAAGATCAACGCCAAGGGAGCGCAACTGGTCTTTACGACGCATTGTTCTGAGTTGCTTGATCTAAATCTAATGCGTCGCGATCAGATTTGGATTACCGAGAAGAACTCCGAAGGCGCCACGGAGATTTATTCGCTCTACGATTTTAAATCGCCCCCGAGGAAAGACGAGAATATCCGTAAAGGCTATCTTATGGGGCGATACGGCGGCATTCCGGTGCTCGGGGGACTTGCGAATTGAGCAAGAAGAGGACATTGGCGAAACTATTACGCGAGATGAAGGCTGTTACGCGCAAGAGCAGGAACAGGACTCCTTTCGAGGTCATCCGCATACATTGTGAAGGCGAAACCGAGTACAACTATTTAGTACAATTGCTCAAACATAAGGGTTGAAATCCGTACGCCTCAACAAAGATTCGTGTGGGATGGCCCCCCTAACTATGGTTAAGAATGCCGTAGGTGAAATGGAGAGGATAAATTCAGGTGACACAGGATTTAAGGAAGTTTGGTGTGTTTTTGATGACG
>CAZPIK010000245.1:0-6931 GCA_964586185.1 uncultured Candidatus Sumerlaeota bacterium | reverse complement strand
GAGGAGCTTTCGGGCGGCGAGATGCAGCGGGTCGCGATCACGCGCGCGCTGATTAATGATCCGCCGATCCTGCTGGCTGATGAGCCGACCGGCAATCTCGATTCGGCGACGGGAATCGAAATTCTGAAATTATTGCAGGAGCTTTCCGCCGAGCGAACCATCGTCATCGTTACGCACGACGAAAAAGCCGCGGCGTACGGATCGCGAACCATTCGTCTTAAAGACGGAAAGTTGGTGTCGCAATGAAATCACTCCTCGATTTCTTTTCGTGGCGATACACAAGGAAGCATCCGTTTCGCGCGCTCCTGAGCGCAACCGCCGTGGCGCTTGGGGTTGCACTGTTTGTTTCTTCCGACACCTCAAATTACACGGTCGAGCAATCGTTCATGCAGACGAGCAAGAAGCTGCAAGGGAACGCGCAGTTGCACGTCACTCGCGGCGCGATGCTCGGCGTCGAGACTTCGATTTTGGAGAAAATTGACAGCGTCGCGGGAGTCGCCGCCGCGCCGATCCTTCAACTCAGCACGACGCTTCCCAAACTTTCGGGCGAGGGAAACATGATGATTTTGGGCCTCGATTTCAAGCGCGAGGCAAGTTTCCGGCTTTGGGATGTCGCCGAGGGCGAATCGCCAAAAGTTGACGTGCTCACGTTTGCGATGGCGAACGGAATTTTGGTGACTGAAAGTTTCGCGGCGAGAAATCATCTTAAGCTCGGCTCGACGTTCGAGGTGGACGCTCCGGGCGGAATTCAAAAAATGACGATCGCGGCGATCCTCAAGGATCAAGGTCCCGCGCAAGTTTACGGCGGTAACGTCGGCGTCACGCAACTTGCGACGGCGCAGCGACTTTTCAACCGTCAGGGAAAAGCCGACCGAATCGAACTAATCGTTACGGGAGACGTGAATCAAGCGGCGGAAAAAATCTCGGCAACTCTCGGACCCGATTATCAGGTCGCCGCGCCCGCCAAGAGCAATTCGTTTTTGGACGACGCCATCTCTCGCGTTCGTGCGCTCATGGGGATCAGCGTCATCGCCCTGCTCGTCGCGATCTTCATCATCTACAACTCCGTCTCGATCTCGGTGGTTCAGCGCGTGAAAGAAATCGGAACGTTGCGCGCAGTCGGAGCGACTCGCGGACAAATCTTCGGCGCGATCCTTGTCGAGTGGGCGATTATCGGCCTTCTGGGTTCGCTGATCGGAGTCGCGCTCGGCTACGGTCTCGCGAACGTTTTCATCAAAATGACGATGCGTGAGATCAATCAGCTCGTCGCCATTGTCGTCGTGGATAAAGTCCTGATGCATCCGCGGTCCGCCGTGGGCGGAATCTTCCTCGGCGTGATGACGACGCTGCTCGCCGCGTTTTTCCCCGCGCGTGGCGCGATGAACATCATGCCGATTGAGCTCTTGCGGCAGGGACTTTACCGCATCAACATGAAGCTCGGATACCTGCGCGAATTCTGGCTCGGCATCGCGGCGATCATCATCTCTGCAATCATTTGGTATGTGAAACCGACGTTCACAAACGCGGGACTCGGCAGCGCGGTGCTTTCGTTCAGCGGCGCGGCGTTCATCATGCCGCAAATGGCGTTTTGGGTCGCGCGCGCGGCAAGGCCGATCCTTGGACGCGCGTTCGATATCCCCGCCTATCTTGCGGCGGACAACATTTCAAAATTTCCACAGCGGACGGCGCTCACGGTCATCGCCCTTGCAGGCGCGCTCGCGATGATGATCAGCGCATCGGCCATCATTCTCAGCTTCAAAGTTCGCGGCCAAAAATGGATGGAGGACACATTCCCTTTCGATTGCTCGATCAACGCGACCGACCTCTCGAAGTCGTTTTATTCGGGCGCGTCGTTTCCGGAAACCTTCGCCGACGACATCAACAAACTCGATATCGTCGCCTACACCTATGGCGTCCGCGCGCCGTTTCAGGAATACAATGGGACGACCGTCATGATGATCTCGCCGGAGTTGGAAAAATACGCCCGGATGCAAACGGATCGTGGGAGAGAAAACTTTATTCCCGCCGACCGATTGCCCGAACTGGTCGCAGGGACGGGCGTCGCGCTCTCGGAAAATTTCGCGATGATGAACGGACTCAAGGCCGGCGACATGCTCGAACTTGAAACACTTAAGGGACCGCACAAGTTCAAGGTGCTCGGAATGGTCGAGGATTATTCGTGGCCCAAGGGAGTCATTTTTATTGATCGTTTGACGTATCGTGAACTTTGGGACGACCACGAACTGACTTATCTGAACATTAAACTGAAACCGGGCGTGACGATTGCGCAAGCGAAGGACGTTCTTAAGGAAAAGCTGAAGGGCAACTATAGTCTCTTTGTTTATGACGTGAACGATCTGCTGCATATTGCCGACACCACGCTCGACCAAACGCTTAAGTTCACCAACATCCAAGTCGCCGTCGCGATTCTCATCGGATTCCTCGGGATCGTGAATACGCTGCTCATTTCCGTCATGCACCGAACGCGCGAGCTTGGATTGCTCCGCGCCATCGGCATGACACGCGCGCAGATCGTGCGGATGGTCGTGATCGAATCGGTCATTCTTGCCGGAATCGCGGGGATCATCGGCGTCGGCTTGGGGCTCGTCGGAGCAAAGTGGCCGCTCGCGCTGCATGTGTTCCAGATCGGCGGATTCATGATGCCGCTCGCTGTGCCCTGGGGCTATTGCGGGTCGGCTCTCGTTGCGGCGCTCTTAATTGGTTTCGTCGCGGCCTATGTTCCCGCTCGTCGCGCGGCGTCCATCAACGTGCTTGATGCCATCGGATATGAATAGGCTTCGAGACTAAAATAAGAAGGGGGCCGGATTTCTCCAGCCCCCTTGAAATCAAAACTCGTATCGAATCGCGGATTACTTCGCGGAAACGACGGCGTCTTTGCAAGCCTTGGCCACGCGGAACTTCACGACGCGCTTGGCCGGAATCTGAATCGTCTCGCCCGTCGCAGGATTGCGCCCGAGGCGCGCCTTGCGGTTGACGAGGACCAGTTTTCCGATCCCAGGAATCGTGAAGCCCTTCTTGGCTTCCTTGTAGGCAATCCCGGCAAGCGTTTCAAGCGCCTCCGCGGATTGCTTCTTGCTCACGCCGATTTTTTCGGCGAGCGCTGCGACGAGTTGCGACTTCGTCATTGGTTTGGCTGACTTGGCCATGTTCAATACCCTTTCCCCTCATGCGTAAAATCTTCCGCGACTATACTGCGCGGATTTCAACCGTATTTTGGGAACAACGGGCGAACCGTCAATCAAAGAATCGCATTTGACCCAATAAAATCGCAGGGATGCTATAATGCCGTTGAGGGCTACGGGCGGAAAATGTCAAGCTGAAAAAGTTTTTAAGAATCCAGATCGAGCGCGAGGCGCATAAGGACCACGTCCTCGCCGCGATAGTGAACGCGTTCCAAGGTCGTCCAACCCATCCGCGCGTAGAAGCTTTCGCGATCGGGAGTGAAAAGAAAAAGCTGCGTCTCGCCGATTTTCCGCGCTTCCTCGGTAACGCGCTGAACGAGCGCCGAACCGATCCCACCTCCGCGCAGCGATTCATCCACGTAAACCGATGCAAGCCAAGGGCGCAAATCGGGCCGCGTGTCCATGTCCTCTTCCACAAGACTCGCCGAGCCGAGAACCCTCTCGCCTTCGAGGGCAACGAACGTTGTCGGAATCCGTTCCTTCTGCAAATGTTGTTGCATGCTGGTGATGCGCACCTCGACGCTGCCGCCGGGATTCATGTATCCCCATTGCGAGTGATGCCACTTCGCGAGAATCGGAATCGCGTCCGGGAAGTCGGCGAGGTGGAGGATTTTGGGTTCGCTCATCATGGGATCATAACGTGGCCGCCGGAGAGGCACATCGTCTGGCCGGTCATGTAACTCCCCTCATCGCAAATCAGAAACAGCGCGGCGTTGGCGATATCGAGCGGTTCTCCCTTGCGGCGGAGCGGCGCGCGCTTCAGGTTTTCTTCGAGTTTTTCCTTCGGATAAATCCGCTCAAGGAACGGGTTCATGATGAGTCCCGGCGCGATGCAGTTGAGCCGGATATTATGAATCGCAACTTCTTTGGCGACCGTTTTCGTGAAGGCAATGATCCCCGCCTTGGCCGCCGCATAGTGACACTGCTGAACACTGCCTTCCAAACCCGCCGTCGAGGAGAGACTGACGATGGCTCCCGCCTTCTGCTCGATCATGTAAGGCAAAACCGCGCGGACGCAATAGAACGTCCCGCGAAGGCAAACGTTGATCACGAGGTCCCACTGCTCGTCGGTCATATCCACAACGTTGCTGAGGACGTTGATCCCCGCGTTGTTCACGAGCGCGTCAATGCGGCCAAACCGCGCGTGCGCCGATTTCATCAAGTTCTCGACCTGATCGCGCCGCCGCACGTCGCACTCGACTCCGAGGGTTTCGACGCCGAATTCGCTCGCGACTTTTTGCGCGGCCTCTTCGGTCCGCTTGGCATGCGCGTCGCTCATGACGATCTTCGCGCCTTCTTGCGCAAACCGCCGCGCACACGCGCCACCGATTCCGACTCCGGCCGCGCCCGTAATGACGACGACTTTGTCCTTTAATCTCATTTCACATACTCCCTAGGCGCGCAAAACGCATATCGAGTTTCCCCGCGCCGAAATTCGTCGTCCACGATCCGGCACGGGAGAAAAATGGTCAATGGCTTTGTCGTGAGCAGTCCGAAGAAGCATCCGCATTCATAGTGATTCGTTCTCTGCCAATACCGGCAACGGACCACGCCCTTTGACCAACAGCGCCACCCGATTAGTATTGATGTCATAGACGCAAATTTGATCCTCGCCGAGTTGGAAGATTACGAGATCGCCGGGCAAGTGAGTTGCATTACGCACATACCACCAAATAAAGGGTGTTTCCGCAGCAATGCGGAAATGCTCATGAGTTTCGGAGTGAGTTCCTCGCAATCCACTTACAGCCCACACATCCGTTGAAATCTCCCATGGGCTTTCTTGGGCTGTTCCGAGACAGCCGTCAAGACCATAACTACCCCAAGTGCCTCCGGGGTCGCTTTTCATGCCAACTGCAGATGGGTTAGGATAAGCAATACCGACCTTTTCTTTCGGAATACTCGAATCGCTTACGGTCACCATCAGCGGTTTCTCATGGGAGGGTCCTTGAAGTCTGGCGATCAACTGACATTGATTACTATCGGTTGCGGATTCTTGCGCAAAGATCTGATCATTCCTGTCGGTAGAGTTCAAATCGAACGCCTTTCGCGGCTTCATTTCCGACAAGGGCGTAACATAAACATCACCGTCTTCCGATGAAATGTAGTACAGCGCTACGTTATTCGGAAACGTGAGCGCTGCCGGCGCAACAATTTTAGTTTCTGTATAGATCGTCATTACGCTTGCCTTCCAATACCAAGTAAAGAGCAACGCGCAGGAAATCGTTTGGATTATGAGCGTGCCGCGAATGGATTTTCGGAGCCTTTGTGGGTCTTTGCGCAGGAGAAGGAAAGCAAAAGGAAACTCGAGCAGTAGCGTCAGAACGTAGGCGGTAAAAACCCACACCCAAAACAAATACTTCGCACTATACAAGTCCACCGTAAAAGGGAGCATAAGGGCGTGAGAACCGAAAACGCCTCCCATAAACGCGGACGCGTAATTGGCGATGATTGATAAAGCGATGCACTTTCCATCGTGCAGCCGAAACATTGAAGCCAATGCAAGTCCCTCGACCACGCCGAGTATCGCGTTGCCAATAGTGAGATGCAAAAACCCCGCCATCATCAGTGCCGTGCCAGCGTTTGCCCACGCCGCCATCGGCACGCCGACGATGATTGTAGCAGCGAAGAAAATGAATACGGTTCGGTGAAAAGTATCCGTACACCGGTGCATGGGAAGAAACCTACGATCAGAAATCAGGCAAGCTTTTTAGTTTTCGGATCTAAAGGAGCGACATCCGAATCGAGCACGATCGCGATAGCGTCCTTACTCAACCGAGCCGCAAAGCGGTTGGGTTTGGCCTTGGCGTAATCAAGGGCGTATCCACGTTGCATGTCAACATGAGGCGCGAGCGCAGCCCTTTTAGTAGCGGACTTCTTTTTCATAATCTATGCGCCTTATTCGACTTGTCGTGCGCGCTCTATATCATAAACCTTACCACAACCTAAGCCGCTCACCCTTCCTTCTCCTCATATTGCTTCTTCAGTCCCTCGACCACCGTCGGATCGGTGAGAGTCGTGGTGTCGCCCAAGGCGTGGCCTTCGGCGATGTCGCGCAATAGCCGCCGCATGATCTTGCCCGAGCGCGTCTTGGGCAGTTCGACGGAGAAAATAATTTCCTCCGGTTTGGCAATCGCGCCGAGCTTTTCGGCGACATGCTCCGTCAGTTCCTTCTTTTTCTTATCGCTGGCTTCGCGCCCTTCTTTCAGCGTTACAAATGCGACGATGGCTTGTCCCTTGATTTCATGCGGGCGACCGATGACGGCGGCCTCGGCCACGTCGTGATGATCCACCAGCGCTCCCTCGACTTCCATCGTTCCAATCCGATGCCCGGATATTTTCAGCACGTCGTCAATCCGGCCCAAAATCCAGAAGTATCCGCGCGCGTCGCGCTTGGCGCCGTCGCCGGGGAAGTAGGTCGAGTTATCCCACTTGCTCCAATAGGTTTTCACGTAGCGATCCATATCGCCGAAAATTCCGCGCAACATTCCCGGCCACGGCTTGCGGATCGCGAGATAACCTCCGCCGATTTCAATCCGCTCACCCTTCTCATTCAAGATGTCGGCCTCGATGCCGGGGAAGGGTCGCGTCGCAAGTCCCGGAACCGTCGCCGTGATCCCCGGAAGCGGCGTGATGAGAATGCCGCCGGTCTCGGTCTGCCACCACGTATCCACAATCGGGCAACGTCCCTTGCCAATATTTTCGTGATACCAAATCCACGCTTCGGGATT
>CAZPIK010000244.1:0-6945 GCA_964586185.1 uncultured Candidatus Sumerlaeota bacterium | reverse complement strand
GACCGCCGATTCGTAAAGATTCTTACGCTATATCGGTGGTCGGAGACCGCCTCCCACATTTGAAATCCTGCATTTCAGATTTCAAATCTGAGACATCAGGTTTGAAGCGAGGCAAGTGTAATCTGAGCGGGGGTTGGAGATCAATCACAGCGCCGATTGCGCGATTTTCTGGTGCAAGTTTCGGGAGGATCGGCTAACACGTTGGGGAAGAACGAATTCACTAGGAAGGATTTCCGACGATGGCAAATAATTTTCCGAAACTGCATAACGCCGCGTGGCCGGGGGTGGTCGGTAAAGGACCTGATTCCGAGCCGCCGATTGAACTCGATACGATGCTTGATCTGACCGCCGCCGCTTCCTGCAACGGCGTCAAGTTCGATGGCGTTGATCTTTTTCTTTTTGCGCCGCATGTGGATATTGACGCCACCGACGACGATCTGAAGAAGCTTGCCGAGAAGACGGCCAAGCGCAATCTCGCGATTGGTTCGGTCGTGGCTCCGGTCTGGCCGCCGACGGGTGGCGGCTCGGCGATGGGGAGCGAAGAGGAACGCGCAAGTTTCCTGACGCAAGTCCGCAAGGGATGTCGGATCGCAAAGAAGTTGCGCGAGATGGGGGCGCGTCCATATGGCGTTGTCCGGATTGACTCGGCGAGCGGCGTCGGGGATTGGGCTAAAGACCCCGCCGGGAACACGAAGAAGATTGCGGCGACGTTTCGCGAGGCGTGCAAGATTGCCGAGGATCACGGTGAACGGCTGGCCGCCGAGGGTGAAATTTGCTGGGGCGGAATGCACAGTTGGAAGGAAATGATCCGGCTGCTCGAAGAGGTCGGCAATCCTAAGACGCTCGGCTTTCAAGCCGATATGGCGCACACGCTTCTTTATTTGCTGGGTTACAACGCGGCGTCGGATGCGTTGCTTCCCGCGAACTTCGATTGGAAAGATACGGCAACGCTGGATGCGGCTTATAAACAATTGACCGATGCGTTGCGGCCTTGGACGATTGATTTCCACGTTGCGCAAAATGACGCGACGGTTTTTGGTTCCGGCTCGCACGATAAGACGGGGCGTCATTGCCTTCCGAAAGACCCGAACGGGAAGCTTGATATTCCGAAACGCGCGGGATACTGGCTGCGGGATGGCAACGGAAACGTCGAGAAGAAGATCAAGCACATCTGCTGGGATGGTTGCATGTTCCCGAACGCGACGATGATGAAGTCGGAAACGTGGAACGACATCCTTGCGGCAATGGTAGCTGTCCGCGATGCGCATGGTTGGTCGGCGTAGCATAATGGAACGCGTCTTATCATTGGCAACCACTCGCATGGAAACGGCGCAACCTCGTTGAGGTTGCAAGAGTGGCGTCCTTTACCCAGGGTAGCCTCGCGTTGCTCGGCAACCCTGGGCTTTGAGCCGAAACCCCTTTGGGGTTTCTTACATTCATGGGATAGTGATCCGTTGGATCTCAGTTTCTGGTTAGGGCGACGATGCAGTCTGCAAGCCCACCTTCCTCCGAGCCTTCGAAGATTGGCCGCTATCATGTGAAACGGCGGATCGGCGGAGGCGCGGTGGCCGATGTTTACGAAGCCGACGACGGGCAAGGCCGCGAGGTGGCGATCAAACTTCTTTGTCCCGACTTGATGCAGGATAGTGACGCGCAGAATCGGTTCGAGCGTGAAGCGCGAATCGTCGAATCGCTCAAGCACCCGCACGTCGCGCAACTCATCGAACATGGACAGACTTCCGACAAGCGGCCTTATCTGGTGATGGAGTTGGTCCGGGGCCGAACGCTGTCCGACATCATTCAAGATCGCGAGACCGTTCCGCACGAGACCGTTCTCATGTGGCTGATCCAATGCGCCGAGGCGCTTGACGAAGCATGGAAGAGCCATGTGATCCATCGGGATTTGAAGCCTGCGAACATCATGATAGACAGCAACCAATCGGTGAAGTTGCTTGATTTTGGGCTGGCGAAGGCGCTGCATCACGATACGGATCAATCGCGCGAGCGGATCGTGCTGGGCACTCCGCGTTACATGTCTCCCGAAATGGGACTGGGGCAAAGCCTCGATTTCCGCGCGGATATGTATTCGCTCGGCGCGACGTTTTATCACTTGCTCGTCGGGCAATCGCCGTTTGATGCGGATACTCCGATGGGCATTATTATGAAGCACGCGAAGACGCCGCTGCCCTCGCCCCGCGCGATTGAACCCGATCTCCCTGCGGACGTGGATGATATTTTGGTTCACCTTCTTCAGAAGGAACCTGGGCAGCGATATCAGAGTTACTCCGATTTGATCGCAGACCTTAAGGAAGCGAGGCTTGCAATTCTTTCGCGCAATGCAACGCCCAAACGGCTCCCGCCGAAATCAGCGCCTATAGCGGATGCAGGCGTAATGAAAGCGAGCGCATCCCCACCCGGCTGGATCTACGAACCCGCATTCTGGATGGGGCTAGGAGTCTTGCTCTCCTTCGGATTTGCGATTGTCAGGTTCTACCAGATTACGCAGAGTGGCGCGCCGAAGTCACTTGTAACGCGCCGGCCGGCCAAATTGAATACGGCGGCGCTTGAGCAGGCGCTTGAACCGGGCGGCGCGCTTGATTTGAAAGAGAACCCCGAAAAGATCAATCACGAACGAATGACGCAAATCACAATCCAGCTGCTCGCGTATGAAATTCGTCACAAGCGCCGTCCGCTTGATCTACGCGAACTTGCGCAATCCGATGAAGGGCGAAGTCTTGATATCCATGATGCGTGGGGTCGCGAGTTTTTGTACGACCACGAAAGCAGACTTTTGAGTTCCACTGGAGAAGATGGAGAAGCGGGGACGGACGACGATTACGTCCTGGACGAAAAGCTGCACCGCGTATCGGTTGTGAACGGCACGGCGAAACGGAAACTTGAATAGACGGCTACTGTTCGCTGGAAGTCGTTGAATCGGTTTGAGGCTTTCGAGATTTGTCGTCGTTTCCACCACCGGAATTTCGAGCCCCCCCTTGACGCGTCACGGAAAAATCCTTCAATTCTTTGCCTAGCTTGAACGTCACCACGCGTCGTGGTGGGATGGGATATTCCTTCAAATTACGGGGATTACGCCCCGTGCGTGTCTTTCGGGTTTTGACTTGAAACACTCCGAAATCGCGAATCTCAAGCCGACTGCCGGAGTGGATCGTTTCCTTTAAGCAATCAATAATTGCATCGGTAATGGATAAAGCTTCCGAATCTTTCAGCTTCAAGTGCTGTGCGATGCGCTTGACGATATCAATTTTGATCATGTTCGCATCTTTCGATCGAATGGAGCGCCAAGGGGGCTGCTCGACTCTCATTTCGAAAATTATCGTCGCCCACGATTAGAAACCTTAGCCGACGATCAAATTAACCGGTTCCGGCGAACCCAATAACTTAATCCTTGCGGAGGGCATTATCGGGCATGAGCGAGGAATTGGCAAACAAAAAAGACTCTCAACATTCGATTTAGGAGGGCTTTCACGTGCTTTGGATAAATTCTCGAATGGAATCATGGATGAAATCGGAGAGCGAAAAAGGACTGGTGAAAATCGCGTCGGGAAAGTAACCTTCCGGCGTGCTCAGGCTCCGGGCGTTTGCGCCCTGCCTTCGTTCCAGTAGTCGTTCGGGATGCTGATCCTACCCATGCAGGGCAATCCCCTTTCCAATACGCCTCCGCTGCCGCGTCCATTTGCGCTCGCCAAATGGGCTGCATATCTCTTCGTCCCGCTCGTTCTTTGGATGGGAATCAATTTCGACACGCTGCGCGAATTCTTGAACTCGCGCGCGCAAATGCGCAGGAACGCCGAGGAAGTTTCAAAACTCGAAGGTGAATATGCGCGGCTCATGGCGGAAAAAACGAAGCTCGCTTCGGGTGGATTTCCCGCTGAGAAGGCGATTCGGGAACGATTCAAGATGGCGCTTCCCGGCGAAAAAGTGATTTACATCGAAGAGCCGACTCGTTACTCCGACGCCCCGACTTCGCCGCGCGCCGCTTCAAATTCTCCCGACTAAAAAAGAAACTAACGCAAAGGCGCAGAGGCGCAAAGAAGTTGTTTCAAATTTGGAGTTGCTTGCTTAGGCCGAATGAACCGTTCACGGCAGCACGGTAATTCGCGCGAGCGGATCGCCGACGACGATCTGTTGCCAACTCAGCGCGCGGAGCGAGCCGTAAGCGCTTTCGGCGAAGGACCAGCCGCGAATGAGCATGGCGTCGAGCAGTTCGGCGTTCGACGCGGCAGAAAAAGAAAACGGCTCCCAAACATTGCCGATCCCGAACGTCCCGCCCGCTGCGATAAAATCGGCGACTTGCGTTTGCGGTCTTTCACGCCGGTCGCCCGCGCCACCGAAATCGCGTCCATTGAAACTTTCGAGCGTGTTGAAGATTGCGCCGGGCGCGAAATGAAGCTCGCGGATGTAATCGGTCGAGCCGGGCGAATCGCCAGCGGCGTTAAGGCCGTAACCAGCGTAAGCAATGACGGGCGTGGTCATTTCGTCGGAGGTCAGAAAATTGGCTGTGCGGTCGTGCGTCACGCGCCAGCCATTTTTCTGAAGTCGTTTTTCGGCGTCATCGTAATCGCCTTTGTCAAAATCGCGCCAAGCATCGGCGTCCATTACGATTGCGACTTCGCTTTTCCTGATTTCAATCTTTCGCGAACGATTGATGAGCACGAGAACATCGCGACGCGACGGCCCATCCAATCGCACGACGAGATAAATATCGCCGGGAGAAAGGCGCGCTGCGGGTAGCCGTGCTTCGGCCGCCGCCCATCCCGCTTGCGGCGAATCCAAATCCGCCCCGGCCTTTACGATCTGCGTGAATTGCTTGGGCGCCCCACAAAAACGGCGGTCATACTCGCTGGCAGGCCGCTCAGCCCCAAAACAGGGATTCGCGATAAACCCATCGGCTTTGCTATCGAACTTTCCGCCGAATTCGTTGCGTTCCAAATCCTGCCAGAGCAAGGTGAGTTCAGAGTCCACAGATGCCGCCGTGAAATCGCCCCGGTCGAGCCACTCCCGCCGCATGAGCGCCGCGTCGTCGCCCGATTCGGGATGGCTTGCGTCTTCTATTCTGTGCGGGATGCCCAGCGTCAGCGCAATGCAAACGATCCTTTCCTTAAGATCAGGATGAGTTGCAAGATGTTTACGAATAGGCGCGCGAATCCAACGCGCATAGACCGATGCAGTGATGGTGTGCCTTCCGACCAAATCGAGATTGGCAAGATTCAAATCGTGGACGCCCGGATGAAGTTGGAGATAATGGTCGCGAATCGCCGCCGAATCGGGATCGGCGCGATTGTAAACGAGAAGCACTTGATCGGGTTCGAGCGCGAACGCAATGGACGATGTCCAAATTGCGGCGGACAGGGTGAGCGAAAAGATGAAAAAGGAGATGGAAAAACGCGGCATGGCACTTCAGGAATTACCTTCTTTTCGCGTGATTGCCAAGAACTTCGCGAAGGATTCGGACAACCAAATTCATGGCGACGAGATCGCAGGACGTTATGGGTTTCGCGGCGGTCTTGTTCCCGGCGTCGGAGTTTATGGCTATATGACGCATCCGGTGGTTGAGCGACTCGGTAGAGATTGGCTCGAGAGCGGATGGATCACGACCAAGTTTATCAAGCCGGTTTATGACGGAGAAACTGTGGTCGCGCGCGCTTGGGTTGTGGCTGCGGAACCCTTGAAAATAGAATTAAAGGTGGAAGATTTGAACGGTGACTTGCGCGCCGTTGGCGAGGCGGGAATGGATTCGTCCTCGCTTCCTCCCAAAATTTCGGACTATCCCGACGTTGCGGCTCCTGCGCGTGAATTCCGCAAACCTGCGCGGATTGAGGCGTGGCCCGTGGGCGCTCCGCTGGGCAAGCGCGAATTTCAATTCGATCTTTCGCTTTCGCAGGCGACGTTCGTGCCCGACATGTGCGAAACGCTACCGATTTATTTCAATTCGCGTGCGCCAGCTCATCCCGCGTTCATTCCGGCGCAAGCCAATTACATCACGAGGGACAACATCGCGCTTGGACCGTGGATTCACGTCGCCAGCACGACTCGGCATTTTGGAACAATTGAGAACGGAGAAAATGTGACGCTCCGAGGCCGCGTCGCCGCGGCATGGAAAAAGAAGGAGCGTGAGTTCTTGGATTTGGATATCGCCGTTTTTGGCCATGCGAATCGTTCGCTCGCGACGATTCACCATAGGGCGATTATTGGCCTTTGAAATTCGTTGCGGTCGCCTAATCTTATGGCTTCAACTGTCTCAAGTTCGCGGCGGCATCGGCATCTGATGGATTGATCTCGAGCGCGCGCGCGAACGCCTCCCCGGCGCCTCGGCGATTGTGTCTTCGGGCGCGGGTAACGCCGAGGTTATTCCAAGTTTGCGAATCCCCCGGTTCGAGTTCGACCGCCCGTTGAAACAGTTGCTCCGCACCCTCAAGGTTGCCCAAATCGGCGCAAGCCAGCGCCAGCCCCTTGATTGCCTCGAGATGATTGGGGTCGAGCGTGAGCGCCAGCCTGAACTGCAGCGTGGCCTCATCCGGTTTCCCCAGATCAAGCAATGTCGTCCCGAGCGCGACGTAATACGCGCTCTTATGCGTTTCAAGTTCGGTGGCGCGGCGGAACAGAGGGAGCGCCTCTTCCATGCGCTTCTGTTTGCGACGAAGAATGCCCATTCGGAAATACGGAGCCGGATCATCAGCCTTAAGCTTCATCGCGCGCTGATACGCGGCCTCCGCTTCGTCCGTCCTTCCCAAGTCGGCAAGAGCTTTGCCCCAATTCGTCCAAGTCGAAGCCACATCGGGCTTGGCCTCGATTGAACGCCGTAGCGTTGCCTCGGACTCTTCAATCCGCCCGCTTCGTTGATGCGCCACTCCCAGGTTGTTAAGGGTCCTATAATTATCTGGTCGATGTTTAAGGGTGTCCTCGTAGATTGTTACGTCCGAGCGG
>CAZPIK010000243.1:0-6950 GCA_964586185.1 uncultured Candidatus Sumerlaeota bacterium | reverse complement strand
CCATTCCGGCGGTCGTGAAAAGGAGCGTCGGATCATCGGGGGGGACGAGCGGCGCGCTGGGAGCGTGGCGATGCCCCTTGGAAACAAAAAACTCCACGTATTTTCGGCGTATTTCGGCGGCGGTAATCATGGTTTCGGAGCGATCAGGCCTCTCATGTTATTTCGATGCGTTCTCGGACGCTAAACCTACCACTCTAGGGTCGCCGCAAACCCCTGTCAATCAAGGAGCGAGCCAAGGATTTCGGCCAAACCTTACCGGAAAACCGCGAGTCTTAAAATGTGGATGGACGGGACGTCTGGCCGCGATTTTGCATTTGACCGCCTCGCGCCCGTTCTTCAAAATGCTGGGAGCTTTTATCGGAGAGGTTAGGAATATGAAATTGAGCCACTTTGCGGTTGGGACTTTGACTTTATTCGGTTTGGCGGCCTCCATACCGGCGGAAGCGGCGGATAAACCGACCTACGCCAAAGACGTCGCGCCGATCTTTCAGAAGAATTGCCAGGAATGCCATCGCCCCGGTGAAGCTGTTCCGATGTCGCTCATTTCGTATGACGACGTCCGCCCGTGGGTCAAATCCATCAAAAAAGCGGTCAACGACAAGACCATGCCGCCGTGGCATGCCGATCCCTCCGTTGGAGAGTGGAAGAACGATCGCCGTCTGACCGAAGCCGAAATTGCGACGATTGCGAACTGGGCGGACTCGGGCGCCGAGCCGGGCGATCCCAAGGACATGCCCGCCCCGCTTCCGATTACGGAAGGTTGGAAGATCGGCAAACCTGACGTGGTCTTTACGTTCGCCGAGGATGAAGTGCTCCCCGCATCGCTCGAAGACGAATACCATTATGTCGTCATGAAGACCGATTTCAAAGAAGACCGATGGGTCAAAGCCGTCGAGTGTCGTCCGGGAAATCTGGCTGTCGTCCATCATATTATCGCATTCGCGAAGCCGGGCAACATGTCCATTAAAGAAGGACAGGAAGTGAGTGGCGCGCAGGGCGAGGGCTTCTCAAGAGGCAAAGACGAGAAAAAGGGTCGCAAGGGGCGACGCGGCGGGTTAGGGGGAGTTTCCGCCTTGGGCGGCATGGCTCCCGGAACGGCGCCGCACGTGATGCCTCCCGGCGAAGCGATCTTTATCGCCGCAGGTTCAGACATCGTTTTCCAAATGCACTATCACAAAGAACCGGGCAAGGAAGAGCGCGATCGTTCGAGCATCGGAATGATCTTTGCCGATTATCCCGTGAAGAAAATGCACCGCGGCGACGCCATCGCGAACGTCTTCTTCTCCATTCCGCCCAATGCCGAAAATCATGAAGTCTCCGGCTCGCTTACGTTGGAAGAGGACATCGAACTCAGCACGGTCATGCCGCATATGCACCTTCGTGGCAAAGACATGAAGGTCTGGATTCAGACGCCCGACGGCCAAACGAAAGACCTCATCTGGGTTCCAAAGTATGATTTCAACTGGCAGACGATCTATCAGTTGAAAGAACCTATGCTGTTGCCGAAGGGAACGAAGCTCTTCGCGAAGGCGCATTACAATAACTCGGCGAGCAATCCGGCGAATCCCGATCCGAATGCAACGGTGCGCTTTGGCGAGCCGACGACGGCGGAAATGATGTTCGCTTTCCTCAGCTACACTTATCCCGGAGAAAACCTGAACGCTTATGATCCCTCGTTCGCGCCTAAAAGCGCAGGCGCGGCAGGGGCGCAATAGATCCGTCTACACCAACCCAAAAAACGCGCGGCTGGAAATTTAAAAATTTCCCCCGCGCGTTTTTTCATATCCATCCCCGCTAAACTTAAGTGGATTTAAGGGTGTTTAAGGGGTTGTAAGGGAAGTCACAACCTAAACGGTTCATATTAGGATGGTCTCCGATTCGCGCTTCTTGGGGCGCGATCTGGAGGCTCCATCCATGCAAACCGATACGGTTCAACCCGATTTGAATCCATCCCCTCAAGTTCAACCGCTGCCCGAATTTGCCAAGAAATATTTTCCGAACATCTGCCGACTCAATTGGAACGAACTGCATGAATATCTCTTTGCCCGGCGGGAGATGAAAACCCGCGCGAACCCGCCTGAGCGACGCGGCTCGATGGACGTCGTGCTTGCGCCGCGCGGCATGGCGAAGTCGTCGCTCGTTTCGCTCGTTTTTCCCATTCACGCAATCGTGAAGCAGAACGATCCTTACATCATTATTCTTTCGGCGACGGAGCGGCAGGCGGTCACGCGGCTCGATAATATTCGCGACGCGCTCCTTGAAAACGAAACACTAAAGGAGGCGTTTTCTGGAACGCTGGGTAAGATCAAACGAAGCCGCGCGAATTCGCTCATCGTCGGAAAATGTCGCGTGGACGCCTTTTCCGCCGGCAGCGAATTGCGCGGTCTGACCCACGGCGAATGGCGTCCGACGTGGATTATTCTGGACGACGTTGAAAGTTCCGCGCGGGCGCTCTCTTCGCGCTATCGGGATCGTCTATACGAATGGATGACGGAGGTCATTGAACACCTTGGCAATGGATACACCAACATTGATGTAATCGGCACGCTGATGCATGTCGAAGCGCTTCCCGCGCGGCTGATGCTGCGTCCGGAGGTCACGGGGCGGCTTTTCCGGGCGATTATTTCGGAGGCGCGAAATGAATCGCTTTGGAAACAGTGGCGCGCGAAGTTCGTGAACCTCGACGATCCGGATCGCGTTTTGACGGCACGCAAATTTTTCCTTGATCGCGAAAGCGAGATGATGGAAGGCGTGCGAGTCCTTTGGCCCGAAAAGGAATCGTATTACGAACTTCAATCCAAGCGCGCCTCGCAGGGCGAGAAGTCCTTCAATAAGGAAAAGCAGAATCAGCCCCCCGCGCAAGGGGGCGGACTGCTCGATCTGACGGGCGTTCCGACGTTCCGGGTTTGCGGTTCGCGCATCATTGTCAATTCCATGAATGGCCATAAACCGCGTCCAGAAATTCCTTTAGCTGATCTCGAAATTGTTGGGTTTCTCGATCCCGCTCTCGGCGGTCGCGGCGGCTCGAAAGAGAGCGGCGACTTTGCGGCGATTGCGACTGTTGGAAAAGACCCGCGCGGTCATTTCTATCTTCTGGATGGATGGATCGAGCGAGCGACGCCCTCGCGGCAAGTCGAAAAAATCTTCGAACTTCAGGCGAAATGGAACTATGCGCGGTTCGGCGTCGAGACCAATGGATTCCAGCGCGTGCTCCTTGATTTGATCCAAGAGGAAGGCGCGCGACGGAGAAAGGCTGGTCGAACGCCGTGGAAAATCAACGCGCAAGGAATCTCGCACGATTCATCGAAAGCCTCGCGCATCGCCATGATCGAGCCGTGTTTGCGAAACGGATGGATGTTCATGGACGGCGAAATCCCGAAGGCGTTCATGGATCAGATTCGCGATTATCCGCACGGCGAACACGACGACGCGCCCGACGCTTGGGCTTCCGCGATTCGCATGGCACGAAACGGCGCGACGAAATCAGTGGGCGTGATTGGATCGGGACGAGGGCGAGAAGTGTTTTGAATGACGAATGGCGCAACCGCGTTGCGGTTGAAGAATCTATTTCGACTTACCCAGGGTAGGCTCACTACGTTCGGCAACCCTGGGCTTTGTTACGAAACCCCATTCGGGGTTTCAAGAAAGAGAGGAATGTTGAGTTCTTTTGAATCTTCGTGGGTTTCAAGAAAGATTGGAAAGATCGCTTGGCAAAGACTTGAGAAATCGTTCGAGCGAATCGGTCGGGATCCGGACTTGGCGCGGGCCGAGCCGGACGCATTCCAGCCGCCCTTCGGATAACAGTTGGTAAATGTATTTGGGCGATACGTCGAGCCGTTTGGCGACGCGAGAGACGCGCAGGTATTCTTTCGCCGCCGTTGCCGGAATGCGATCTCGTGCGGTGATCTTGGACGGCGGAACGCTATCGCAGAAAATCGGCGCTCTTGCAGAATTCCTCAAATGAAATGGACGAATGATTGTATGCATTTTGCGATCCTTTCTTGGCTCTCTAACATGCGCGTCAAGGCTAAAGAAAAGGGGGAGATGCATCCCTTGAATTGGGCGGGAATTAGCCGGTTTTTAGGCGGCATTATCCCTTGGCTTAGGCGCGTGATTCGATTTGGAGGTTGGCGCGGCGGAGGGACGCGGAGAGTCCGCGCGCGATGTTTTCGAGAATCTTGATGCGGATGAGCGGAGCCTCGGCGCCGATTTTTTCGTATTGCGCGCGGGTCAGAACCCGGCAGACGACTTCCGAGCTGGCGAGCACGTCGGCGGTGCGGCGGGCTTGATCGAGAAACGCGACTTCGCCGAACGTCATGCCCGTTGCAAATACATCAAGGCGCACCTGCCCCTTTTCTTTGGGAAGAACGACCGTCGCGAGGCCTTGGGTCAGGACGAAAAGTTCGGTCGCAATGTCCCCCGCGCGAATAATCGGGTCGCTGGGCTTGTATCGCCGTGTTTCCATGAGCGAATCCATGCGGCGCAATTCATCTGGTGTGAGGCCCAGCAGCAGATCGCATTGATCGAGTGGAACGGATTCGTCATACGAACCCGTCGCCGCCGCGATTTTCTTAAGCAGGCTTTCCTCGCAGAATTCGAGCGCGAAGTCGTCGTCCTGAAAAAGCGCGCCCGATTCGATTCCGGCGGCGGAGAGAATGGGACGAACACCGCTCGATTCGGTGAAGAGGAGGAGCTTGCCGCGATCCAGAAGTTGGCGACGCGTCTGCGCAAAATAATCTGCGATGAACGAATCCATGCCGAGAACTGACCGAAGATTGACGATGAAGAAATCGGCGGACTCGGAGACTTCCATGATCTCGCGGAGAATCGGCTCGGCCATACCGAAGCTCAGCATGCCCTGAACGTGAAACCCGCGGATGCGGTCGCCGACGCTGCGAAGATATTCGTCCTCGTCGCGCCGACGGCGACGCTTTGAAGAAACGGTTCGGCGATCGAAGCGGCGACGAATCGAAGTTGAGGGAGGGGACGTAACGGCGAGGAGATGGAGTCCGAGTTCGCGCGAGAGTTCACGGCAAACGGCGATGCCGCGCAAACTGTTGCCCCATTCGTCGAGCGGTGGCGAAAAAACGCCGATGCCGAGCTGTCCGGGCAAAACCGCGATGATCCCGCCGCCGACGCCGCTTTTCGCGGGCAGCCCGACCTGATAGACCCACTCGCCCGAACCGTCATACATTCCGCAAGTAGACATGACGCTCAAGACCTTGGGGACGCAGTCGGACGCGATTGCGCGGACGCCCGTTATGGGGTTGATTCCGTTGTTTGCGAGGGTCGCCGCCATGAGCGAAAGGTCACGACAAGTGACACGAATTGAGCACTGCTGAAAATAAGTCTCTAAAACAGGGGTCGGTTCGGCTTGGAGAATATCGAAATTCCGGAGGATCCAGCCGATGGCGCGATTGCGGTGTCCGGTCGAGCTTTCGGAATTGTAAACGTCCATATCCACATCGAGTTCGCGTCCGGCGTGCTTGGATAAGGTCGAACGGATAAGCTCGAATTTCTCTTTCGAATCCGAGCCTTTGACCATTCCGCACGCTGCGATGGCTCCGGCATTGATCATCGGGTTCATCGGGCAACCGGAGCCGGGCTTGAGGCTGATTGCGTTGAACGCATCACCCGAAGGCTCTACGCCGATGCGCTTTAGGACTGCCGCTTCGCCTTCTTCTTGGAGAATAAGGCCATAGGTAAACGGTTTTGAGATGGATTGAATGGTAAAGGGTTGGAGCGAATCGCCGACTTCATAGACGTGCCCATCGCGGGTTGCGATGCAGATGCCGAACCACTCGGGCTTTGATTTCGTGAGTTCGGGAATATAATCGGCGACCTTGCCGCCGGTGATTTTACCGAGGCGGGCATGGAGTGCCTTAAGAAATCGGTCAATGGGTGCGTCGGTCATGGGGCATCCTTCTACCAAGGGCTAGGTAAGGAAGCAACTAGTGTGCCATGAACCAGATGTTCTATTCGTACCGGCATCAAACTTTGCTTGGGTGAGCGGATGAGATTGATCCAATTTCTTTAACGTTCTTGATTCTTGCGAATTCGATTTTCATCCTTTGGGCGTCCCGCTAGACTCGCCGCGGAATGAAATCGCTCTGGAAAAGCCCGTTCCTGACTCTGGGACTTCTCTTTGCCGATACGGTGGCGTTTTGTCTGCTATGGCAATGGGCGTGGACGATCCGCCGCGCGATGGACGGGGCGTTTGGCGAGCCGATCAACGCCTACGAAAACTACCGCGCGATTCTTCCGCGGCTGCTGCTCATGTGGCTTGCCATCATGACTTACTTCGAGCATTACGCGCATCAGCATCGCGTCTCTTCGCTTAATCACATTGGCAACATCATCAAGGCGGGGATCGGTCTGCTCATCGGAACGATGGCCGTTTCGTATATGTTCAAAGATTACGACATCGGTCGCGCCGTGATCTTATTCGCTTCAATCGGCATGACGCTTTATGTTTACGCGAGTCGCACGGCTCTGCGCCGAACGAAAGAGATTTTGATTTCGCGCGGACATGGACTCGCGCGGGTCGCCATTATCGGCGCGGGCGATACGGGACAAAAAGTTGCCGACCGAATTCGCAATCACCCGGAGATTGGCTATCAGCTAGTTGGATTTATTGACCGCGATCCAAAATTAAAAGGCGCGACGGTGGATGGCCTGCCTGTCATTGGCGACACCTCCGACATCGTGAATCTCTTGTTGCGCCACCGTGTCGAAGAAGTATTTTTTGCCGTCCCCTCGCTTTCACCGAATGAGACCTTCAACTTGATCGCGGAGTGCGAACAAGCGCGGGTAAATTTCCAGCTGGTCTCCTCCGATCTTTTGCAGGTCATCACGACGCGGGTCAAGATTGACGAAATCGAAGACATGCCGGTCATTCCGTTGCGAAATGGTCGCCTCACTCCCGCCGGGGCCGCGGCCAAACGAATTCT
>CAZPIK010000242.1:0-7014 GCA_964586185.1 uncultured Candidatus Sumerlaeota bacterium | reverse complement strand
TAAATCCACTTGCGGTTCATGCTTAGAATATGCGTATGAGTTTTATAAGAACATAATTCCTGTTCCAAACTATGATGCAATTACTTTGCTAATTCATCGCAACATCAGACTTCCGTCCCGCTCTGTGGTTCGCATACGAGAAGCACTCTTGACGTACGAACACGCATCGTCTGATCGCGACGAGGCTTCCAAAACGGCCTTCGACAATATGCTTGTGGGTCTGACTCAACTTGGTGATGAATCATGACGGAATTATTACCTGTCCCTTTTAAAAAATGCATCGGCCGTGAATTCGCGGCTCGTGCTGAAACGTGCATCGGAATTCCGGGACGTTTGACCATAAAATAATTCCATTTTCGCGTTTTCTCAACATCCCGACATTCCCCGTCTCAAAATTCACCCTCTCGCCTGCCGTCAGGTGATCGCCCTTGAAACTGTTCGCCTCTTGTGGAAGCAAGCGGCAAGATGCCGCTTCCACTCTACCTTCGTGGACTCGCTCAAAAAATTTATGATGTTGTTCCTTTGCGTCCTTCGCGTCCTTTGCGTTTAATACGTCCGCTTGGTTTTCCGATGAACCCGCCGAATCACAAAGCGCTGACCATTGCCGGTTCCGACAGCGGAGGCGGCGCGGGATTGCAGGCCGATCTCAAAGTTTTCGCATCGCTTGGAGTTCATGGATCATGCGTCGTCACCGCCGTGACCGCACAAAATAGCATGGGCGTTAGCGGAGTTTGGTTGCCGCCTCCCGATTCCGTTCGACAGCAATTCGACGCCGTGATGGAAGATATCGGCGCGGACGCGGCAAAAACAGGGATGTTGGGATCGGCGGAAATCATGCGCAGTCTGCTCGGCGCGATGGAATCGCATCCCATTCCCAATCTCGTCGTTGATCCGGTCATGGTTGCCTCAACCGGACGCGCCCTGATTGACGACGAGGGGATCGAACTCTATCGAACGCGATGGATTCCGATCTGCCGACTGATCACTCCCAACATAGATGAAGCCGCGATCCTGACGGGCATTCCTGACGACGACGCCGATTTCGCGCGCCGTGCCGCCGAACGATTGGTCCAAATGGGGGCGAAAGCCGCATTGATTAAAGGAGGCCACGCCAAAACTCCCGACCGCTGCGCCGACCTTCTATTCGATGGAGAAGCGTTCCACGAATTTGCATCGCCGCGAATCGCAACTCAGAACACACACGGCACGGGTTGCGCACTTTCCGCCGCCGTAACCGCTCATCTCGCTCGCGGCGAAAATTTAATCGAAGCTGTCCGGCTGGCGAAAACTTTTATTACGAGGGCGATTGAAAACTCGTATGCGATTGGGAAGGGCGCGGGGGTGCTCGACCTTACGCCCCAACGTAAGGAATCGTAAGCGGGCCGTCCGGCATGACGGCGACGCGCGCGCCGGGGCCGATCTCGCGGATTTTTGCCTCGATCCCCGCTTGTAAATCCACGACCGCGCGCAGTTTCGCTGCCGCTACGGCTTCTGCATCGAGCGCGGAAAGCAGCGCGACATCACAATGCATCAAAATATTCGTCAGGATTTGCGCCTGCCATTGGTCGAGCGTCGGCGCGGCGGCATCGCGGAGCGCGTCGTTGATCTCCTTCGGCGAATTCCCGCCGCGCAGGAGCGATCCGAATTTCCCGTGAGAGGGCAATCCATCGCTGCATTCGCTCGCGACGAAGATCGTCCCGCCTTTACCCGCGATTCGCACCGCCGCCGACATTCCCTTCACCGTCTGATAAAGGTTTTGATCGAGCGGAAATCCGCTGTTCGACGTGACGACAATCGGGAACTCAGCCTCAACTCTCGACATCGCGGTTTCTTTCACCCGCGCGCATCCGACGCGATGAGCTTCCTGATAATTTCCCAAATAAAAACCCGTAATGGCTTTATCGGAATTCAAAGTCACGTTCACCATAAAATCGGGCGGGCAATACGCAACCATCTCCTGAATGTCATTCTGAATCGGATTGCCGTCCAAAACGCCATAGGCACTGTTCGGATCGGCGATCAACTTGTAACCATGCAAGTGGAGGATCGTTTCGATTCCCGCGATCCCCGGAACCACACCCTTCGCGCCTCCGGAAAACCCCGCGAAGAAATGCGGCTCAATAAAACCGACGACGATTCTTTTATCGGCCTCCAACCACTCGCGATCCATCCAAAGCCGTCCGCCCGTCGAGGTCGTCCCCATGAACTTATTTTGCGTTTCATCGAACGCCGAGTGATTGACCATTCGCACACGCTTGGGAATTTCCGGACCGAACATCGCCTCGATTTCCTGAGGCGTATTCGGGCGATGCGTGCCCGTCCCTAGCACTATCGTCACCTGCGAATCGGGAACTCCGAGATCTTCCAAAATCCAAGGAATGAGCAATTTATTCGGAACCGGACGCGTGCCGTCCGAGGTCACGATGACGACCTTCTCGCTCGGTTTCGCGATCTCGCGCAGCGGCTTCGAGCCAATCGGAGCGCGCGCGGCTTTCACAAATTCGGCATGCGGATCGGGCAGCGGCGCTTCGTACTTCGGCTCGATCAGTTTCCAATCGGCGATCTTGGGATCCATCCGAAGCGGAATCCGCGTTTTTCCGTAGGCAATGTAGGCAATGGGGGCTTCAGCCACATCCACACTCAGAAACCCCAACGGGATTTCGTCCCAAAGCCTAAGGTTGCTGAACAAAGTGAGGCTACCCTAGGTTACGGTCATCGAATCTTCCAACCTCAATGAGGTTGCGCCGTTCCGAAACAGAACGACGCTCAATTATGAAAGGCCTAAGCGCGAGTGTCAAATCTTGCGGTTCGATTACCAACCATGTAAAATGCGGGGATGGATACGACTGTCGCCACACCAAAGGAATTATCGGTAGAGGAATTCGTCGCGCTTTCTCCCATCGAGCGCATGGCCGCCATTGATCAGATGTATGGCGAAACGGCGCTCATGCTCACGAGTCTTCAGAAACCTTCCGTCGCGCTGATCCACATGATTCACACTCTCCGCGCGCAGACGTTCGTCCTCTTCGTGGATACCCAGTTTCATTTCAAAGAAACACTCGAACTGCGCGACCAATTGATAGAGCGGCTGGGCGTCCAAATCCATACGGTCTATCCCGAACTGACCCCGCAGCAGCAGCACGACAAATTTGGATGCGATCTCTACAACTTCGTGGATGGCCAACCCAATTGCTGCTACATGCGCAAAGAAGAACCGTTCTTGAAGGTCGCCCGCTCGCGCATCGTCCGAGCAACCATATCGAGCCTCATGCGAGCCGAAGAAGGCGCGCGCAAAAAAATTGATCCCATCGGTTTCGATAAACGCCTCAACTGCAAAAGCTATTTCCCGATTTTCGATTGGTCGTTCGAGCAGCTCGAAGATTACACGCGCGAACATGATTTGCCCGTTCACAAGCTCTACGCGCAGAATTATCTGAGCATTGGATGCGCCCCTTGCACGACGCCCGTCCTCCCGGGCGAAGATCGCCGCGCCGGACGCTGGCGTCACCTTCAAGCTGCCGACGGCACCAAACCGCAGTATTGCAATATCAACTACGGCGACGGCGGCGGAATCTAGCTTCTCAAATCATTCATACAACCACCCATCCCTCGCGGGATTGAGTCTGAAGAATTCATAGGCTCGTCCGGCTTCGATCGGGCTGGGGCTTGGATATTCGTCCGGCGCGCCGACAATGACGTCCGCTTCGCCGTCGCTGAACGCGTCCGGCAATCCCGCGACCGCCGCACCGAATGCGCCGTTCAACATCGCGTTGGGCGAGTGCAATGTGGCCAAGACCGCGCCTGTCGCCCCACTAAATACGTAGGCTTTACCCGAAAAGGTTGCCGTCCCGCTCTCGAGAGGTGCGCCACATAGAATGTCGCCACGGCTATCCGAATTGTAATCCTGAATTCCCGCAATGGCCGAACCGAGCAGCCCGCCTCCAGGCGAGACCAGCGTCCAGACGAGCGCACCCGTCGCGCCGTTAAACACATAAACTTTTCCTGTTCCCGATTCGCCAATCGCAATATCGCCCAATCCATCACCTGTTGCGTCGGGCACACCCGAAACTTTTACGCCAAACCTTCCCGACGTAACTGGAGCCGGAGAGATGAGCGTCCAAATTACTAATCCGGTGGCGCCATTAAAAACATACGCGCGTCCGGCATTGACTAATGCTGATGGCCTTTCTTGATCCGCGCCAACAATGATTTCCGAAATCCCGTCGCCCGTCGCATCATTCATCGTCGAAACGCTGACGCCAAAATGTCCGCTCGACGCAAAATTCGGCGAAACGAGCGAATGGATCGTCGAGGTCGAAACACCGTCAAACACATAAACACGACCGGCCTGAGTATTGACGCCAATCGGTTCCTTGTATGCCCCGACCATCCAATCACCGCAATTGTCGCCATTCAAATCTTTCGAACCCGAAACCGCATATCCGAAATGACCCTCAGTCTGCGGCATGGGCGAACGATAACTCCGAATCCACGCCCCGCTCGATCCGCTGAACAAATGCGCTTTCCCGGCGTTGTCGTTAGGAGAGAGTACATCCTCATAATCCGCGCCGATCAGAACTTCACCGCGCGCATCTCCATTGCAATCGGAACCGCCCGCAATAGCCGCGCCGAATCGTCCCTGAAAACGCGGAACCGGCGAAACCAAACCATAAAGAAGATTTCCCGTCCGACCATGATAAACGTAGGCGCGTCCGGAATCGGTCGTGCCGCCATCCTCATCCGGCGCTCCGATACAAAAATCTCCCAAACCATCCCCTGACAAATCTGGAACGCCCGAAAGCGAAAATCCAAAGTTTCCATTAGCCTGTTCATTGGGCGATATCAGCGTCCGGGTTTGCGCAAATCCGCTTTCCACGTGAAATAAAATAAGAAATGTCGTCAACGCCAATCGAGTCGCCCATTCGTTACATGTGTTCGCCTGATGTAACGATAACAATTTCATACCGCCCCCCCCGGGATGCAAAAATGGTTACAAATAGCTAACCGGAATGCCACGGGATAAAAACCGCCCAACCATTCATGACCAGAGGGCAGACAATGCATCTTTACAGGTTCGCGACCTCACTTTATGCTTGATTCGTGCGGGCGTGGCGGAACTGGCAGACGCGCCGGACTTAGGATCCGGTTCTTAACCGAGTGTGGGTTCAAGTCCCTCCGCCCGCACCATCCTTCATTTTTCGCTTTCGTTTGTGCGCGGCTCCCGCCCACGAAATCTTATCCCGACCTTCCTTTTCCCGAATGGTGTCCATTATCTTCAAAAGTTTTTCCCGCTTGGTGTCCGATTCAATATTCAGAAAATCGGATTGCGCGGCATCAAGCAAATTTGAAACTCCGATTCCGAGCAATCGCAGCGGCGGAGCTCCGTTCCATACCTGCTTCAAAAGTTCCTTGGACTTTTTCAAGATTACTTGATCGTCGCGCGTTGCGGGTTCGAGCGGTTGCTGTTTTCCGTGCGTCGAGAAATCAGGATGTCGAATCTTAATTGAAATCGTACCTGCCCATTGATTTCGCCGTCGGAGCATCGCGCCGATTTTCATGCTCATGCGCGAAAGCTCTGCATGGAGCACCTCGCGATCGCCTATATCATCGCCAAAAGTTTCTTCCGTGCTGATTTGGATGCGTTCGCGCGAGGGTTGAACCTCCGAGGCGCAATCACCCATCGCGCGGCGACGAAGACTCGCGCCATGATCTCCCAGCCACTCGATCAGTTTCGATTCGGAACACGCGCAAAGTTCGCCGAGCGTTAAGAGTCCTTTGGATTTGAGGATCGCTTCAGTTTTGGGACCAAGTCCGGGCAATGCTCTAAGCGCAAGTGGGCGAGTAACATCAGCTTCCATCCCCGGAAAAACCACGAACAATCCGCGCGGCTTGGAAAGCTTCGACGCGATCTTGGCAATCGTCTTGGAAGTCGCAAGTCCCACCGAAACGGGTAGCCCGACGCGTGAAGCGACTTTTTCTCGCAACGCGTGTGCAGCTTGAATCGGTGTTCCGTGCAGCCGCTCCGTTCCCGCCAAATCAATATAAGCTTCATCGGGCGAAGTCATCTCGACGAGATCGGTGAAGGTCTCCAGCTTTTCACGCACCCTCGCGGTTTCGACGCCGTAATCCGATGTCCCGACGGAAACAAGTATCGCCTGCGGACATAGTTTCATCGCCTGTGCAAGCGGCATCGCCGACCTGACTCCGAACTTGCGCGCTTCATACGAACACGCTGCAACGACCCCGCGCTTGACGTTGCCGCCGGGTCCGCCGCCGACAATCACTGGTTTACCGATGAGCGAAGGATCGTGCTTACGCTCAACCGAGACGAAGAACGTGTCCATGTCAATATGGATGATGGCACGGGGCCAGTTCATGTTTTGATTTCACCGATTCACTAAAGCGATACAACAATAAAATACTTAACCGCAAAGAGCGCCAAGAACGCGAAGTGAAAGACAAAGAAACAAAGTCTCCCACAAATTCTCAAAAAATTAGATCGTTCTTCACTTTGCGCTCTTCGCGGTCTTTGCGGTTAACTATTCAAAAAGAAAAAATCATTACGATGGTTTTCGCCACTCAGCTTTGGCCTCATCAACGTATCTTCGCAATTCACCTTCAACATCCTTTGCCGCGATCACAGGAAATCCAATAACGGAAATCGAAGCCCCCAGCCGAAAGGCCGTCTTCCCTTCTTCATGTTTGAACGTCCCGACCCCAACCGGAATTTTCACGCGCGAAACGCATTCTTCCAATCCCGCGAACGGACTGAGCACCATGTTTTCGTTGCGCTGATCCGCGCCGAGATGAACATAAACCGAATCCACTCCCATCGCTTCCATTTGCACCGCGCGACCGGGCACGTCGGGGTTTGCATATAAATCTGTGATGACGGCAATCTCCGCCTCGTTCCCCGTAGCGACCGCCGCGCGAATGCTCGCGTCGGAGGCGACCGAACAAATCGTGGCGATCCGTCCTCCCTGATTGCGCGTCTCGACGACGTATTTCTTGACG
>CAZPIK010000241.1:0-7057 GCA_964586185.1 uncultured Candidatus Sumerlaeota bacterium | reverse complement strand
CTCTTCAACTTTACCGAGGAAGAACACGTCATCCTCACGATCAATGGTCAAATCATTGACCTCAGGCTCGTATATGACGATGACATTGGATTCGTTGGTCCCAATTTTCTTATCACGGCTGATATCAGCGAGCACTAAAATCTGACCATAAGTGCTGACAACAACTCCCTGAGGCTCAGCGCTGGAACCCGGTCGAGGAAGCGGGTTGTCTGTATTCATCCCCATGATCACACGCCCCAAGGAATCAAAATCAAATCCACCGTTTGCGTCGAAGCCGCCAAAGTAGGGACTTTTTTTCGCGAACTTGGCCTTACCCTTGGGATTCTCAACAACCAGCAACTCTGAATCATCATTCCCATCGTCCGTCTGAATCATGACGCTTCCCGAGGCGATGCTCAGTCCCGGTCGAGGCGGCACCAATCGAGCTTGCTGTCCTCTCCAGTCGCTCGTCAGGATCGGCTTTACGAGTTGCTTGATTTCTTTAGAATCATTGAAATCGCCGTCACTATTCTGATCGTACGCAATCAAAACGGTATCATCGGGCGGATTGCCAGCGGCGGCCAGTGCCGGTGTGTTGCCCTCGCCATGATCCACAATGACCACTCGCCGACCGCCGAGCGGAGCGATACCGCCAATATCCCCAAACGGACCATCGGCGACGATCTTCACGTCACCTGTATTGAGATCAAGTCGCGCGACCCGCATGTTCCCTGTTTCGCCGAGGGCGACATAGATGAAATTGTCATAATCAGGGTCAACGCCGAGCGCGCCGCCAAAAACATCCGGCAAACAATATGAATCCTCATCATAACCGCTCGGAATGAATGTGAATTGGATTTCTGAACTCCCGCCCGCGAATAAGGGCACGGAGACTCCAACGCCTGCAATAAGAGCAACCCGAGAAATAATCTTGCGTAACATAGTCAACCTCCTAGATGCATCAAGGGTAATACGTTTATCGGATCGGGCATGCTTGACGGATTTAATCCGTTCCTGTCTTCCCGCTCCGCCTGTGTTTGCGTTGTTGAGTCTGAGCTTCGCAGATAGCTCTTTACGTTTGAATTACTTTGAGCGTTCAGGTCTCCTTTCCGTGAATGGAGGAATAAAGCTACGGGCAGGGCAGGGCTGATCCGATTATCAGCGGGATGTTTCCTATCCCCGCTAGGCATCAGAAATCAAGTCCAATTAGCTTGTCGCCGGAATCACGATTCGATAGACAACGGTTCCGCCCGCGATCAGCCGTCCCTCCTTGCGCGAGGCGACTTCGACATCGCACCATAAAATTTCGCGGTCGCGCTGGACGGTGCGGCCGTAGGCGACAAGCTCTTCGGCGTCGGCGGGAGCGCGGAGCTGCGCCTGAATCGCGACGGTAGAGGCTTTGTAGGGTCCCGGACCGGTGGTCGCCCAACCGGCCATTGCGCCGGTGGTATCGAGTAGCGCAAGAATTGCTCCTTCGTGTACGCCTCCATGCGAACCGGCGTTATTATCCTGAAAAGGCATGGTGATTCGAGAACGACCGCCCGACATATTCTCAACGACCATTCCTCTCGCGCCGATAAAAGGAACACGTTTGGGAAGAAAGGGTCCCATGACGCCGGGATTAGCAGAGCCATCATCACCCGATGGAACCGCATGATCCGACTGCGGCGCGCCAAATCGCCCACGGACGGTTGCAAGCCCTCTCGCAATCGCCTTGCCGTCGGGTGTGCGGATATTTACATCCACGAAACAGAGTTCTTTTCCTTTACGCAGGAGAGACGCCTCGGCGGTGATTTCCTCGCCCACCGCTGCCGAGAGATAACAAACCTGCAGTGACGCCACATGGAGCGGTCCCGCGACGGCATCGAGCGCGGCGCGGCCCAGCGTGAGCGAGGCGATATTGATGAGGGACGCGGCCACGCCGCCGTGCAGAATTCTTCCGGGGTTGGAATTTTCATCTTTGAATGGCAATCCCAACACCACGCGGGATTCGCCGATTTCATCCACGCGCACTCCAAGCGCGGCGCCGTACGGTTCGTTTTCGACTTCGGATTTCAGATCGCTCATACGTTATCGTCTCCCCCGCCCTGTCATCATCGCCGACCGCTTCCTAATTGCAAACGGAATGGACAGCCCGGCAAGTTCCGGCCACAATATCGGTCGGCAAATTGGACACTCAAGGAGTTGGCAAACTTTAGGCAGATTTTAGATTATGGCCACAAAAAGGAGCATAAGGCGCAAATGTAAAATGGGCTTGTGCCTGCTGTGCTTTTTCGCGGCTAAGTAATGGATGGAAATTACAGGAAGATTACCGTCATGGCGCGCGTGCGTTATATCGAGAAATCCGAGGCGGCCCCAGAGGCTCTGGAGGTATACGAAGACCTCGAGAAATTGGGCGTTGCGATCCTAAACCCTTTTAAGGCGCTCGCGCATAGTCCCAAACTGCTTCTGCGTTGGTGGCGAATGATGCAAACGGCGGTCAACGAATTGGAACTCGACGCGCATCTTCGCGAATTGGTTCTGTTGCGAATTTTTCAATTGACCGGATGCGATTATTGCTTTCAAGAGCACGTTAGAATTGGCAAACGAGTTGGGCTTTCTGACGAGCAAATCCAAAATGTCGGCCAGTATTTGACCCATCCCATTTACACCGATCTTCAACGCAGGGCGATGAAATACGCTGAGATGATCACGCTAGAAAACAAGGTGGACGACGCCGAATTCAATCGTCTCAAGCAGGACTTGGGAGATCGAGGGATGGTCGAACTCACTTTTTGCATCGGTAATTGGAATGGGCTTTCGCGATTCATCGTTCCGCTTGGGTTGGAATTGCAGACGTTGGAGAAATCCTAGAAACCATGCCGCCGAGCAAGACACGCGCCGTCGTTCTCGAAGCCGCTGAAAAATTTCGGATGCGCGATTTTCAATTGCCCGATATTGACGAGGATAGCGCGCTCCTTCGCGTTGAGGCGTGCGGGATTTGCGGAACCGACGCCGAGCAATACTACGGCGTGCTGAAGCATTACGAACTCCCGCTCATTCCCGGTCATGAACCGGTGGGTGTGATCGAAAGAATTGGCGACCGCGCGGCGAAACGCTGGGGAGTGGATGTCGGAGATCGCATCGCCGTCGAAACGATGATTCCGTGTGGGCACTGCAGCACCTGCATCGGCGGGCGATATACGCTCTGTCGGAGTCGCGGACGGATGTTTGCCTACGCCTTCATTCCTCTCGCGACCGCGCCCGGACTTTGGGGAGCCTACGCCGATTACATGTATCTCGATCCAAACACGATCGTGCATAAAATCCGGAAGGACATCCCGGCGGGGCTGGCGGTCATGTTCAATCCGCTCGGCGCGGGGTTTCGTTGGGCGGTCGAACTTCCCAATACGGGACCGGGCGACACGGTGCTCATTTTGGGACCGGGTCAACGAGGGCTTGCGAGCGTCATCGCGGCTCGCGCAGCAGGAGCGGATAAGATTATTGTCACTGGACTTAAATCCGACGAACAAAAGTTAAAACTCGCGCGGGAGTTTGGCGCCGACGCGACAATTGTTGCCGATGAAGAAGACGTGAGGAAGCGGGTTCTCGATCTTACGAGCGGGAAGGGAGCGGAGGTCGTGATCGAAGTAACATCGAACTCGACCCGTCCCGTCGCTGAATCGCTCCATTACGCGGCGATGGGTGCGAGGGTCGTCTTTGCCGGGGCAAAAGGGCGCGTGGCAATCCCCGATTTCATCAGCGACCTGATCGTCGGCAAGGAGATCACCATCATGGGCGCGCTCGGCGTGGATTCCAAAGCCTATCGCGCGGCGATTCGGTTAATTGAATCGGGAAAACTGCCGCTCGAAAAAATGCACACACACGAATTCCCGCTCGAAGACGCGGAAACGGCGATCCGAACGTTAGCCGGAAAAGCAGACGGCGATTCGAGCGTCCATTCCTGTTTGCTGGCCGCTGGAGCCGTATAAAAAGGAGCAATAACCGACGATGAAATTTGCGCCGTTTAGCCTGATGCAGTGGCCGGAAGATCGGAGTGCCACCGATGTTTTCCGCAACGAGCTTTCGCAACTTGAGCAGGCCGAACCAATGGGATACGACGCGGTATGGGTCGCCGAGCACCATTTTTCGCGTTATGGCCTCGGTCCCTCGCTTCACTTGAACGCCGCATGGCTCGCGGCGCGCACGAAAAAAATCCGCATCGGGACCGCCGTGACGATTCTCCCGTTTTACCATCCGATTCGCGCCGCCGCCGAGATCGCGATGCTGGATCAAATGAGCGAAGGTCGTATTGATTGGGGAATCGGTCGCGGCTATCAGGGACATGAATTCGCGGGTTTCGGCGTGGACATCACCAAGAGCCATCTCATTTTTCGCGAGCAGCTTAAAATCATCGAAGGGCTTTGGAAAAACGAACGGTTCTCGTTCAAAGGCGACTTCTATTCCTTTCCGGAATTGGAAATGCTTCCCAAACCATATCAAAGACCGCATCCTAAAATCTGGGTCGCGGCGCTCAGTCCTTCTACGGTCGAGTGGTGCGGTGAAAACCGCTATCCCATGCTGACCGATCAATTTGCGCCGACGGCGAAGATCGCCGAATCACGGCAGCTTTATCGCCAGTGCGTGTTTAAGGCGGGGTGGAGTGTTGACGGACTCGATCTGCCCGTGCTGCGGCAGGTTTATGTAGGATCAAGTCACAAGAAAGCGCGCGAAGAGGCCAAGCCCGCGCTCATGTGGTATTATCGGGCGCTAGCGAACGTCGGTTCGCCGGGCGGTCATGGAGGAAAAATTCCGGAGAACTACTCCTTCTACAAAATGTTCGGCGAAGGATTTAATCCGGATAAAGACGCGGAGGGATTCTGCAATTTTCTCTTCGAGAACTGCACCGTCATTGGAGACGCGGCATTTTGTCGCGAGCGGATCGCCCAGCTTAAGGAAGCTTATGGCCTCAATTACTTGATCTGCTGGCAGAATTTCGGATGCCTGACGCACGAACAAACAATGGCGTCGCAGAAACGGTTGATCGAGGAAGTGGCGCCCGCGTTCAAGTAATCCGTCTTGGGGTGACGATTAGATGAAAACGAATCTTAGTTCTATAGAAATCAACGCAGAAGCGCAAAGACGCAAAGCCGCAAAGATAGGCATGGCAACGGGACGATATCCCTGTTTCCTGTTAAGTCCTTGGATCAAACCATTCGCTCGATTGGATGAGACGTATCGAATATCCGCTTTTTACTTTGCGCCTTTGCGTCTCTGCGCCTTTGCGTTAACTCTTTCTCTCCAATTGGGAATTCCCTTAGCCATCATTTTTTGCGCGACACATGTCACCGCCGCGACGTTCAGCAAAGACATCGCTCCTATTTTTCAAAAGCACTGCCAAGAATGTCATCGGCCGGGAGAAATCGGACCAATGTCGTTGCTAACCTACGCGGAAACCCGTCCGTGGGCCAAGGCGATCAAAAAATCGGTCTTGGATCGAACGATGCCCCCGTGGCACGCCGACGCGGAACGAGGAATGTTCAGCAACGATATCAGCCTGACCGAGGAAGAGATTAAAGTCGTTGCGGCGTGGGTGGATGAAGGCGCACCCGAAGGCGACCCGCGCGATCTACCACCGCCTCTCACTTGGAACATGAGCGAATGGAAATTGGGCGAACCCGACATTGCTCTGTTCCCTGAAAAACCGTTTCACGTTCCGGCGACGGGCGAGTTTCAAGACCTTTACCAATGCCTTGTACTCCCGACTAACCTTGATCATGACGTCTGGGTGGATGCATTTGAATACAAAGTGGATAACCGCAAGGTCGTCCATCATATCGTGGGATTTCAGGATTCGACCGGAAAGGCGATGACCCGCGACGCCGCAACGCCTGAGACTGGCTTCCCCTGTGACATGGGCGGCTCGAACAGCGCGATTGGTCCGGCGGAGATTGTCAACGGGCTGCTGGGCGGTTGGGGACCCGGAACGCCGCCCAACGTCAACCATCCCGGAACTGCGAAGCTGACTAAAAAAAGGCTCGACCATTATTCTCCAAACTCATTATACAAACCCAACCGGCGCGGAGCAGTTCGACCGATCCGGCGTGGGGTTGCATTTGGCCAAGGGTCCCATTAAGGCGCAATCGCGCGCCATGCCTGTCGCGGTTTTACCGATGAATTTTCAAATCAAGGCGGGCGACGCCAACGCCACGCAACACGCAAAATGGAAACCGCTGCAGGACATTTATATCTACAGCCTCTCGCCGCACATGCACCTTCTCGGCAAAAGCATGAATTTTACGGCGACGTACGCGGATGGAAAAATTGAATCACTCCTATCGGTTCCGAGATTCGATTTCAATTGGCAAACGACATATCGCCTCGCGAATCCCAAATTCATCCCGAAGGGGACCGTGATTGAGATCACATCTGTCCATGATAATTCTACGGCGAATCCTCGAAACCCGCGCAAAGTTCCGATAGACCTCAAGTGGGGCGAATCCACGACGGACGAAATGTCCATCGGGTTCGTCGGGTACTGGCATGCGGATGAAAATCTGAACGCTCAAAATGCAACGGTGGCTGCCGCGCCGAAATGAATCACTCCATCGCCATCATCGGATCGGGATTTGCGGGACTCGGCATGGCCATTCGGCTCAAGATGGCGGGCATCGAGGATTTTGTCATCTTTGAAAAATCGGATCATCTGGGCGGGACATGGCGCGACAATACCTACCCCGGTTCAGGCTGCGACGTGCCTTCGTTTCTCTATTCGTATTCGTTCGAGATCAAGACCGATTGGTCGCGCAAGTTTGCGGAACAACCGGAAATTCTTCAATACTTGGAACATTGCGCGAAAAAGTACGATATCGAAAAACATATCCGCTATGGCGTTGAAATCGCAGAAGCGATGTTCGATGAAGCTAAGGGAGAATGGCGCATTCAAGCTGTTGATGGTCGGGAGTTTCAGTCCCGCTTTCTTATCGCCGGATGCGGCCAGCTTAATCGTCCGCACATTCCGAAACTCGATGGGCTTCAAGATTTTGAAGGCGTGCAGTTCCATTCGGCAAGGTGGCGACACGATTATGATTTGACGGGC
>CAZPIK010000240.1:0-7094 GCA_964586185.1 uncultured Candidatus Sumerlaeota bacterium | reverse complement strand
CCTTAGAAGCAAACGAATCATTGCTTCCTCAATTGCGAACGGGACTACAGGAGTACGTAGGAGCCAATGTGGAGATGATCGGCACGGCCATCGCAAATGATCTTAAGGTGGAGAGAGACAAGATCACCAAAGCCTTGATGGAAGGCATTGAACGTTTGGAAAGTACGAGTGAAAACGATGATTTTTCTAATTGAATTTAACCGCCCCAAACTTGATTTGGTGACCTATAAAACTTACCCTGATTCCGAGCGAACCAAGGCGCAGGACGACCGGCTTGCTTTGGAGTTGGACTTGCTCCATAAAGGGATAGACCACGAGGTTGTCATCCTCGAAGCCATCAATGAAGAGCAACTTCGCAAAACTCACCAGCGATATTTTGACTCCCCAGCCGATTTGCATGCCTCGGCGCGTCAGATTCTAGGCATCTAGCCGACAAAACCTTTTGCCCTTTTCAGAGTCTTATGGGCAGATTATGGCAAGGGTGGCGAGCCTTTGGCGTTGTTCTTGTTCCGTCGCCCTTGCAGGGCTTGCCTTAATAAAACGATCAGATTCCCCAAGGCGTTGCCTTGGGCTTTGAACCCAAGTCCTTTCAGGACAAAACCTATTTACGAGTTGTGTAGGCGGTAATCTAAAGATTGGTTCGGAATTGAAAATGTGCCCGCCAAATTGTCTTTATCCTCCTTGCGCCTCTGCGCCTTTGCGCCTTTGCGCTAATTTCTTCTCCTTTCCCCTTCTCTGCATCCTTGCGTTCTCCCTCACTGGCTGCGCCGAACTCCAAACCCTCCGTCAGCGGGTCGCCGTTCAGGATAAAGAAATCGCCAAGCTACGGCAGGAAAATGCCGAATTCCAAAAAGCCTATTATCAGATCAACGAGGAACGTCAATCCGACGCCGGAGCGCAGCAAAAGAAGATCGCTGCTCTTGAGAAAGAAGTGCAAGACGCCAAGAACCTTCAGTCCGAACGCGAAAAGAAATTAGATGAACAGTTGCGAGCTAAAACCCTTGAAGCCAATAATCTGCAGATCCAACTGGAGGAAAAAGTCGGCAAGGCATCCGAGACTCTTGCCCAAATGACCGACACCGCCTCGAAAGCCGAATCGCAAAAAACACAACTCCAAGGACAAATCGAAGAACTCGCCGCCCAGAAAGCGAAGGAAGAAGAGGAACGTAAAAAAACCGCCGAAGCCCTCGCGCAGACTCAAGAAGGCGCAAAACTCACCCAAGCTCAACTCGAGGAGCAAAAGGCGAAACTCGACGCGCAGGCCGCGCAACTTGAAGAGAAAATCCGAAAAGTCACCGAACTAGAATCGAAACTGAAAGCTGAAGAGGAATCTCGAAAAGCCGCCGAAACCGAACTCGCCGAGTCCAAGGAAACCGCCCGCAAACTCGATGACACCGTGAAGGAACTCAAGAGCAAGCCTTCAGCCGCTGCTTCGGCGGCGGACGATCCCGTGCTTCAAGCCGCCGCGCAGGAACTCAGCGGAAAAATAGGCCGATTTGATCCCTCAAAACTTGTTGCCGTCAAACTCGATAAGCGCGGCCTTCGCATAATCATTCCAAGCGACATGGCGTTCGAACCGGGCAGCGTGATCCTCGCTGAAAGCGTCAAGGGATTGCTGACCGAAGTTGCCGCCTCAGCAACGGCGCTCGAAGGTCGCTCGGTTCGGATCGAAGGTCACACCGACGATCAGCCCGTGTTGGATTTGCCTTTTTCCGACAACTGGGGGCTTGGGGCTGCGCGCGCCGACCGCGTTCGTCAGTATCTAACCGAAGAAGCCAAACTTGATCCCGACCGCACCGAGGTTGTTTCCCGCGCAAGCCGTGAACCGCTCGCCGACAATAAAACTCCCGAAGGCCGTGCCAAAAACCGCCGAGTCGAAGTCGTCATTGGTGCGGTGAAGTAATCGAGTTCAATGTGCGTCATCTGCGCAATCTGTGGATGTTTAGATATTCGCAAATTGCGCGGATTTCACAAGCTGACTTCGCGCTACCGAAGCCGAGTGATTTTGAGTTAGGATAAGCGGCGCGAGGACTCGACATGGCGCGGCGCGCTTTTTTATTTATAACCTTGATATGCGGCTTCATCTCCTTGTCGCTTTACGCGGAGGAAACGTTGCCTCCGCCTGCGGATCGCACCGTTGATTTTATCCGCGATATCGAACCCATCTTCAAAGCGAACTGCCATCAATGTCACGGCTCGGCAAAACAAAAAGGCGGCCTTCGGCTCGATCTTCGCGACGCCGCACTTAAAGGTGGCGATACGGGCACCGCAATTCTTCCGGGCAAGAGCGCCGATAGCCTCCTCATCAAAAACGTCGCGCGAATTGGCGACGCCACGCCGATGCCTCCTTCGGGAAAACCGCTTGAACCCGACCAAATTTCCATCCTTCGCGCTTGGATTGATCAAGGGGCCGTTTGGCCGGAAACCCCAACCGCATCGAGCGATCCCAAGAAACATTGGTCATTCAAACCGCCGCAACGTCCATCTGCTCCGTCCGTCGCCGATACTGCTTGGCCTCGTAACCCAATTGATAACTTCATCCTCGCGCGACTTGAGACAGAAGGGATCAAGCCTTCGCCTGAAGCGGATCGAGCAACGCTTCTTCGGAGGGTTCATTTGGATTTAACCGGGCTTCCGCCGACGCCCGAAGACTTGGACGCATTTCTCGCTGATACCTCTCCCGATGCCTACGAAAAGCTCGTGGATCGCTTGCTTGCTTCACCTCATTACGGCGAACGCTGGGCGAGACGCTGGCTTGATGCCGCACGATACGCCGACACCAACGGTTATGAAAAAGATCGTCCCCGCTCGATATGGCCTTATCGCGATTGGGTCATCAACGCACTAAATGCCGACATGCCGTTCAATCAATTCACCATCGAGCAAATCGCGGGCGACATGTTGCCGAACGCCACACAATCGCAAAAAATCGCCACCGGATTTCATCGCAATACCATGCTCAACGAAGAAGGCGGGATTGACGTCGAGCAGTTTCGCTACGAGGCCGTCGTGGATCGTGTCAAAACCACGGGAATCGTCTTTCTTGGACTTACCGTCGGCTGCGCTCAATGCCACGATCATAAATACGATCCGATTTCACACAAAGAATATTTCGGTCTGTTTGGTTTGCTCAACAACGCCGACGAACCGGAACTCAAGGTCCCAACCGAAGAGCAACGGCAGAAGCGAGAGAATTTGGATCGCAAAGCCGAAGAAATCGAATCAAAGTTCGAGATCGAATTTCCGCCGTATCAAGAGGACATGGTTTGGGAAACATTGCAGCCTGAAAACTATCGAACAGCATCGGGCGCTCTGCTCGAAAAATCATCCGACAGTTCGCTTCGCGCGTTTTTCTTTCGACCTCAAAAGGACGTCTATCAATTCCAAGCCTCAACCTCATTTCGCGATATTGACGCCTTGCGTGTCGAAGTTTTGGCGGATGACCGGCTACCCAATAAGGGTCCCGGACGCGCGGATAACGGAAACTTCGTGCTTTCCGAGTTCAAAGTTGCCGTGTCGCCGTCGGGCGGGGGAGAGCTTTTTCCGCTCGTTTTTGCCTCTGCCGAAGCTGATCACTCGCAAGCGGACTTCGATGTTGCCCGTGCGGTGGATGGCGATCCGAAAACTGGCTGGGCGATCGGTCTCGCCACCGGTTCACAAAATGTGAATCGTAGAGCAATTTTCAAATTAAAAGAACCGATCAAGAATGAGTCGGGGCTAAAGCTGGCCCTAACGCTCGAACAAAATTATGGCGACCGTCATACGATTGGAAAATTTCGCGTCTCGGTTGGTCGGGTGGTTCGAACGCATTATCGTCCCGAGTTGCCCGTTGATGAGCAACGGCGGCTCCACTTGGGCGAGAAATTCTCCGACTGGGAACGTCGCATCGCCGAAAAATCGTCTAACTGGAAAATCCTCGATCCCTCTAAATTCATTTCCGAGTTTGGCGCAACGATGACCAAGCTGGATGATCTCTCGATCCTCGTTTCGGGCGACAAGCCCAACAAAGATATTTACCATCTAGAATTCGCCAGTGACCTCAAGGGGATCACCGCGCTTCGACTTGAAGTCCTGCCCGATCCCAGCCTTCCCGATAACGGACCCGGACGTGGCGACGTAATGGCTCGTGGCAACTTTATGTTGTCGGAATTCATTGCGCGTAGCGTTGGTACCGATAGTCCCTCAACTTCATCAACGCTCGCGCTGCAAAATCCCACAGCCGATTTTACTCAGCCCGGTCGTTCCGCCGCGCAGACGATTGACGATAACAAGGAAACCGGCTGGGCGATCAGCGGCGGCCAAGGAAAACCGCACGCCATCGTGTACCAACTCAAGGAAAAGCTGGATTTGAGCCAAGCCCAAACGCTTGCCATTTCGCTCGTCCAATATTTTCTCCATCAAGATACGATCGGACGTTTCAGAATTTCCGCAACGACCGACGACCGACCTGCCACAGCCTCCGGCGTTCCGGCAGAGATCGAGGAGATCGTGATGCGGCCACCCGAGTTGCGGGACGCCGAGCAATGGAAACGACTTAAACGGCATTATCTCTCGGTCGCGCCCGAACTCGCGGCTCAACAAAAATCGCTCGCAGAATTGAAACGCTCGCTCCCCGAGTTTCCGACGACGCTCGTCATGCGCGAGCGCGATGCCGAGCACTCCCGAGTCACGCGCCTTCATCATCGCGGTGAGTTCCTGTCACCGCGCGACGAAGTTAGTCCGAGCGTCCCTGCGGTGCTCCCGCCTTTGCCTGACGGGGTTCCGGCCAATCGGCTGGCTCTTGCAAATTGGCTTGTGGATGATCGCAATCCGCTGACCGCGCGAGTGACAGTGAATCGCATTTGGGAAGCATTCATGGGGCGGGGATTAGTAACGACAGGTGACGATTTTGGTTTCATGGGGGCCGCCCCCTCTCATCCTGAACTTCTCGATTGGCTCGCCTGTGAATTTACTCGTCCCGAACTTTCATCCAAGCCATGGAGCATGAAGTCCATGCACCGATTGATCGTGACGTCCGCAACCTACCGACAAAGTTCGCGCGTTACTCCCGAACTCTTGACGCGCGACCCGGATAACGTGCTTCTGGTGCGCGCGCCCAGATTGCGACTCGAAGCCGAAATGATTCGTGACGTTGCACTCACGGCGGGCGGACTGCTCAATCCGAAGATCGGCGGACCCAGCGTCTATCCGCTCCAGCCGCCCGGCGTTACCGAACTGGCTTATGGCTCTCCTGCTTGGCCGACAAGTTCTGGTGATGACCTCTATCGTCGCGGACTCTACACTTTCTTCAAACGCGCAACGCCCTATCCGGGTTTTACGACGTTCGACGCGCCGACGGCAGAAATAGCCTGTACTCGACGACTTCGTTCCAACACTCCATTGCAGTCGCTTACAACTCTCAACGATCCAGTGTTCGTAGAAGCGGCAAAGGGGTTGGCGCGACGAATAATCAAAGCGAATGCCGATAGTTCGACCGCAGATCGTGCGCGTGCGGCTTTCAAAATCTGCCTCGCGCGCGAACCGAGCACATCCGAGTTGGAAAAATTAACAGCTTATGTCGAGTCTCAGCGACAGCGGATCGAAAAAGGTGAGATTGATGTGGCAAAACTTACAGGCGCTTCATCAAGTTCCCAAGATGAATTAAACGCGAACGAACTCGCCGTCTGGACGGCCGTCGCGCGCGTGGTGCTCAACCTCGATGAAGTCATCACGAGAGAATAAAAGTCCGATTCCGATGCAATAGCATGCCTCCTTGGCTTGAACTCCTTTCCGCTTTCTATAATGCTCAGGCTGATGGCACATTGCGCGAAGCCGATTCGCACACAGAAAGCTCCGATTCCTCATGAAACTCCGCGAAATTTTCGACCGCTCAACACCCGTTTTTTCTTTCGAGTTTTTCCCGCCAAAAACGGATAAGGGAGAGCAGAGTCTTTTGACCGAAGCTCAGGAACTCAAGTCTCTAAATCCCGGTTTCTTTTCGATGACCTACGGTGCGGGGGGAAGCACACGCGAAAAGACCGTGGATTTAGGCGACCGTATTCGCCAGCAAACGGGCGTCGAAACGGTCTGTCACGTGACGTGCGTCGGTCAATCGAAGGACGAAGTCCGCGCGGTCTTGCGCGATATGAAATCGAGGAAAATGCAAAACGTCATGGCGTTGCGAGGCGATCCGCCTGCGGGCGAAACAAACTGGCAACCCCACCCCGATGGATTTAGACACGCTTATGAGCTAGTCGCCGAAGCCCGCTCCATGGGAGACTTCTCCGTGGCCGTTGCGGGATTTCCAGAAACGCATCCTGAAGCCGTAAGCCGGGAAGCGGACCTGCAATTCCTTAAAGCCAAAGTCGAGACGGGTGCGGACATCATCGTCACGCAACTCTTTTTCGATAATGAAGATTTCTTTCGCTACGACCGCGATGTAAAGGCGCTTGGCGTGAAGGTTCCGATTGTGCCGGGGATCATGCCGATTCTCTCGGCCAAGCAGATCCTTCGTATCGCCACGCTCAGCAATGCTCGCATTCCCGCTGATCTTGCCGCGGCATTGCGTAACGTTGGGGACGATGATGAAGCTGCGGCAAAACTTGGCATTGCGTACGCAGCTCAACAGATTAAAGGATTGCTCGCACATGGTGTGCCCGGAGTCCATTTGTACTGCCTTAACCGTGCGAGTTCGGCTAAGGCAATCTTACAGGAGATGTAAGGGCTGAAATGTCTTCTTTCCGAAATCTCGATTGCGCAAGAAAGTCAGAAATAAGAAATGATGCATCGTAGATTAATCGTCGGATTACTTTTGTGCTCTGCGATCTTGCAGCAAGCCATCCCCGCGCAAAGCATTACCAAAATCGCCGATACAATTCTCTATTGGGACAAAACCTTTTATTCCGCATTTCCTTCCATCGTCACCCGCCCCGACGGCGAACTTATTTGCGCTTTTCGGCGTGCGCCCGAGCGGCGTAACTTGGGTGAAAAGGGCGTTTCGCACACCGACCCCAATAGCCAGCTTGTGCTCATCCGCTCGCGCAACGACGGCCAATCATGGAGCAAGGAACCCGAACTCATCTTCGCGCACCCCTTCGGCGGTTCGCAGGATCCTT
>CAZPIK010000239.1:0-7128 GCA_964586185.1 uncultured Candidatus Sumerlaeota bacterium | reverse complement strand
TAAGAAGGCGGGACAGTGGATCAAGGAAAACGCCAAAGAAGGCGCGAAGATCGTCAGTAACGAGCAGTACAATAAAAGCATCGGCGCGGCGAAACTCAGCTACTGGAGCGGGCGGAAGGACATTCAGCCATATGTCTTTGGGATGAACCTCCAGCCGGGTGATTACATTGTCCTCAGCAGCGCTTATGGCGACGGGGGAAATTTTGGCGGGGCTGGGCTTGGAAATTACCGACAATTTTTAGATGTGATCAATGCCCGTAAATACGTCACTGAACGGGACAACGCCGCGACGCAATATCCGGCAAAAGTGGTGACCGAGAAACCGTTCCGTTACAGCTCATTCCCGCTCCTGCCCGACATCATGGAGGAGCCGCTCACGCACCAAAATCCGCTCGCGTGGTATTTGCGTTATCGTCGGCAGACTTTTGAGACGACGATCTTGCAGGTCATCACGTTCGAAGAAGCGGATGAATTAAACAAGAACGCTCCCGCGCCGAATGCTGCGTCCGAAGGGGATGCTCCGGCAGCGGCTCCCGCCGAAGCGCAACCTGCGGAGCCAGCGCCCCCAGCTTCATAAGAATTGGCCGCGAAGAGGCGCAAAATGCGCAGAATTAAGAGAGGGCGATCCGTGGGTTCGTGCTCTGGCTTCGCATGTTGCTGCGCCATTTTCCTTTCAGTGAGTTTTGTCAACGGCGCGACGGACGATGCGACTCTGTCGCGGAACGCCGCTCAAATACTTAGAGAATGTCTCGCGGATTCGAAATCCGATTCTCCAACTTCGGGTTCAATGCCGGCGGAACTGTTAGAATGGAACAGGTATTTTGCCGCGAACGATTTGTCGCCGAGCGTGAGGGAAAGAAAACTTCGCGCGCTGCTGGATCGCCCGATCTCGGAACCGATTCGCCGAGTTGCTCTTCTGGATATTCAATCGGATTTGGCCTACCAAAGCCGGGAAGCGCAGTTCATCCGCCGCTACGGATTTTGGTCGAACTGGTTCAATCGCATTACTTACGTCGGAACGCGCGCGATTCAAGGCAATGTTCAATCCGCAGGCCAACTCGTCGTGGATGGCTTTTTTGATTTCTTTCGTCGGAATCAGGCTACTCCCGCCGAGCGCCGCGCCTATAAACTTTTGGAACGGATGAAAGCCGAGGGACGCGCAACTCGACGGGATCGCGAGAAATTGATATCGCTGCGTCGCGAGTTAAAACTTGCTCTCGCCGCGCTCGATCTGGAACGCGCGAAGTGGGCGATGCGCGAAGGTTCGCCCGAGCTCGCCTCGTATTACGCAAAAGGCGCGCTTGCCTCGCGACCCGGTTGGAACAAGGCCGACGCGGTGCAAAAAGAAGCCGAACGCGAAATCGCCGCGCGAAGACGCCGGGGAGTGGCTTCTGCTCAGGCCGGTTATCCCGATCGCCAGCCGCCGATCTTTGCCAATTCGCCCGATAAATTGCGCGGGGCGCTCACGGGAGAAAAAATCGCGCCGTCCGAAAAAAATCCCAACGAAGCGCATTTGATCCGGCTTGTCGAATCGCTCGATCCAACGGATCGCGATTGGGTTACAACGTTGCGCGGTTGGGCGAAGGATCGCGCGCGCGCTGATTCGCCGCTTACCTCGACGCAGTGGGTGGAATCGAGATTGACCGACGCCCGATTTAATCCCGAAGTTCGGCTCGCCAGAGCGCGGGCGGATCAACGCGCCAATGCGCTTGCCTTCGTTTTTCTTGGACCGCAATCGGCGGACGAACGCGCGTATGCCGCAAGCTCGCGTTTTGCGCAGATGTGGAACGCGCTCGCGAACGTCGGCGTATTTTATGCATTTGAGTTTGCCTATCGGGCGGGAATCGCCGTTTGGAGCCCGCCGTCGCCCGCCGCTGAAGCGTTCAATGCGCAAGCCGCGTTTCTTCGCGCCGCGCCTGAAAACCCAAACGCTGATTCTATCGCGCGTAATCTCGCCAACCAGTATCGCAAGACTGGGCGTTTTAACGATGCTCGTGAGACGCTCGAATCGCGCGGCAAGCCCTCAAAAGAGTCGCTCCGGGAAATTGACGAATCCGAAGCGCGGCATTACCTGACCCAAGCGGAGGGAATTGCTCCAGATGATCCCCGCCGCGCCGGTCTGCTTGAAAAAGTAGAAAAGCTTGCGCCCGGATCGCGTCTGGCTGAATCCGCGAGAAAGGCTGCAAAGAAAAAGGCGTCGCGCAAGGAACCGGTCATTGCCGAAGTTGCTTGGAAATCGCTCTCGCAATGGATCGGTGAGGCCGCGCCAGCAGGTTTGCCCGGCGACGTCGAATGGTTTGATGGCAAGAAATCGAACGGCGAAGTGAAAGGCACATTTGAAATTGAAGCCGAAGGAGCGCAAACAAATAAGGTGACGATTCGGTATGATGTTGCGCTGCCCGTAGGCCGCCGCGCAGTTGAAGAAGAAATAGAAACCGAGAAACTTTCCGCCGAACTCGCCGCGTGGATTCACGCTACGCTCGAAGAACGCGCGAGAGAGGAACGTCAAATGGATCGCTTGGGGCGGTTGCCCGTTCCATTCGAATTCACGGGCGGCGCGGGCCTCAGCGGCGTGGATTTTTATCCGAAACTTCTTCCCATCGAATCGCCGGGCGGCCAGACGCGGCTTTATCAGGACGCGAAATAGGATAAGTTCTTCTGAATGCGGAATTATTTCAGCGGATTGCCAAACGCAGCACGACAGTAACCCCAACGATTTGCGAGTCGTCGCCGCCAATAGAGCCACGCCTGATCGCGTAGTTTTGAGGACATGAGTGAGCGGATCGGCGGACGGCAGAAGACATTTAGAAAATTGACGATGCCACGTTGCTTGAGCTTTCGGCGGGTGATTCCTTCCTGAACAAGGTCTGAAATGGCGTTTGAGATTCCCTGCCAATACGCGCGACGGACAAACCACGCGCGATTCAGGCGATCTTCATGAACCTGGTGTTGCACCCGTATCGACGGATCGTAATAAAGTCGAAGCCCGTGCTTGATTAGTTTCTGATGAAAATCCTGCTCGTCGTTGGAAAGCAGCGAACCTTCTCGACGACTCAGCGCCGTATTGAAACCTCCGCACGCCTCAAGCGTTTTTCGCTCATAGGAGACATTGCATCCCCAGAGCGATTGTCCTTCCACGAGAAAAATGGGATCGGGAGAATGGTCAAGCGCGGCGAGCACCATTTCCATTTGCGGCGTAATCCAATCGGGTTTGGCGCATGGCCAGATGAGTTCGACTCTGCCGCCGATTGCGCCCGGCATGGGACGAACCGATTCGAAAGCCGCGAGAATCTTTTCCAGCCAATCGGAAGCGACGACGGCGTCATCGTCGGTAAAGGCGATGATCTCGGCATTTGCCTCGTGCCAGCCCGCGTTTCGAGCCTGCGACGATCCCTTTTCGGTTTCTACTAAATACCTCAAATTGCTGACGCCACCAAACTCGGATTCCACCATCTCACGAGTTCCGTCGGTCGAACCGTTATCCACGACGATCAACTCGTATTGATCGGGAGGAAGCGATTGAGCCGCGAGCGCGGTGATCGCCCGGCGGAGCAATTCGCGCCGATTGCAGGTGATGATGATGGCGCTGATTCGGAGGGGCACGAATTAACCTTTCAGTCTTGCAATGATGCACGACAACAACGCTGCGGGATAGCGCGAAAGTTTCTGCAAGGAAAAAATCAAAATGCAAATCGCACTTCCCATGTCGTCGAAAAGTTTTTTCAAGTTGGCGTTGTGTATGCCGCCAGCTTTTTGTTAAGAGAGGGCAAAGTTCCTTTTCGGAATTGAAAGCATGGCGCTTCCCTCCACACTTCCCGCTCCGTCGCGTCCCGTGCCTCGCAACCTAGAGGCTGAGCGCGGACTTTTGGGCGGCATTCTTCTCGATAATCGCCGAATCCCCGAAGTGATCGAGATTATTCCCACCCACGCGCGCGATTTCAAACGCCGCGTTGTTTCGGTTCAAGGCGGATTTACTTCGGAGGACGAGCCGCTTTTCTCTCATCCGCCGAATCAGGAAATTTTTCAGACGATCTTGGAACTCCACAACCGCGATCACGCCGTGGACTTGACGACGCTCGCGAATGAACTCAATACGCGCGGGCGTTACGAGGCGGTCGGTGGCGCGCCCTACCTGACTTCGCTTGAAGAAGAAATTGTTTCGACGCTTCACCTGGCCGACTACGCGCGGATTGTCGTTGAGAAGTGGAGGCTTCGTTCGCTTTTGCGCGTGGCCGAAGCCATTGCCGATGATGCCCGTCGTTCGGAAGACGAGCCGTCGGAAATTCTCGACCGCAGCGAGAAAAAGATTTTCGAGATCGCACAGCAATCCGAGACGCGCGATTTTGTCCACGTGGGCGACATCGCAGCCGATGTGATGAGTGAGATCGAAGCTCGCGCCAAACAAGATTCGGCGGGTGTCGTCGGACTTCCCTCCGGTTTCGCCGAGTTAGACCGGATGACGACCGGATTCCGACCTTCGAATCTGATCATACTTGCCGCGCGGCCGGCGATGGGAAAATCGGCATTCGCGCTCAATATTGCGTCGAACGTTGCCGTGCGACACGGCCGCCCGGTGGGTATCTTCTCGCTCGAAATGTCGAAGGAAGAATTGAACCAGCGGCTTCTCTGCACGCTTGCGCGGGTCAACATGAAGAAGGTTCGATCGAATCGGCTTTCACGGCAGGATATGGATGCGCTCCACGAACAGGCGATGCGGCTTGGAACCGCGCCACTCTATATTGATGACAGTTCGAATCTCTCCATTTTGGAAGTGCGATCCCGCGCGCGGCGCCTCAAAGCAAAGGCGCGCGATTTGGGTCTCATCATTGTGGATTACCTGCAACTCATGAGCGGCGGATCGAGTCGGATTGAGAATCGCCAACAGGAAGTTTCACAGATTTCGCGCTCGTTAAAATCGCTTGCCCGAGATCTTGAAGTTCCCGTCATTGCTTTATCGCAGCTTTCGCGTCAGACCGAACAGCGTGGCGGTCGCACGATCAAGGACAAGATGCCCAAACTCTCCGATCTCCGTGAGTCGGGCGCCATCGAACAGGACGCCGATATGGTCATCTTCATCCATCGCGAGTTTACGACACAGGCCGAACCCGACGCCGATAAGCACGAGCCGCAACTTGCGACGATTCGCGTCGGCAAACAGCGCAACGGCCCGACCGGAGATTTCAATTTGCTTTTCCGAGGCGAGTTCACGGAGTTCGTGAATATCCATCCCGGCGCAATGGGAGGCGGCGGACGCTGATGCGTTTCTTTGCTCGCGCCGTCGCACTTGCAGTCCTGCTATGTGTTCTCGCGGACTGCTCGCAATTCACCACGCCAAAAATTATTCCAGCGCGAAAGTCGAATGCTCCGCTTCCCTCTGAGTGGCCTTCGTGGGGACGGGACGTTCGAGGCAACCGCTGTTCGCCTCTCAAACAAATCAACAAAACCAACGTCGGCTCGCTTAAGCGAGCGTGGACGTATCAAACAGGCGATCTCGGAAGTCAGGGGAACAGCAAGTGGGCCTTCGAGTGTGCGCCGCTCATGGTCGAAAATAAAGTCTTCATCATTACTCCACTCTCCCGCGCCGTTGCGCTCGATCCCCTAACAGGAAAAGAGATTTGGTCTTACGATCCGATGATGTCGGTCAAGGCAGGGATCGGGCAACTCGCGAGCCGCGGTCTTGCTTATCGCAAAAAAGGGGATCAAGGCCAGATCGTGTTGCCGGTTCTGGATGGGCGCCTCATTTTGCTTGAGGCCGCGACGGGCAAACCGATTCCAAGTTTTGGTGACAACGGAACGGTTGATATGAAAGCGCTTCTGGGTGCGCCTATGCTGAAGATCACGTCACCGCCCGCCATCTATCGGAACCTCGCGATTGTCGGTTGCGCGATGCCCGACAGCGCGACGAAGAATCCTCCCGTTCCCGTCGTTGGACTTGATTTGAACACCGGAAAAATCTTTTGGAAATTTTATGGCGTCGCTCAAGAAGGGGACGGCGCGACAGAAACTTGGAAAAACGAATCATGGCGCGGTCGCGGTGGCGCCAACGTTTGGGCGCCGATGAGCGTGGATCCCGACCGCGGGATGGTCTTTCTCCCGGTCACGGCGGCGACAACCGATTTTTACGGCGGCGACCGTCACGGCGACAACCTCTACACCCAATCCGTCGTCGCGCTCGACGCGGCCACGGGCAAGAAACTCTGGCATTATCAAACGATTCATCACGATCTTTGGGATTACGATTTGCCCGCGCAACCGAACCTTGTGGATTTGAAAATCGGTGGTAAATCGGTTCCCGCCATCGCGCAGATCGGCAAGACCGGTTTCGTCTATCTGCTCCATCGCCTGACGGGCAAACCGATCTTTCCGATCGAAGAAAGTCCCGTTCCCGCGAGTGACGTTCCGGGAGAACTGGCCTCGCCGACGCAGCCATTCCCGATGAAGCCACCTGCATTCACGACTCAAAGTTTGACGGAAGAGAACCTGACGAACTTCGATCCAGCGGCACATGCGAAGCTGCTCGATGAATTCCGCAAATATCGCTCGGAGGGAATTTTCACTCCGCCCTCGATTCAAGGGAGCGTCGTTTTTCCGGGATTTCACGGAGGCGCAAACTGGTCGGGAGCGGCGTTCGATTCGACGACGGGGTGCCTCTACGTTAACTCGACCGAACTTGCCTGCGTTCAATGGCTGGTCGAGAATGAGGGCGGCGACTTCAAATACAAACACAAAGGCTACATGCGATTCCGCGACGCAAACGGCTACCCCGCGAACGCGCCGCCTTGGGGACAACTCAATGCGATTGATTTGAACAAAGGGACGATTCGCTGGCAGAAACCGCTCGGCGAATTCGAGGAACTCACGAGAAAAGGAATTCCGCAGACCGGACAAGAAAACTTCGGCGGCGCGACCGTTACCGAAGGGGGGCTCGTTTTCATTGCTTCTACGATGGACGAAAATTTCCGTGCGTTCGATAAAGACACAGGCAAGGAATTGTTCAAGACAAAACTCGACGCGGCCGGCTACGCGCCGCCCATTACTTATCAGGGAGCGGATGGGAAGCAATACGTCGTGATCTGCGCAGGCGGAGGAGGAAAGCTAAACACCGCTGAAGGCGACGCGGTCATTGCG
>CAZPIK010000238.1:1237-7168 GCA_964586185.1 uncultured Candidatus Sumerlaeota bacterium | reverse complement strand
GGAGCCGCTCATCCGCGACGGTTTGAAACGCGCGCGTGACCGCTCCATCGAACTTGCGGAGATGATGTCGAAAGGGAAATGACCGTGGCTCCGTTTTGGCTGACGCTTCAGCTTGCCGCCGTCTCGACCTTCATTCTGATGGTCTTGGGCGTTCCAGCGGCTTGGGGGCTGGCGCGGTCGCGCTCGCGATTTAAACCCGCCATCGAAGCCGTCATCGCGCTCCCTCTCGTGCTTCCGCCGACTGTGCTCGGATTTTATCTGCTGGTCGCGCTGGGTCCAAAAGGTTGGATCGGCGGCGCATGGGAAGGGGCGGGAGGAGATCGGCTCGTTTTCAGTTTCGCGGGACTCGTCATCGGTTCGGTGATTTATTCAATGCCGTTCGTGCTTCAGCCGCTTCAATCGGCCTTCGAATCGCTAGGCGAATCTCCGCTCGAAGCTGCGTCAACACTTCGCGCGGGGCCGTGGGATCGCTTTTTTTCGGTCGTCGTCCCGATGACGCGACGCGGCGCGCTGACGGCATTCGTGCTTGGGTTTGCGCACACTTTGGGCGAGTTCGGCGTCGTGCTCATGATCGGCGGCAATATCCCAGGTCGAACGCAAGTCCTCTCGATTGCGATTTACGATCGCGTCGAAGCGCTCGATTACGCCGCCGCACATCGGATGTCGGGCGGATTGCTTGCTTTCTCGTTTGTGCTTCTCTGGATGGTTTACGCGATCAATCGGCGGCGACTCAAGCTTGGTTGAGGTATCGAGCGATTCATGCTAAGTTGATCAGGCCATGAGCGAAGATGTGGTCATGACCCTTCGGAAAGTTCACGAACTGGTGGACGAATACCGGGCCACCTGTCTTTGGTTTCTACGCGCGGATTATTACCCAGAAACGCCCGAGGAGGCGTGCACGACGCTTGCATCCATCGAACGGCATGGTAACGCGGAGGCGTTCAAGAAAGCGGCGACCTTGCGGCAATGGCTCTTACGGAATTCAAATTTACTCTCGCATAAAATTTAGCGAATCCACGGACAAACCGTGGTACTCTGCGGCTCAGTGTGCGGCGGCCGAAGGGCAGAGTCATGAACAGTTCTTTGATTAGTTCCCGTATCCGACGTTTTGCAATTTACAAGGCCGTTTTCGCCGCGATGGTTTTAGCGACGATATCGCGCGGAGCAGAGACGACTGAAACGACCGAGCCGACCGAGCTGACGGTCATGACCTACAACGTGCTTTGCTCGTTTTGCGATCGTTCGAATTACGATCCATGGGAAGAGCGGCTGAATTACCATCGCGACATCATCGAGCGATACTCTCCCGACCTCATCGGCACGCAGGAAATTTCCAAAGCCGAGGAGGTCGCCGAGATTGCCTTTCTCAATCCCGAGTACGAGTTTATTTACTATGCCGAACGCGGTGGCGAAAAACCGCGCGCGTATCCCGATGCGACGATGGCCTACCGCAAAGACCGATTCGAACTTATCGAGCGCGGAACCTATTGGCTCAGCTCAACGCCGGACGAACCGTGGAGCAAGGGATGGGCAAAGGTGCAGTTCTGGCGGCTCGTGGAGTGGGCGCATCTGAAACAGAAATCCGACGGGCGCGAGTTTTATTTTTCAAACACCCATTTCGACAACAACACGCCGAATCAGGAAAAGAGCGCGCCGCTATTGCTCGAACGGGTCGCGCCGTGGGCGGAAAAAATGCCCTGCATCGTCGTCGGCGATTTCAACTCGAAGCCTGATTCTAAGGCTTATAAAACACTATCGGAGGGTCGCGACGGCCAAGGATTCAAACTGAGCAATGCCTTCGATCTCATCCACGAATGGAAAATGAAAACAAATCAAATGCCGGCGCCCGAATATCTTCCCCCAAATCGGATTGATCATATCTGGCTCGCGGGAAAGGCGGATTTTACGGTTTTGGAATGGACCGTTGACCTTTATGTTTACGGCGCGCAGAAACGTTACCCTTCGGATCACAAGGCCATCATCGCCAAGATTCGATTTTAATCATATCAAGGAAAAGCGAGCATCATGTCGAGACTGATTGAAAATCCTGAGCCGATCTTAGATGGCGTGAAATTCGACGAGAAGGGTCTCGTCGGGGCGATTGTCGTGGACGCAAAGTCGGGCGAGACGCTGATGTTCGCGTTCATGAATCGCGAATCGCTGAAGCTCACGCTTGAGACAGGAAAAATGCACTATTGGAGCCGCTCGCGAAAAGAGATTTGGTTCAAAGGCGGAACAAGCGGCCACTATCAGGTCGTTCGCGAAGTTCGTGTGGATTGCGATTCCGACGCTCTGCTTTTCAAGGTCGAGCAGTCGGGCGGCGCGTGTCACACCGGAAATTATTCCTGCTTTTTTCGTCGGCTCGGACCCGAAGGGTGGATCGAAGAGGGACAGAAGATTTTTGATCCGTCCAAGGTTTACTGATTTCCCCAAACCTTTGGCGCGGTGATTGCTTCTTGTTAGATAGAAGGAATGGGTAAATATGAGCGGTATCAAGACATTTTCATTCATGATCCTACTGACGCTTCTGCTGTTGGCCGTCGGAGCGGCGTGTGATCATTACTTTAACGGCGGCGGAATGTTCGTTCAGATCATGTTCGCCGTTTCACTTGCGATGAACTTTTTCAGCTACTGGTTCGCCGATACGGTGATTCTCGCGATGCACGGCGCGAAAGAAGTCACACCCGAACAGATGCCTCGACTTCACGAAATCGTGGATCGGTTGGTGAGTCAATCTGGCCTGCCCAAACCCAAGGTGTGTGTCGTTCCGTCCCACGTTCCCAACGCGTTTGCGACGGGGCGCAATCCAAGCCACGCTGCAGTTGCCGTGACGGAAGGTTTGATGCAATCGCTCGATGCGGATGAACTCGAAGGGGTCATCGCGCATGAGATGGCTCATATTAAGCATCATGATACATTGCTTCAAACGGTCGTTGCTTCAATGACGGGTCTTATTGGATTGCTTGCATCGCAAGCACGATGGGGATTGCTCCTCGGTGGTGGCCGGCGCGACAGCCGCGATGGTGGTGGTAACGGACTCGCGATGCTTGCAATGGTATTGGTAGCCGTGCTTGCGCCGATCCTCGCGATGATCGTTCGTGCGCTGATTTCGCAACAGCGCGAATATGCCGCCGATGAAGGTGGAGCGAGGATGTCGGGTAATCCGGTTGCGCTCGCGGCCGCGCTACGCGAGATTGATAAGCAGGCAAAGCGGATTATGAGCGGACACGGCGCGGAAGATGCGCTGGGCGTGCCCGCCACCGAGCACCTGTATTTCATTAATCACTTCTCGCTGGGCGAGGGCGCGATGCGGCTTTTTAGCACGCATCCGCCGACCGAAAAACGGATCGCGCGACTGCTGGATCTGGCCGGCAAGTAGGAACTCGCTTCATCAAAGTCGTGTGTTTTTGACAGAATACAATTAAATTCCTCCGCATGGCGAAGGAACCGCGCAGAACGCGAAAGGTGAAAGACGTGTCTCCCGCGCGCCCGCGCGAGACCTCATCTTCAATACATGTTGATTTTTCAAGTTATGGGCTATTCGTCGTCATCTTCGGCGCTAGTTTCGTTGCCTATCTCCCCGCACTGCGCGGCGGGTTTCTTTGGGATGACGGCGCGGTTCGCGATAACGCTTTGCTGCTTGATGCGCAGGGACTCTGGAAAATCTGGTTCAATCCTCTCTCCAATTTTCGTGAGGAGCATTACTGGCCGCTCGTCTATACGACGTTTTGGTTCGAACGGAAACTATGGGGGATAAATCCGGCTGGATACCATTTTGTCAATGTGCTGCTGCACAGCGCGAACGCTTGTTTGCTTTTCGCGCTTCTTGGACGTCTTCGAATTCGGGGCGCATTGTTTTCGGCAATGGTGTTTGCCCTGCATCCCGTTCACGTCGAAGCGGTCGCGTGGATCATCGAACGCAAAGACCTGCTTTGCCTCTTCTTCTTGTTGCTCTCCTTTCATGCGGCGCTTTCTGCGGTTTCGAAACGCTCCGTTGCGCTTCATTTGGTTACCGCTTTCCTGTTTCTTTGCGCACTTTTTAGCAAATCGGTCGCGGTCACATTTCCAATTGTATTGGCCGTGGTGCTGGTGTGGAGAGTTTGGCAATGGAACTTCAGGCGCGCGGCGATTGTATTTCCCCTGATTCTGATCGCGCTCATTTACGTGGCTGGCGATCTTATTCTCGTCTCGAAACACGAAGGGTTTCCATCGGGGTTGGGATTCTTTCAACGAGTCATTTTGGCGATGCGCAATCTCGCGTTTTACACGGGCAAGGCCATCCTCCCAAGCAATTTGATGGCGATGTATCCCAAGTCGGACTTGAGCGGTATTAACGCACTGGACGCGCTGATTGTCATGGCCTTTGCCGGGATTGCCGCTGCGGTTTGGTTCTGGCGGCGGAGTTGGGGCGCGGGATTGGGCGTTGCCATTTTTGTATATGTCCTTACCCTTTCGCCGATGCTGGGCTTCATTGATTTTGGATTCATGCGGTATGCATATTCCGCGGATCGGTTTCAGTACGTCGCTTCGATCGCGCCGTTGGCGCTATTGGGCAGCGCGGCTTCGATGTGCTCTGAGCGACTTCGAGTAAAATCGGGATTGTCTTGGGCAATGGGGATGGTCGCTTTAGTTCCGCTCGGCGTGATGACCTTTGCCGAGAGCCAGAAATATCGCGATCTCGAAACGCTTTTTGCTCCGAATCTAAAGTTAAACCCGAAAGCATGGGCCGCGGCCACAAATCTTGGAGTTCATTATATTGATACCGGACGCGACGCGGAGGCGATTTCATTTCTTGAAAACGCCATCGCTGTTAATCCTAAATTCAATAAAGCTCACTACAACTTGGGACTTGCCAAAATCCATTTGAGGCAATTTGAAGAAGCTCTTGCGAGTCTGGATCGAGCGATCGCCCTTTTACCTAAGGACGCGCCCTCGCATTTCAATCGTGGGATTGCATTGAACGAATTGGGGCAATTGGAGGACGCCAATGCCGCGTTTATGCAGTCGCTGGCGCTTGGTTATGAGCCGACCGAAGTGCACCATGCTGTCGGCGTTGTCCGTATGAGGCAAAAGCGTTTTAGCGAGGCTGAAGCTTCGTTCAAGAAAAGTTTGGAGTTGGGATACCCTCGTCCGGATGAATCCATGAATAATATTGGAGTCGCCCTTATGAACCAAAATCGAAATACCGAGGCGGCTGAGTACATCGAACGCGCGCTAGCCATCAATCCCCGCACCCCCCATGCGCAGGAAAACCTAGCCCGCATTCGCTCGATTTCCACGCCTTGACCGACGCTTATTCGTGCGCGAAGAACAAAATAGGCATATGATGTTGGCGTCCATTCTGGACGGGGACCATTCGCGTGCCGACGTCTCGAACTTTTGACACCACTTGGGGCGAACCGCTGATCAAGTTCATGCGACACTTGAACGGAACTCCTACGGGCTTGCGCGGACGCCGCTACGCTCAGCGTCGCGCCGTCATGAACGTTGAAGTGCTGGACGAGCATCAGCTTATCGCGGATGTGAGCGGTAGCGACCCCATGCCCTATGAAACGAAGTTGAACGTCGCGAAGGACGGTCATCTTTACGGGGATTGCACCTGTCCCGTCGGCAGCGATTGCAAACACGCTTATGCTTTTGCGCTCGTCATCGGCAAGGAATGGATTCTTTCGCCTTCGGAATCGGCGCTCGCTTTAAAGCCTTTGCTACCTTTGGAAATTAAAAAAGGTGGGACGCTTCTCGACCGTGAATCGCGCAAGACCATCGTCAATTTGATTTATGGGAATCAAGAAAACGGCGCGCCTTTTGTAACCGCGCCCACCGTAAGATCCGAGGCCGTCAACGACTCAAATCCCAAAGCGGTTCCTAAAAACGCCAAGCCTCCTTGGTGGAGAAATTTCGTCCAGGCGAAAACGCACGATGAACGGCAAC
>CAZPIK010000238.1:0-1227 GCA_964586185.1 uncultured Candidatus Sumerlaeota bacterium | reverse complement strand
TTCGAGGCATCGCACGATATCTGCCGCGATACTGTCGCGGTTACGAGATTCAGGAGGTCGCGTATCGGCTCGGAAAATACGAGAACGCATTTGTCGCTCTGGAAAAACTGGAATCGGCAACGGAACATTTCTGGAAGTATTCCACGCAACCGCGACCGCCTGCCGACGAGGAATTAAGAGCGTTCTTAGCTTCGGAGGAACGCGCGACTCTCGAAGCGCATGAGTCTCGGAGAATTGCCGAGGCGTCGCTCATCGAATGGCTTCGCGAACCTGAGCGCATCCGCCCTGCGGATACGGCCGTTGAAGTCCGGTGGCTCATTCGAAAAGGAACCGAGGGAAATCCAAGGCTCTATTTCGAATTGCTGGCGACCTCCAAAAAACTTGTTCGCTCGCCTCGTTCGACTCAGGCTATCAGCCAGCTTCGAGCCGCATTCGCCAACCAAACAAAGATTGCCCTGCCCGAACAAAAGCGATTGGTCGAATGGGTGGAGCGCTATCCCACGACGGCGCGCTATGCAAACGGTTGGGAAGGTAAGGACGGACGGATCACTTCGTTCGAGATCGTCTCGGCGCTCGATTGGGTGACGGCATGGATCGGACGGGATTTAGTATTTTGGGAGGATGGATCGCCCGTCGTTTACGATCCGTTCCCTGCGACCTTGGCCATTGCGCCGCGGGAGAATGACGAGCTCCAATGGGTGGTTCGATTCGACGAAAATTCCCGCGCGGGTGGCGGAGAATTACCACTCACCGAGGCCGGAGTTTTCTTCGACGCGGGGCACGACAAATATTCGACGGAAGAAGCCGCGGCTTGGGTGCGTCGAGGAAACGTTTTCTCTCGTCTTTTCCACGAGCCGCTTCCCTCGGCGACTGTTGCTGCCGTCATGCGCACCGGAACCATTCCCATTCAGTCACTGCGCGAAAAGGGACTGGATCAAACATTCGCAAGGCGGTTGGCGCGTTCCAAAATTGAGCCAGCAAGCGCGAAGAAAACGTCCGCGCGCTGGAACGCCCTCATGCGCGAGATTCCGGTGAAAGGCGCCGTTGGATTTCGGCTGCAGGAAAATGCGAGACTCGTAGTCACCGCCCGAGCGCAGGCCGAGGATCAGCGTATTGTGCGTTGGAATGGCCCTTCGGGCTGGAGCGATTTTGAGTCACCGATTTCAATAGAGCCCATGCAAATTGCGGGGCCTCATTCTGTTGCCGATGTGGATGAGACTCTTGAGA
>CAZPIK010000237.1:0-7171 GCA_964586185.1 uncultured Candidatus Sumerlaeota bacterium | reverse complement strand
CGGAATGGTGCAATTCAAAGCCTATTATTCCGGGGCCGTTCCGCTTCCGTTCACCCGCGCCGTTACGGTTCAGAAAAGTCTCCGCGCGGGAGGCAAAGGTTCAGATTTGGAAAACGTCGGTCGGACGCTCCGTCATCACACCTTCTTCGAAATGCTCGGCAATTTTTCGTTCGGTGATTATTTCAAAAAGGAAGCCATCGAGTGGGCGTGGGAATTCTGCACCGGCAAGGAGTGGCTGAATCTTCCGCCCGAGCGGATTTGGGCGACGATTTACGGAAAGATCGGCGAAGACGGCCAGTGGATCGTGGATCGCGAGGCCGAGAAGTTCTGGATTGACGGCACGGGGATCGTGAATCCGCTCACGAGGCTCGACGAGAAGGAAAATTTTTGGGGACCGGCGGGAACGACGGGCGCGTGCGGACCTTGCTCCGAGATAAAATTTTTTATGGGTTCCGACGCGGAGCTGAAAAAATATCAGGAGATTGCGCGGTCGGGCGAAGAAGGAATGAAAAAAATCGCCCACGACATCGTCGAGGAAGGCGATCTCTTTCTCGAAATTTGGAATCTCGTTTTTCCGCAGTTCGATCAGCAGCCCGATGGCTCGCGTCCGCAACTTAAGAATCGCGGGATTGATACCGGCGCGGGGCTGGAGCGTGTGACGACCGCGTGTCAGATGATTTCCGGCGGCGGCTTGGTCTGCTCGCCTTATGAAACGGATTTGCTTTCGCCGCTCATTGCTCGCGTAGCGGAGACGGCGAAGCTCCCGTATCCGCGACTCCGCGGCGACGAGAAGACCGAAGCGAAACTGCGCGAGATGGGACGCGATCCGGCCGCCGTGCGCCTCGCGATGAACGCCTGCGCGGATCACGGACGCGCGCTCGTTTTCGCGCTTTCGGAGGGAATCGTCCCCTCGAACGAAGGGCGCGGTTACGTCATTCGCCGAATTCTCCGCCGTGCCGCGCGGTTCGGAAAAAAAATCGGTCTCGCCGATCCGTTCCTTTGGCGACTCGTCGAACCCGTGGTCGAAGTCATGGGAAGCGAGTATCCGGAAATCCGTCAGCATCCGGCGCAAGTCGCCAAGACCATCCGCGCGGAAGAAGAGCGATTCAACCGGACTCTCAACATGGGGAGCGATCTGCTCGATCAAATTACGGCGGGTCGCAAACCGGGCGAAAAGGTTTCAGGAGAAGAGGCGTTCCGTCTTTACGACACCTACGGTTTTCCGCTCGACCTCACGATTGAAATCGCCGAAGAGCGCGGATTGACTGTGGATACCGACGCTTACGATAAGCTGCTCGTCGAATCGAAAAAACGCGCAAAGGCGAGTTGGAAGGGCGGCAAGGGACTCGATCTCAGCGGCTTCGTCAAGGATTTGAAGGAGGCGAAAAAGACGACCGAGTTTGTCGGCTACGCCGATTGGACGGCGAACGCAACCGTCGTCGGGATTGTCCGCAATAGCGAACGCGCCGTAAGTTTGGAAGAAGGCCAGACGGGCATCGTCATTCTGGATCGTACGCCGTTTTATGGCGAAGGGGGCGGGCAGATCGGCGATCAAGGGATCGTTGCTGCGGCGGATGGCGTCGAACTTTTTGCGGTCGAGGACACGCAGAAAACCGATGACGGATTCGTCTTTCATTTTGGGCAGGCAACGGGACGCTTGGCGGTCGGTCAAGCTGTCGAGGCGCGGATTGACGCGCCGCGACGCGATGCAACGATGAAGAATCACTCGGCGACTCATCTGCTTCAAGGCGCGCTCAAGCGGATTATTGGTCCGCACGTCACGCAATCGGGTTCGTTCGTCGGCCCGGATAACTTGCGCTTCGATTTTACCAATCCCGAACCGCTCGGCGAGGAGAACCTCCGACGAATCGAGGCGATGGTCAACGAGCAAGCGCGGCGCAATCTTCCAGTCGAGACGCAGGTCATGGATTTGGAAACCGCGCGCGCGACCGGAGCCATCGCCCCGTTCGGCGAGAAATACGGCGCGCGAGTCCGCGTCGTCAAGATGGGCGACTTCTCGACCGAGTTCTGCGGCGGGACGCATTTGAAATCCACGGGCGAAGTAGGCGCGTTCATCATCACCGCTGAGTCGTCCGTCGCGGCGGGCATCCGGCGGATCGAAGCCAAGACGGGCGCGGGAGCGATGGAAGAAATCGCCCGCGAACGCGCCGCTTTGCGCAACGCCGCCCGCGCGCTGACCGTTCCCGTCGCCGAAGTCGAATCGCGCGTCATTGCGCTTCAGGAGGAAATCAAAAATCTGAAACGCGCCGCCGAACGCGCGAAGGCCGAGCACGCGCAAAGCCGCGCCTCCGATCTCGAAATCGCGGAGGTGAACGGCGTTTCGGTCTGCGCCGCGTGGTTCGAGGGCGCGGAAGTCGAGCAGTTGAAGTCGGTCTTTGATGGACTCAAATCCAAACATTCGACCGAAAAATTCGTAGCGATCCTCGCGAGCGGTTCGCCCGATGCGGCGCAAATGGTGATCGGCGCAACGGCTCCTCTCGCGGGAACGGAATGGGAAGCGGGCAAACTCGTGCGTGCGCTAGCTCCGGCTTACGGCGGCAAAGGGGGCGGCAAACCCCAACTCGCTCAAGCAGGATGCAAAGACGGCGCGAAATTAAAAACGGACATCGAGAGCAGGGCGTTATTGGAGCGGCTAAAGACGATTCCAAGCGCGTGATTTGTGTTGGCAAAATATGCCGTCTTCTGATTCCGCCATCTTACACAAGCGGCAAGAGATTTTTTTCTATGACCCGATTCCGACTCCCCTATCTCGGGCTTAAGTATTACTGGCGATCACATTTGGCGACGGTGCTCGGCGCGGCGGCGGCTTCGGCGGCGCTGGTCGGCGCGCTCATCGTCGGCGATTCGATCCGATCCAGTCTCCGCCTGATGGCGCTGAATCGTTTGGGACGAATGGATCACGTCATGGCGTCGCCGGGATTTTTTCGGGATGCGCTCGCCGAGGATATTAAAACCGACGAGGCATTTGCGGGAAGGTTTGAATCGGCGGGCGCGGCGGTTCTCCTGCCCGGTTCGGCGGAGCACGCGGATACCTCTGCATTTGCGCGGGGCGTTCAGGTCCTTGGAGTGGACGAGAATTTTTGGAAGTTCGATTCGACGAGTAATCCCGATTCGCATTCCATGGGTGAACGCGAAGCGGCGGTGAACTCCACGCTCGCTCGCGCTATCGGACTCGAAGTCGGCCACGAAATCCTTGTCCGATTTGATCGCCCCGACGCGATTCCCGCCGAAGCCGTCGCGGGAAGAAAAACCGAACGGATCGAAACATTGCGGCTAACCGTCGCGCGGATTGTACCGGATTCGGGTCTTGCGAAGTTCAGCCTTTTCGCGGGACAACAAATTTCTCCCAATATTTTCATCCCGCTTACTTCACTTCAAAAAGCGATTCAGCGCGAAGGGATGGCCAACCTGCTTTTTGTTTCTTCGCGTTCGGAGGTTTTGCCTCCTGAACCTGGACCTTTTGGAATCACTTCAAAACTAGAAATTGAAAAATCGGCAAGCCGCTCGGAAGAGGAATCGAAGGAACTCGATCGCATCCTCCGCGATTCCGTAAAGATCGAGGATTTGGGCTTGGTCGCGCGGGTGAACGCGGCGCCCAGCTATGTGTCCATTGAAAGCGCGCGGATGGTCCTTAAGGAAAATGAAATCGCGGCCGCCACCGACGCCGCAACGACGTTGGGACTGGCCGCGGCGCCGACGCTCACTTATCTCGCAAACACAATTCGGCTGGGTGAAAAGGAGATTCCCTATTCGACCGTCACCGCGCTCGATCCGACCGCAACCGCGCCGCTGGGACCGCTCCGACTCGTGGACGAATACGCGGCGAATCCGCTCAAGGAAAACGAAATTCTCTTGAATGAGTGGGCCGCCGCCGAACTTGGCGCAAAGCCGGGCGACCGCGTGGCGCTTACTTATTATATGGACGGCGAGCGCGGCGAGCTCACGACCGCGATGCGCGACGACTTGATCGTTACCGGAACGGTCGTGATGAAAGGCCCTGCGGGCGATCCCGGTCTCACTCCCGAATTTCCCGGAATCGCCGACGCCAAAACGATGCGAGATTGGGATCCGCCGTTCCCCGTTGACCTTTCGAGGATTCGCGACGCCGACGAAAAATATTGGGACGAACATCGCGCGACCCCGAAGGCGTTTATCGCGCTCGAAACCGGACTCAAGATGTGGTCGAGCCAACATGGAAGTTTGACATCGGTGCGAATCGCGCCTCCCACGGGCGAACCGGCGAGCTACACCGCGCATCGCCTTTCACGGGAAATCGTCCGGCGCATTCCACCCGAAAGCGCGGGACTCGTTTTCCAGCCGATCAAATATCGAAGCGTCATGGCGGGCGCGGGTTCGAGCGACTTCGCAGGACTCTTCATCGGTTTCAGTTTTTTCATCATCATTTCGGCGGTGTTGCTGACGCGGCTTTTCTTCGCACTCGGTGTTCAGCGGCGTTCCCGTGAAATCGGATTGCTGCTTGCCGTCGGATTTAATCCTGCGCAGGCCCGACGACTTTTTCTGATCGAAGGAACTTTGCTCACTCTGGTCGGAACGGCGATGGGAATCGGACTCGGAACAGAATATGCGCGACTTATGATTTACGGCCTCACGACATGGTGGGTGGACGCCGTGGGGACGACGGAGCTTGCGCCGCGCGTTCTTCCCGCAACGCTCGGAATCGGCGCGGGGATCGGAATCGTAGTCGCGTGGTTCAGTGTCTTTTGGGCCGCGCGAATCATCTCGCGATCCGATCCCGCGCGTCTGCTTGCGGGCGGAGTTGCAGGCGCGGGTGAGACGATTTCGATTCATGCCGCGCGACGCAAACGTATCATCGCATCGCTTCTGGGCTTTCTTTTTCTCGCGGGAGCCGTGGGTTCCGTCATCGCATCGAAAAGCGCATCGGCGCAACTTCAGGCCATGCTTTTTTACGCGGGAGGAACGTGCGCTTTGGTCGGTTCGCTCTACGTGATTTCGGCGGCCTTGCGCGGAGGATTCGGCGGAGTGACTCCCGGCGGAATCATGCGCATGTTCAATCTCGGAGTTGGCAACGCTTCGCGAAATCACGCGCGGACGATCTTGACCGTCGCGCTCACGGCCTGCGCTTCGTTCGTCATCGTCGCCGTCGGGGCGAATCGCCATCACGGGCATGCTCCTCCTATCGCAAAGGATTCAGGCAACGGCGGATTTGCCTTAATGGCGCAATCGGACGCGCCGATTTTTCTCGATCTCAATTCTGAAAAGGGTCGCGGCGATTTGGGTTTGCAACCAGAAACGTCCGCCGCGCTTGCGGAGTCCCATGTTTACGCGATGAAATTTGAGCCGGGCGAAAACGCGGGATGTCTCAATCTCTACCGCCCGACGCAGCCGCAAATCCTGGGTGCATCGAAGGAATTTATTTCACGCGGCGGATTCGCGTTCGCCTCGTCACTCGCGCAAGACGAAAACGAAAAGATCAATCCCTGGTTGCTGCTCGGTCGCGAGCAGACAGACAACTCCATCCCTGCGATTGCCGATCTAAATACCGTAATGTGGATATTACATTCGGGACTCGGCAAGACGATGGAAATCGAGGACGCGCAGGGAAAATCCGTAACGCTTAAATTCGTCGCGCTGCTCAAAGGGAGTCCGCTTCAAGGCGAACTCATCGTCTCCGAATCGAATTTTGAGCGGCTCTTTCCGGGTCGGGCCGGAAATCAATTCTTCTTCATCGAGTCTCCCGACCAATCTGCATCCGCCACTCAACTTGCGCTCGAAACCGACCTGCGCGATTACGGTTTCGATGCGTTTCCCGTGCAAGAACGGATTGATGCTTACCGCGCCATTGAAAGCACCTATCTTTCGACGTTTCAAATGCTGGGCGGCCTTGGATTTCTGCTCGGCACGTTCGGTCTTGGCGCGGTGATGCTCCGCAACATTCTCGAACGCCGCTCCGAACTTGCGCTGCTGCGCGCGTTCGGTTACCGGCCTTCGGCCATCGCGCGAATGGTCATGGCCGAAAGCGCGTTTCTGCTTTGGATGGGGTTACTCGCCGGAACCGCCTCCGCGCTCCTCGCGGTCTCGCCGCGATGGATTGAAGATCCAACCGGATTTCCTTGGGCGTCGCTCGGTCTCACGCTCGCCGCCGTCGCCGCGACGGGAATGCTCGCGGGATTGATTTCGGTCTTCGTTGCAATCCGCTCGCCGATTCTAACGGCCTTGCGCTCGCCTTGACGCGCTTGATCTTCGCGGTGCATACGGCCATTCTCTTGGGATGAGCGGCGTTCACCTGAGAGTTCTCATTGTCAATAGCGGGCGCAAATGGATTGGTGAAATCGGTCATTGCGCGATGCTCCGCGAACAACTTGCGGCGCGAGGACATTCGGTCTGGCTGGGCGTTCGCGAGGGATTCGAGCTTCACAACTACGCGCGCGAAAAAGGAATCCCGCACGTCGCGTTTGGATTTAGCGGAAGTTTTGCTCCGATGGGCGATCTCCGCGACATCCACACCATGCGCGAGTTCATTGCACGGGAGAAAATTGATCTCGTCCACGCGCATCGCGGTAAGGATCATTGGATTTCGGCGTTTGCGGTTCGGAAGATCGGGACGCCGCTCATCCGTACGCGACACGTCGTCACGCGGTCGAGCCAGCATCCGCTCAATAAGTGGCTGTATGGAAGCGCGACCCATGGATTGCTGAGCGTTTCGCAAGCGGCAGAAAAGGGGTTGGGTGGACTTGCGCGCCGCGTGGCGATTCGGCGGGTCATTCTTTCGGCGGTGGATAGCGAAAAGTTCAAACCGGATTTGCGCCGAGCCGACGCGCTCGAACGACCGGAGGGCGACGCGACAATTTGGATTGGACTCATCGGTCGAATTCAAAGTGTGAAAGGGCAGAAGCAATTCTTGAAGGCCGCCGAGATCGTTGCCCGTAAAAATCACGACGCGCGATTTCTTATCGCGGGACAGGGCAGTCCGCAGCAGCACGATCTTTTCAGAAAGGTGGCAGAGCGGCGCGGGTTCGGCGGTAGGCTGAATGTCGTTGGGAGAATCGAAAATCTCCCCGCCGTGATAGCCTCGCTCGATATCGGCGTCGTCGCGTCGCTCGGTTCGGAAGGATTTAGCCGCGTGACGACGGAATATATGGCGAGCGGACTTCCCGTTGTCGCGACGACG
>CAZPIK010000236.1:0-7191 GCA_964586185.1 uncultured Candidatus Sumerlaeota bacterium | reverse complement strand
TACCAGTTTATGAAGTTACGAACGCCCTCCGCAAGCCGTAATTCCGTACTCCAGAACTGTAATCTGCGTTGGGGAAGAACACGCGCCTCATTGTGTTGATTTGCTTTCGGTGGAGTCCCAACAACGCTTAAAATAGGCCTACAGTATTGGAGACATTTCAACGAAAACTAATTGCGAGATTGATGCCCCGGAGCGGTCAATCGGAGGGACAAGGCGAGATCCGAGTCCAGTTCCGTCGCGCTACGTGGGATGTCAGGTGTCGCGTATTGGGGGATGAAACCAGGGCTGAAGAACGAAGGGACGCAGCCCGCCCACATGGCTTGCCTCTCGCCGCCCGGTCGGGCATGGCTTTAACAAGCGACAAGGGCAGGGATATTTTCGATCCCACCCCGACCGAATGAACGACCTCATAAAAACGGCGACCAACACTTCATGCGGACCTTTGTTCTTCCATCCCCCAGGCGACATTCTTGAGCTTGAAGTAGGTTTTAAATCCGCGCTGATCTTCACCGAATATTTTCGAGTGGTGATCCCACGCGTCGTCAGGGGAAGGGTATTTCTATGTCCAACACTGATCTTCAATACGACCTCTCCAACTCCACGCATGAAATCGAGTTGGTTCATAAGAATGGCTCGCGGGCTCGCGGCAAACTGATCATCGGCGTCGAAACTCCGCTTCTTGCGTATCGCGTTCATTTGACACTCCGATTCATTGATAAAGTGATTTCGAAGAATGACGTGGATTACTTTTCCGCGCTGTCGGAAATTCGCCGCGAGCTGGATGCGTTGGACCTGCGGCTCAACTGCTATGGCGCAAGCCTTAATGTCGCTCCGTCGTTCGAACAGCGTGAGCGTGGATTGGGAATGACCGCTTGCCTGCTTCGCAAAGGTCGCCCGGCGCTGCCCAAGGATCGCGTTGATATTTTTGATACGGGGACTGACGTGGTTCCCTCGGGCGTTGATGAGCAGAAACAATTCCACCGAGAGTGGCTGCAAAGTTTGGGATGGGAATTCGACGCGAAGGGGAAAGTCGTCAAGCAGCCGAAGAAACTTAACCCTTACAATCCCGGAGTCTTTGCCGAGTTCAAATATGCTGTTGTTGATTTTCTAGAGGCGATCCGTAGTGGAACGCTTCTGGAATCGCTTAAAACCAAGTTCGCGCATCTCAAGCACGCAAAGCCGGTTGGCACGCACCGGTTGGCGGTCAAGCATTGAGCAGGGTACGAGATGCCTTACTTGCAATGATCTTCAGCGCCAATGGCGCGTTCCTTTCAAGCCCGGAGCAATGCCCAAGTTGCGATCACAGAGATAAAAGCGAAAAGGCGCGCCCAAAATCCGAAAAACGGATAGACGCGCCTTAACGCTCGGACATCTAGACTGTCGTTTAGCCCAGTTTTTCCAAGCTCTTTAGGGTTTCCTCATGTGCTCCCGGTTCGGAGTCGCGCCAGTAGTCGAACCAGCCGATCATCATTTCATCCACCGTTGGTTCGCCAAAGCGGACAACCGCTTGAGGATCGGGATTGTTGGGGTTGTTGGCCGAGTTGTCAAAATGGGCCGTGCAGATGATCGTCGTCCCGCGCGGCAATGCCTTGGGTTCGACCAATTCATAGACGTTCTGCCATGCAAAATCATAACGCGGCACGGATAGCAGAATCTCCTCGGTTCCATTCGGAAAGATGGCTTTGTACTCAAACGATTTGCCCCGCAGATGCATGTGGGGCATGAAAGATACGAGATGGATGTCATCGCGCAACGTGTGCTCGGAGATGACTTCGTAATTGTCGGCGCCCGGCGGGATCGCGAAACCGATGTTGAAGACCCCCGTCGTTCGGCGGTTATGTTCGGGCGGTTTGCTGGAGAACTTGACGCCAATCACCGACTGATCGAGCGCCTGCTTTCCGCTTGGATGATAATGCATCTGAAAAATCAATTCGGAACCGGCTTTGACCAACCGTCCCTCGCCGGGACGGGCAATCCAAGGCGGCATTCCGGGAGCCACACCACCCAGCATACCCGTATCTCGTAGCGGCTGCTCGTTGCGCGTCCGCTTTTCGCGCATATCCTTTACCCGCTGCTGTTGCGCCATGAGCTTTTCGAGTTCCTCCGGGGATTCTGGCCGCTTGCTCCGGGTCTGGACTACGCCGCCCTCTCCATCGTTCTCATGCATTAGCGGTTTGCCAGGCTCTTTCACAAAAACGATGATGTGATGCACGACGTCGTAGCAAACGGGCTAGCACTCCATCGCGGAAATCCATTTGTCTTCGGTGAAGTTCGTCGGCACACGAAAATACTTGTATTCGTCGGGACCCTCGGCGGGGAGGGCATAAGCCTCCGGCATTCGGAAGATTGCATCAGGCTCACCGATTTTCCAATCTGAGTTAAAAACGCGCGGCGCTGGAGCCTCCTGCGGATTCCCAGCCGGGGCGCCCGCTTTCACCCACTCGGCGACCAGCTTGATTTCCTCATCAGTCAAGCTCACGTCATTCAGAAACTTGCCATGGTCGGGACTGGCGTCCCAAGGTGGCATTTGACGATCCGCCACGCTTTTGTAGATTGACTTCGCGTAAGGCCGCGCCGAGTCGTAAGTATCCAACGCCATCGGCGCCGATTGCCCCTGCCTATGGCATTCGATGCAACGATTTTGCAACATCGGAAGCACGTCCTTGTAATACGTCGGAGCACCCGCTGCAGAATCATCCGCTCCCCCGCCTATCGCAGCGGTAGCAGTTAAAGCAAGCAATCCCAAGCTCTTACGTCCCATGAATATTCGCAACATTGAATGACCCTCTCGCGTATTGAACGTTTCAACCAAGGCGAGGCGCAACATTTTTAGAAAAATCGCAACCCCGCGTCTCTCATGGAGCAGCTTTCATTCCAACTCTCGTTTCAACATCTCAGCGAGACAGAATTTGTGTTTATTTAGGAGTAGAATCGGTGAACTTTAGCCAAAAAGAAAATGGGCGCCTTGCGGTTCCCACGGTGCGTGATAAGATGGGGGAGGTTGGGGTGAACGATAAGGGCGAGACGAGCCATGAAGGTCACGATGTAAGGGGCGTTTTCGGCGGTCATGCGGAGTTCTGTCCTCTACGCATGATCTATTTGTCTCTGCGCTTGGTTCGTGTTTAGTTGCAGACTTTTGATTTTATGAACCGAAACGAAATCCCACTGCTCCTCGCTGGGGTGGGACCGCTCCCGCCCGAATACCCGAACCGCTTGTTCGCGCCCGGACTCAAGATTTGGGGCATCGCACGTGAACTCTCGAGGGTGGGACATCCCGTTCGACTCGCCACGCTTGGATTTGATTCCAATGAACGAAATTCGCTGAACATTTTTGAATTGGGCGTTCAGGCTCCGAGTGAAATTGAAAATCTGAAACCGCGAACGGTTCAGATCGGCGACGAGGCGATTCACAAAATTCTTGCGCGCGAAGCCGCCGAGTACCATGCGCGCGCTTTAATCGGTTCGACCGATCTCATGAACCGTGAACTTGCATTGATGGATTCGGATTTGCCGCTTTGGTGCGCCTTCTTCGGCGACCCGATGGCCGAAAAGCAATTGCTTGCGAAAACCCACGGAAGCGATGACGGTCTATCGCCTCAATGGAAGATGATGATTCCCGCGTTGCGCCGCGCGGATCGTGTTTCGGGTTGCTCGCGACGCCAAGTCGGCGCGCTCATGGGTGAACTCGGAACTCAGGGGAGACTCAATCGGCACACGGCGGAAATCGTGATGGCCGCTTGTTTGCCGCCGTGGATCGAACCGATCCCGCAGAGCGCGGAGTCGGGACCCATCATGCGCGGAGTCAGCGTTCCTGCCGATGCATTCATAGTTCTCCAAACCGGCGGATTTAATTCGTGGCTCGATGAGGAAACGCTGTTTCATTCATTGGAAGGCGCGATGGCGAACAATCCCGCCATCCATTTCGCGGCGACAGGCGGGGCAATTCCAGGCCACAACTCGCTCACGTTCGAACGATTCAAATCGCGCGTGGATTCTTCAACACACGGCAAGCGATTTCATTTTCTAGGCTGGCTGCCGCTGCCTCAAGTTCCGCGCGTTATCGCCGAGGCTGATCTTGCGCTAAATGTTGATCTCCCTTCGCTCGAAGGTTGGCTCGGCACTCGCAATCGCCTAATGGATTGGCTGATGGGCGACCTACCCATTATTTCGACGCTGGGATGTGAGTTCGCGCAAGATTTGGGAACAAAAAACTTGATCCGAATCGTGAACCAAGGCGACGCGCGAGCCATCACCGATTCGATCCTTGAAATTGCGTCGAATCCTAAAGAGGCCAAGGCCAGAGCCGAAGCGGCACGGAACGTGATGCTCGCGCATAACACTCCAGCTCAATGCCTGAAGCCCCTGCTCGATTGGGCCGCCGATCCAAAACCCGCACCCGACCGAGTTGCGTGGAAGAACGGCGACTCGCCACCTCGACTTTGGCTCGACGCCGGTGACGAAGCCGCCCGAATTGCGGAATTGGAATCGGTTCGGGTTGAGCTTGCGCGCGCCGACGCCGAACTCAAATCGCTCGAAGGCTCGCGCGCCGTTCAGTTCGCGATGCAGTTACGCAAGTTACTGGGGAACGGTTGATCGTAGTTCTTGTCGGTAGGTCGGGTTTTTGCCCCGGCGTCGGCTCGGAGAGCCGACCTACCATTATTCCAACCAACCGTCGCGCAGCATTCGGGATCGTTGTAGGCGCGGCATGCGCGAAATCGAAACTGGCGGATCTGCGCAAACTGCTGGAGCGCTTGCCAACGTTACCGCCCGCTGTAATGCCCCGGTAATGAGTTCAGATCTCAAGTCGCGCGCATCCAAACGCGGATGAGATCGTTCGTGTCTTGCGCGCAGACCGAGCGGATTCGATTCGCTGCTGGCTCCACGAATTCGATCAAGCGCGAGTTGGATAAATCCGGTGCGTTTATCGCCGATTTGGACATTGAGTCTCATGGTTCCTGCTCCTTTTGCGGACGATTTGCTCGCCACGCAAATTCCTATTTGCAGTAACCATGCCGCTGGCCAATTGACTCATGCCCACAGAATTTAGATCGGCGCATACAATTGATTATATTTGAGTTGGAAGCTACTCAAGGAAGCAATTGGCCACTCAGTTGTTTAAGCGATTTTGGTGAAACTTTTGGAATTTCGGAAAAAGTGGAGAGCGATTTCTTGGATAATCTGTGTTTGATTGAAGCTAAACTGCAAAAAAAATAGTAGCCGCGAAAGAGCACAAGAAGCAGAAAAGGAAATACTGTTTTGCGTATTTTGCGCTTCTTCGCGGCTAAATAAGATTTATTAGCTCCAGTCCGGTTTTTGCTTCGCGCGGAACGCGGTCAGGCCGCGCTTGCAAGCTTCCGTGGCGACGGCCAGATTGAATTCGCGCGCGGCGTCGGCGATCTGACGATCAAGTTCGGCGGCGAATTGAGATTGTAGGAATGCTTTAGTGCGCTTCATCGCTTCGTCGGAGTTTTCGGCAATAAGTTTCCGCGCAAATTGTTCCGCGTCGCCGCTCGCCGATTCCTCGGAAAAAAATTCAGCCATTCCGATTCGGACGGCTTCTCGCGCGTCCACTTCGATCCCGGCAATGGCGAGTCCGTGCAATTTGCCCGGAGCGAGACGTCGCCGAGCGATCACCGACACGAGTGCGGGAACGACCCCGACTCGCGTTTCGGAAAAGGCGAATTTTGCTTTGGCTCCGACCCAAAGAATATCAGCGGCAAGCGCCAACCCGACGGCGCCGCCCATCGCGGGACCTTCGACCGCCGCTAAAATGGGAGCCGGGAACATGAGCAATTTTCGATACGCGCGATAAAGCGATTCGGCAAACGCGCTGGCTTGCGGCGGATCGTCGAGCGCGACGGTGCGCAAATCCATCCCCGCGCAAAAGGCGGGGCCTTGCGCCGTCAGCAACGCCACACGCGTATCGGGATCGCTTGCCGCGGCGTCGAGCGCGGCATTAAGGTCATTCACCATCGCGACCGAAAGCGCGTTTCGTTTCTCGGGTTCGGCAAGTGTAATTCTCGCCAGATGCCCATCCTTGGCGTATGTGACGGAAGGGGACATCGGCGTTATCCGATCACCGCGTCGGCTTCGATTTCGATCTGCGCGTCGGCGTCAATCAGTTTGGCGACCTCGACGATGGTGGTCGCGGGTCGAATCTCGCCGAAAATTTCGCCGTGAACTTTGGCGACCTCTTCCCATTTTGTAACATCGGTCACATACATTCGCGTTCGGATGACGTTCTCGATCTTTCCGCCGAGCGCTTCGATGGCCGCGCGGACGATGGCGAGCGAGCGCCGGGCTTGATCGCCCAGCGATTTGGAATAAGTCCCGTCGGCGTTGACCCCGACCGTGCCCGTGACCGCGATTTGGTTGCCCGACCGCACCGCGCGCGAGTAACCCATGATCGGCTCCCACTTTGAGCCTGAACTCGCGCATTTCCGCCCCGCGCGATCCGCAACCGTGATATTAATGTCGCCCATGATTTTTATTCCTTACTGATAAATTGCGCTTGGCAAAAATGGGGACAGGCAGCCGCTTTGCTTCAGCCAGACCCCATTTTCACCCAATACGGTGGCATTTTCGGCGCGATCTTTCAATAATCGCGGCGCGCGAATTCACGCGATCAAGGAGATAGCCATGCCGTCGTTCGATATCGTCAGCCAGGTGGACCTTCAGGAAGCCGACAACGCCGTTAATAACACGAAGAAGGAGCTCGAGTCGCGTTACGATTTTCGGGGGACGAAAACCGAGATTACTTTCGATAAGAAAGAGAAGGTCGTTCACGTCCTCACCGCCGACACGATGAAAATGGACGCGATCAAAGAAATCTTTATAGGGAAGTGCATAAAGCGATCCGTGGATCCCAAATGTTTGAAGTTCGAGGAGATCGAGGCCGCCGCGCTTGGACAGGTGAGGCGCGATATCAAAATCCGCGAGGGAATTGAAAAAGAACAGGCGCAGAAAATCGTCAAGCTCATTAAGGAAATGAAAATCAAAGTCCAGCCTGCGATTCAGGATGATCAAGTCCGCGTGACGGGCAAACAAATAGACGACCTCCAAGCCGTAATCGCGATGCTGCGCGCGGCCAAACTGGATATCCCGCTGCAATTCATCAATATGAAAAGCTGACGGCGATGCGAAAAAGTTGTGCAACGCATTGCTTTGGAGTGCGGGGGGGGGTGGGGGGGG
>CAZPIK010000235.1:0-7215 GCA_964586185.1 uncultured Candidatus Sumerlaeota bacterium | reverse complement strand
CAGTTCGCCAGTTTATTTGGCAGCACTGGCGGTTATGATAGCTTTGTCCTTCCCGCCGGGTTTGATGGCGTTTATTACATTCAATGGCAGCCTTCGGGTTCGACTACCACTACAGCTATTGATCACATGTTTATTCAGACGGACGCGATGCCGTGCGCGTCTCGAACACCTTCACCAACACCCAGTCCGACGCCCTCCAGTTCGCCGACCGCTACTCGGACGTCAACCGCCACGCGTTCACCCTCATCCAGTCCGACGGAGACGCCAACTCCGTCGCCCACGGAAACCGAATCCCCCACGCCGAGCAAAACGGCAATAGAATCGCCGAGTCCGACTGAGACAGCCACGCCCACGCCGACCGCCTCGCCCACGGACACGGAAACCCCAACTCCGGCGCCGTCGGAGACTGAAAGTCCTACGCCCACTCCGCCTCCGAATGTGGCGCGCGATTGGCAGCAATACGAATAGTTCTACAGATTCGCCGAAACTTGACAATCCCGACTCAGGCAAGCGTAATGATTTCCCGGTTGCCGCGCGGGTTTGAAGTCGTCCAAGAGTGAGGTGTTGCCATGCATGAACTGCTACGAAAAAATCTTTTTTTAGTGAAGGAACATGTCGGCCTCTTTAAGGCCGCGAATAATTTCGACATCCTCGATCCTGAAACGGGTCAGATCATCATGGACTGCCGCGAGCCGAATCTTGGTGTCATCACGAAAATTTTTCGTTTCACCGATTACAAGCGGAACACGCCATTTGAGATTGTTGTTCGCGCGGCCGACGGTCGTCAGGTTGTGCGAGTTCAGCGGGGAATTTCGCTGTGGCTTTCAAAGGTCAACGTCTTTGACGATCAGGATCAGCTTATCGGCGGGTTCAAGCAGAAGTTCTTTTCCATCGGCGGCGCGTTTAATGTCCTCGATACCGCCGACAATGTCGTCTGTACGCTTAAGGGAAAATGGACCGGTTGGGATTTTCGGTTCGTCGCGGGCGAAACGGAATTCGCGCACGTCACGAAGAAATGGATGGGGCTGGGGAAAGAAATGTTTACCTCCGCGGACAATTACATTTTGGAAATTAGCGAGCATCTTCCCGCGGATCATCCGGTGCGTTCGCTTATCTTAGCGGCGGTGATGTGTATTGATATGGTGCTGAAGGAATGATGTTAGAAGAAGTAAACACAAAAACGCAGAGGCGCAAAGGCGCAAAGACGCAAGGAGCGCGTTTGCATTCGAGTGGCACAACACATCATTCGGGGCAATGATACTTATGGATAACAGATTCGATCCCACGCGCAAATCTAGGAGTAATAACCGTCCCATCGTTGCGGTCCTCTTTGCGTCTCTGCGCCTTTGCGCCTTTGTGTTGATTTCTTTCGGCTCTGCGCGAAAAGCGTTTTACGTTCTTCCACTCCTTCTCGCTACGGTGGGCTGCGGTTCGTCGGAAACGGAATCGAAAAAAGATTCGTCATCCTCCAACGCCGCTCCAACGGAGGAGCGTGTTCTTCGCGTCAGCCAAGGCTCCGACGTTCTTTCGATGGACCCGTACGCTGAATTTGAGTCGCCGACGATCTGCGTTCTCATGAATATTTACGACACGCTGACGGCGATGAGTCCCAAAATGGAAGTCGAACCGGCGCTTGCGGAGTCGTGGCGGAATCTCGATCCGACGCATTGGGAATTCAAACTGCGAAAGGGAGTGACGTTTCAGAATGGCAAAACGTTCGACGCCGAGGACGCGAAGTTTTCGATCCGTCGCGCGCTCGATTGGCCGAAGTCGCGCGTCCGGTCGGAAATCCCAACGATCAAAGATATCGCCATACCCGATCCGCTGACGCTTATGATCGAAACGACCGTTCCAGATGCGATCCTTCCGACGCGCCTGACTTCGATCATGATGCTCGACAAAGAAACGACCGAGGCGGGGTTGGCGGAAGGTGGCGAACCTTGGCTCGCAACGCACGCCAACGGCACGGGAGCCTACAAAGTTGAGCAGTGGCTGAAGGATCAGTTTTGTTTGCTTGCGGCGAATGACTCGCATTGGCGCGGCGCGCCAACCGTCAAAAAAATCAAATTCATGGCGATGAACAATCCGGCCACGCGCCTCACCGCGTTTATGAACGGCGAACTCGATATGATGAGCGATGTTCCAGTTCAGGACGTCGAGCGGATCGCCGCAACGCCGGGCTATCGCGTGGAAAAGCAGCCGAGTCTCCGGCTTATTTATCTCGGACTCGATTGCGGTCGCGATAAGTCGCCGGGGCTTCCCGATTCCCCGCCCAACCCGCTCAAGGATTTGCGAGTCCGCAAGGCGATCTATCACGCAATCCATGAAGATTTAATTATCGAAAAGGTGATGAACGGTCTTGCGTCGCCCGCTTCGCAACTTTTTCCCGAGGGCATCGTCGGCTACGATCCCGAAATCAAGCGGCTTCCTTACGATCCGGAAAGGGCAAAGCAACTTTTGACCGAGGCGGGATTTCCGAATGGCTTTAAAGTTCGGCTCGATTCGCCCAACGACCGTTACGTGAACGACGCGAAAATCGTGACTGCGATCGCAGGTCAGCTCGCGCGGATTGGCATCGAGGTCACGGTCAACGCGATTCCAAAGGCGCAGTTTTTTAAGGAAGAGCGCGCAGCCAATTGTTCATTCTTCCTGCTGGGTTGGACAAATGGTAATGGCGACGGCATCGGCACGTTCGATCACTTGTTGCATACCTACGACACCGCGAAGAATCTGGGCGGCGCGAACACTTCCAATGCTTATAGCAATCTCGAACTGGATCGCATTTCCGAGGCGTCCTATGGGGAATTCGATCCGGTCAAGCGCGAGGAAATGTTGAAGCAGGCGGTGCGGATTGCGATGGCCGACCTGCCGCAAATTCCGCTCCATTTCCAGATGGATATTTATGCCGTGTCTGAAAAAGTCGCATGGACACCGCGCCGCGACACCGAAATCCGCGGGATGGAAGTGAAGTGGAAATAACACGGGTATTGGCAGCCCTTACCGCGCGCGGTTCATATCGTGCGGTCTGGTTTTATTTGTTGTTTAGCATGATTGCAGTTTCGGGATTCGCGCAGCAACTCGCGCTCGATACCAGCCTCCGGCTCCGATACGACGATGATCAGGAGGGCGCTGATTTCAATACGACGGTCTATTCGAATTTGACGATCACCGATCTCATCAAGAATCGAGTGGATTTGAAAATTTCAGGTTGGGGGATTTGGGACCTCGGCTACTCTGATGCCTACGACCGTGCGCTCGAACGAAATCAGATTCGCGTTTCGGAAGCTTATATTGACATCCGCAACATTGGCGATCTGACGCGGCTCCGGCTTGGACGTCAGTATCTCCGGCAGGTGGATCATCTCCACCTCGATGGCGCCCACGCCTCATTTTATGAGAACAAGCCGTTTTCGTTTTTTCTCTTTGGCGGGCGCGAAGTGAACTACTACCAAAGCGCGCGCGATGATGTTGCCGTTGGCGGCGGAATGATCTGGAAGCCAAACTGGAAAACGCGCCATCAGCTCGACGCGTATTGGCTTCACGAAAGCGACATCAACATCTTCGCGGCGGCGTGGAGGTGGAATCAGTACTGGGGGAACCATTGGCGAACGACTTCTCGGTTACGATTCCTTCAGGATGGCGTTCGCGATTACCGGGGGCATCTTTCAAAATATTTTGAACCGCTGGGAATTGGACTCGACATGGACTATTACCTTCAACCTCGCCGCGCGGGCGAGGGCGATGAAGGCGATGCGCGATCCGTCGCCGCGCTCGGAAGAGTCCTTGGCCCGCGCGTCGCGCAACATCGAATCGCGCTCGACCTCAATAAGTATTTTGCCGACGCATGGCTCGCGCAGGTTGGCGGCTCCATACGTCGGCGATTTCGCGACGAAGGGGATGAAACTTACAACGGACTGGAATCGTCGGAAGGGCATTTTTCATTGACCCGGTTCAACCTTTGGATCGAAGGACTCGACGCGACAATTTCAGGCGAATGGTATAACGGCGAGCAGGATAGTCTTTCGGGACTCGCGGGTCATCTCAGCTACCGCCCGAACAAACAGTGGGAATTCAGCGGCGGGCTTTCCTATTCGCGCTATCACTTCGATCCGATTGATTTCGAGACGAAATACAATCATCAGGAAGACAAGGATTTGCTGCTTCAAGATTTGCGCGTACCGGTTTATTTTGCCGAGGTGAGATGGAAGCCGAACAAGACATTCGATGTGCGAGCCGAAGTGCAGTGGGAGAATACGAACGAGGATGTTCGAGGCGATGGAGTCTCGGCGCGACTGACGCTCAATTATCATCTTCGCAAGTCGCTTTCGCCTCCTGAAGAACCCAGCGACGTGAAAAAAGGAGCGGCCGTGCCATGAGTATCCGATCGCTCATTGTGAACCGAAGCGGTGAAGCCCGCTGGACGACTCTGCTGGGCGTGGTATTGCTCGTCGCCGCCGCCGCATGGATCGAAAGCTGTGCGCGGATGTCTTTCTTTCGCGAGGCCGAGGGCGCGGATGTCCTTAAGTTTTCTCACAAAAATCACGCTCAATATGTGAAGGATTGTTCGACCTGCCATCTGGGCGGCGAAAATGGCAAGGAGATCGTTCGCACGACTCATGCGACCTGCGTTTCATGTCACGCCGCCGCCGTCGTGGATCTGACCGAGACTACTCCGCGCAACGCAAGCTGCAAGGAATGCCATCATTCGGCCAACGTCAAAACCATCCGCAAAGCCGAGCGTCCCGATTACTCGCAGGCCGCCTTCGATCATGCCGATCACGGCCAAACGAGTTGCTCGGTCTGTCACGGCAATGTTGAAAAGACAGGAATGGGCGGCGGAATCAATTTCCCGCGCATGGAGGATTGTCTCTCGTGCCATGAACCGGGGATGGCGCAGGTGAAGAGCGCCCAATGTTCGGAGTGCCACGCGGGGCTGCTACCAACGACGATCCCGAAAGACCACGAGCAGCCCGCTTGGAAAGAAACGATCCATGGCAAGACCTCGATGGAGGATCCGGTTACTTGCGCGCGTTGCCATGATCCGGCGACCGATTGCGAAACTTGCCACTCGATGGAACGCCCGCAGAGCCATACGGCCGTTTTCCGCGCGAAGACGCATGGTTTCCACGCGATGAATAATCCCGAATCGTGTCAGGTCTGTCATACGCAGGAATATTGCGAGATGTGCCACAAAACGACGGAGCCGCTCACCCACACCGCGAGTTTCAAGGGGAAGCCGTACTTACATTGCGTGACGTGTCACTTGCCGCTTGAAGAAGGGAATCGTTGCGCCGTGTGTCACGATGGCGACCCGCATAAGAATGTGCATGCCTTGCCTCCGCCCGCGGATTTGATCGAAAGCGGGCGAATACGACTTGACGAGCCGTGCCTGCCGTGCCACCCGGTCGCGGAGGTTCCCATCACGCATCCTTACAACACCATTTCGCCTTTGGAATGTATCGAATGTCACAATCCGCCTTAACGAGTAGGGGGAGAATCTCCCCACCCGACCTGGGCGAATTTGCTTTACTAGATGATCCCCAAGACCGAAATTAAGAGTCCCTATGGTTCTGGGATGACGTCGTTATCCCGCCCTTCCGATCAGAGGAACTTCCGTGCCTATACATCCCACTGCCGTAATTGATCCCGCCGCTGAGATAGATTCGGAGGCGACTATTGGTCCCTTTGTTGTAATTGAGGCCGGAGTCAAGATTGGCGCGGGAACTTCTATCGGGCCACACGTCCATATCCAAGGACTCACGACCATCGGTAAAAGCAACACAATCTGGACGGGATGCGCGCTGGGTCACCCCCCGCAACATACGGCCTATAAGGGCGCGCCGACGCATCTGACCATTGGCGACAATAATGTGATTCGTGAATATGTGAGTATTCACCGCGCTTATGAAGAGGGGCATCATACCCTCATCGGCAGTGGCTGCTTCCTTATGGGGTTCTCGCACGTTGGGCATGATTGCGCGCTCGGTGATAACGTGATCGTCGCCAACGGCGCGTTGCTCGCGGGGCACGTCACCGTCGGCAACCGCGCGTTCATTTCGGGCAACGTCGTCATTCATCAGTTTTGTCGGATCGGGCGGCTCGTCATGATCAGCGGCGGAAGCGGCATCGGGCAAGATATTCCGCCGTTTATGATCGCCGAGGGGCGTCCGGCGGGGTTGCGTTCGCTAAATACGGTGGGTCTTTCGCGCGCGGGGTTTGATGGGGCGATGCGGATGGAACTGAAGCGCGTTTATAAAGCGATCTATCGTTCGGGAAAATCGGTGAAGGCGGCGCTCGCGGAATTGGATACTTCGTCGTTGCCGGATTATTGCCGTGAGTTTGTCGAATTCCACACATCGAGCAAGCGTGGCGTCGCAAAGTTTGCGCCGTATCGTCGAGATCGGGCCGAATCGGACGAGGGCTAGGACGCGTCGCCATGTCAATGGTCGAATTTCAATCCGTATCGCGGCGCTTCGGCGCATTCGAGGCGTTGCGTCAACTCTCGCTGACAATCAAGCAGGGTGATATCTACGGTTTGCTCGGGCTGAACGGCGCGGGAAAGACGACATCGCTACGAATATTGCTTGGATTCTTGCGCCACGATTCGGGCGAAGTCTCCATTTTTGGAAAACGCCGCGCCGAGCACGGGATGTCGCTTGGGGATCGAATCGGGGCGACCATTGAAGCGCCCGCGTTTTATCCGCATCTCTCCGGACTTGATAATTTGAATTTATTGCGGGGACTCGCCAGCGACCGCAAGCGGTGCCGTGAGCCGCGCGAATTACTCGAATGGGTGGGAATCGCGGAAGCCTCGCGCGTTAAGGTCCGCAAATATTCGATGGGGATGCTGCAGCGGCTTTACCTCGCGCAGGCTTTGCTTTCGCGTCCCGATCTGCTCGTGCTCGATGAGCCGACGAGCAATCTCGATCCGCGCGGAATCTTGGACACGCGACAACTGATCCAGCGACTGAACCGCGAGGAGGGGGTCACGGTTCTTTTATCGAGCCACCAATTGAACGAGGTCGAGGGACTTTGTAATCGCGTGGCAATCCTGAATCGCGGCCGGCGCGTAATCGAATCGGGGGTTCGGGAACTTTTTGAGGGCGAGGATTGTCGCATGGCGATTCAAGTGGATCGTCCGGCGGAGGCGCTCACGCGAATGCAGGCGTTCGATGGATGCGCGCAGTTCCGGCGTCACTCGTTCATCGGCATCAA
>CAZPIK010000234.1:0-7249 GCA_964586185.1 uncultured Candidatus Sumerlaeota bacterium | reverse complement strand
GACGCTCCGGGCACCGACTCCGGTTCCGCTTACATCGTGGACCTGAACATCGGCGGCTAACCACCGTAACCTAAACCCTACCACCCCCGGCATGGAATCCTCTCCGTGCCGGGGGTTTTGTTTTTATGACAAGCTCCAGCGTGGTTGATGGCTCAATATCTTAAGGAAAGATTTGCTGAAAAATGAAAATATGTCGCGAAGTTATAGATGGGTCCGGAACAAGGGAAATCAGAACGCATGGAAACGTATGAATTACTGATCAATGGCAAATGGAAGCCCGCGAAATCGGGCGAGATTTTTGAAGGCTTGAATCCCGCCCTCACTCAGCCTCTGGCGCGAGTCGCCAAGGCCGGAGTCGCCGATGTGGACGAGGCCGTCCGCGCGGCAAGAAAAGCATTCGATGAAGGTCCTTGGCCTTGGATGCGCGCGTCAGAACGAGCAAAAATTCTTTTCAAACTCGCGAATCTCATTCGAGAAAATCTCGAATCTATTTCGAGACTCGAAACGCAAAACGTCGGCAAGCCGATCCGCGATTCGCGCGATGAAGTCGGCGCGGGAGCAGGTTGCTTCGAATATTACGCGGGCGCGGCGACCAAGTTTTTTGGTGAAACCATTCCCGTTTCGCAACGCGGGTTCGATTTTACGCTCCGCGAACCGGTCGGCGTCGTTGCGGCTATTGTTCCATGGAATTTTCCCTTTCCGATGGCCGCGTGGAAATGCGCTCCGGCTCTCGCGGCGGGGAATGCGGTCATATTAAAACCCGCGAGCTTGACGCCGCTTTCCGCGCTCTGGATGGGTAAACTGGCGATGGAAGCGGGCATTCCCGAAGGAGTTTTCAGCGTCATTACGGGGCCGGGATCGAGCATCGGCAACGCGATCGTCGCTCACGCGGGCGTGGATAAAATATCCTTCACGGGCGAGACGGCGACCGGCAGCGCAATCATGAAAATCGCGGCAGACGACATCAAGCGGGTCTCGCTCGAACTCGGCGGAAAATCACCGAACATCGTTTTTGCCGATTCGGACGTCGAACGCGCGGCGCGATCCTCTGTGCTCGCCGTATTCGGAAACACGGGACAGGATTGTTGCGCCCGCAGCCGAGCCTTCGTCGAGAAATCGGTTTATGATAAGTTCGTTTCCGCATTCATTGACCAGACCAAGAAAACCGTGATCGGCGACCCGATGGACGATGCGACAGAAATTGGTCCGCTCGTTTCAATGGGACAGCGCGATTCGGTGATGAAGTATATTGAGCTTGGCAAATCCGAAGGCGCAACGCTCGCTTACGGCGGTGATATTCCCAATGGCGCATCATTTGATTCCGGTTCCTATCTCCGGCCCGCAGTTTTCACGAACGCGACGAACAAGATGCGCACGTCGCAGGAGGAAATTTTTGGTCCCGTTCTTTCGATCATTCCATTTGAAAACGAAGCCACGATGCTTCGCGAAGTGAACGATAATCCCTACGGGCTTTCGGGTTCGATCTGGACGAACGACCTGACGCGCGCGCTCAAGGTTATTCGCCGCGTGCGGTCGGGAGTCTTGAGCGTCAACTGCAACAACAGCGTTCATCTTGAGGCTCCGTTCGGCGGTTACAAAAAAAGCGGACTCGGGCGCGATCTCGGCATGAATGGCCTGGCGAATTTTACCGAAGTCAAAAATGTGTTCATCTTCACGGGAGAATGATCATGAAACGTCCGGTTCTTACGCTCGACGCGCTCAAGAAAAAAATCGCCGCTGGTGAAATTGACACCGTCGTCGTCGCTTTCCCCGATCATTTGGGTCGCCTCATGGGCAAGCGCGTGACGGCGGAATATTTCATCGAGACCATCGTCCCGCACGGAATGCATCAGTGCGATTATCTCCTCTCCGTGGACATGGAAATGAATCCGCAGAGCGGGTTCGACATGGCGAGTTGGGAGAAAGGTTACGGCGATTTCCATGCGACGCTTGATCTCTCGACGTTGCGAATAACTCCGTGGCTCGAGGGAACCGCGCTCGCGCTCGTGGATTTGAATTGGGAGGACGGCAGCCCGGTCGCGCAATCGCCGCGCGCGATCCTCCGCAAGCAAATCGAACGCGCAAAGAAGGCGGGTTTCATCCCGATGATGGGTTCGGAACTCGAGTTCTATCTGTTCTTGGAGCCGCACGACAAACTCGCCGAGCGGAATTTTCAAAATCCGCGCCCTTCGTCCGAATACATCATTGATTACCACGTCCTCCACACGACGCGGGACGAGTTTGTGATTCGCGACATCCGTAACCTGATGAACGCCGCCGCCGTGCCGGTCGAATTCAGTAAAGGCGAATGGGGCAAGGGTCAGCAGGAGATCAACCTGCTCTACGCCGAAGCGCTCGAAATGGCCGACCGCCACGTCATCTACAAAAACGGCGTGAAAGAGATCGCGGGCATCAAGGGATGCACCGCGACGTTCATGGCGAAATACGACGCGAGCGAGGCTGGATCGAGTTGCCATCTCCACACCAGCCTCTTCGATTCCGCGCGGAAGAAAAATCTCTTTTGGGACGGCGCAAAAAAGGAACCGTCGAAAATCTTCCGACAGTTCTTGGGCGGCTTACTCAAATACGCGCCGGAAGTTTTTCTCTTTTTCGCGCCGACGGTGAATTCCTACAAGCGTTACCAAGCGGGGACGTTCGCGCCGACGTCCGTTGCATGGAGCATGGACAATCGCACGACCGGATTCCGCGTGATCGGTCACGGATCGTCGTTTCGTTTTGAAAATCGGATGCCGGGCGCGGACGCCAATCCTTATCTCGCGTTTGCGGCGACGCTCGCGGCGGGACTCGCGGGGATCGAGGAAAAACTCGATTGCGGCGCGCCCTATCGCGGCGACGCGTATCAGGATTCGAGCCTGCCGCGCGTCGGATCAAGCCTCGGCGCGGCAGCGACGGCGCTGGAAAAAAGCAAAATGGCCCGCGCGTCGCTTGGCGAAGAAGTCGTCAAACATTACGTCCAACTCGCCCGACTCGAACAAGCCGCCTACGACAAGTCCGTCACCGATTGGGAACGACGGCGATACTTTGACCGGATTTAGGTTTAACAATTAATAGATCCAGCACCTTTTTAAACGAAGGCGAGACTTAGCAGGCGACACCGTGACCAAAAAGAAATCCAACTTGCTTCTTTGGGGGGCAATGGGCACATGGATCGTATTGCTTTCAATATATTACTGGATAACCCTTCCCGTGTTTTCTATATGCGGCGACATTATAGGTAGAGATGTACAGCGCCATATTCAACGAACGATCCGCGCCTACTATCTGTGCGAAATCACCGGTGGATATTGGATGAGTACTTGCAGTGTGTCTGCTGACGAAATCAAGCGAATGCCTTTGGAAAGCAGATTGCAATTCTATACAGCAATCATGATCACGTGCGATATGAGCACATCTGCGGAGGTGCCATTACTTTTCATGATAATTGTCAAAGATGATATGGACGCGTTGAAGCAATATATAGAGCGTGGGCAAAAGAGCGCGTATTTTGCAAAGCTTACCAACGAAGAACAAGCCAGATTGCTTTCTTGGTTGCCGAGACTTACATCGGAGATCAATGCCCGAGTCGGCTTCATGCGTCGCCACGGGCTATCGGCATCCGACGCCCCGGCCCGAACGCCTTCCCCGTCACCTTAAGTCCGAGCGGAGCTTGTTGCCTTTTGTATTCGTTCCGCTCGATGGATCGGATGATCCGTTTAACAAGATCGGGGTCGTTGCCCATTGTGGCGATCTGATTCGCATCCAGATGTCGCTCGACGTACGCCTCGATGATGGGATCCAAGATTTCATAAGGCGGCAGCGAATCGGTATCGAGTTGGTTCGGGCGCAATTCGGCGGAAGGCGGTTTCTCAATACTCGATTTCGGAATCCGCTCGCGCTCGCGGTTGACCCATCGCGAGAGTGAATAGACCCGCGTTTTGAATACGTCAGAAATCACCGCGAGGCCGCCGCTCATGTCGCCATAGAGCGTGCAATATCCCATCGCGAGTTCGGATTTGTTGCCCGTCGTTAGCACGAGCCAGCCGAATTTATTCGAGAGCGACATCAAAAGATTGCCGCGAATTCGCGCTTGGAGGTTTTCTTCGGCGAGGCCGAACGGAGTCCCCGCAAAAACCGGCGAGAGCGTTTCCATGAAGCGATCAAAGATCGGCTGGATCGGAAGCGACTTGTATTCGATGCCGAGATTTTTCGCCAAGGCCTCCGCGTCGCCGAGGCTGTGATCCGAACTGAATTGCGACGGCATCGAGACTCCGACGACTGCTTCGGGACCAAGCGCATCGGCGGCGAGCGCAGCGGTGAGCGCCGAATCAATCCCGCCCGAAAGCCCGATCAGCACCCGCTTGAATCCGCATTTGCCGACGTAATCGCGAATTCCAAGACAGAGCGCATCATAGACTTCCTCATCGGAATTGCCTTCAAAAAGAGGGACAGGCAGCCGCTTCGCTTCAGCCAGTCCCTCTTTTTGAAGATCAACAATCGCCAAATCCTCGATGCACGATGGCGACTGATGGAGGAGCCGTCCATCCGCGCCCCACGCGTTGCTGCGACCATCGAAGATGAGGCTATCGTTTCCGCCGACGAGGTTGACGTGCACAAGCGGGACGCCGTAACGCTTCGTCGCGACGGAATACATCTCGGCGCGGAGCTTCGGTTTGCCGAGCCAATAGGGCGAGGCTGAAATCGTGATCATGAGGTCGGGTTTTTGCGCGGCAAGTTGCTCGACCGGGTCTATCGGATATATTCGTTTTCGCCAATAGAGCCGGTCGTTCCAGAAATCCTCGCAGATCGTGAGCGCGATTTTAGTCCCGCGAAATTCGGCGCACTGGACGCTCTTTGCCGGTTCAAAGTGCCGCGCCTCGTCAAAAACGTCATAGGTCGGGAGCAGCATTTTGAAATGACGCGAGACAATGCGGCCGTTTTCTATGAGCGCGGCGGCGTTGTGGAGGTCCTTCCCTTCGCCTCCTTCACGGCGATGAACGTAACCGACAATCAATCCCGGCGATTTATTGCCGTTTGATTTCGTCGCTTCCGCAATTGTATCGAGCGCCGCGAGATTGGCGTCAATGAAGGCGGGTTGTTCGAGCAGGTCGCGCGGGGGATACCCGGTGATGGCAAGTTCGGGAAAAACGACCAACTCCGCGCCCAACGCGGCGGCGCGATGGTAAGTTTCGATAATCTTCCGCGCGTTTTCGCTCGCGGCTCCGACGGTGGTGTTGATCTGTGCGAGCGCGATGCGCATGGAGCGATTCCAACGGGCAAAGATGAAACTCGTTCCATCCTATCGCCCGCCCTGCCCATGCGCGAAGATTTTTTTCACCGCATTTCCTAGAAACCGAGTTAAGGGGGAGGTTTTGAAAGAAGTTGAACGAAACGCGGGGAAAGGGTGGATGGGGTACGGAAGTTTTTAGCGAAATGAGGAGCAGTCAAACGGAAGAGTTCATCCAATTCGGACGCTTTTTTGGTGTAGGTTGGTTGGGAAGTGGGAGTAGGGGAAGAGGGAGAAGGAGTAAGAGGAAGAGTGGGAGTGGGAGGGGGTGTGGGAGAGGAAGGATTGAAGGGTGAAGTGGGAAGAGTGAAGGAAGAAATGGGAGAAGAGGGAGCAGGAGGAGAAGAAATGCGAGCAAGATCAAGAGAACGAGCACGATCGGGAGTAGGAGTGGGAGTAAGAGGGGGAGAAGTGGAAAGTTTTTTGCGGATGATAGTAAGTTTCCAGAGTGAATGAATTGCGGGCTGGAGTTCGGTTGGCGATGGTGGTTCGGGTTTTTGCGCGGCGGAGGAAAGCCAGCAATGGATTAGGGTTTCAGCGAGGGCAATGGATTCGGCCAAGAGGGTTGGGGCAGGGATGGAAAGTGGTGTGGACAGGATGGACATGGTGGACTGAGTGGACGAATCCGATGGAGCTGTTATGGAACTCAATTAATATTGCGCGGAAAATCGGGGTTTCGCCGCGCGATGGGAGGAGAATACTATGGAAATGCGAGTTTGTGACTTCCCTTACAACCCCTTACATACCCTTAAGGGCACTTGTAGAAGTTGTCATATCTTCTGATAGAGCGGAGGCGATTGATGGATAAGGGCTTGCGGGATTCGTGAGTGCCCGAAACTCCGCCGGGGTACTTAAGTTCGGTTTGGCGGTTTCGTCCCTGCCTTCGCTTTCTTTTGGCAAACACCGCTTCATATTCTCCGGCGGGTGATAGATGTGAATTTCAATATTCTGTTCCCCAATGATGATCCGCTCGGTCAAGAGTTCGGCCACTCTTTGCTTCTCGGCTTGTTCGAGCGTCGGCCAAATATCAGCCATGTTCTGACCGGTCTTGAAAACCACATCCCCTGACAGGATATTGACTTTGATATACTCAAGATCGCCTTGAAGCCGGGGAATCTCGATCGCAAGCTGGGCTTGCCTTTCCTCCATAGGGTGATGACGCTCCTTAAAGCTCTCCTTCGAAATACCTTCGCCCATGTAAAGATTGTAGAGCCGGTCCATTTCCGTCTTGAGCCGTCCTCGCTCCCGTTCAAGATTCTCAAGCATGGCTTCCTTTTCTCGGACTTCTGTATTAGCAGCCAATAGGTAGCGCTCAAATTCTTCCGGAGAAATGAAATACTGACGGACTTGCTCGATAAAGATGGCTTCCAAGTCCTCGCAAGTGATCTTCCGACGACAAGATTTGTTGCGACAGACATACTTGGGGGAATTCGAGGGGACATACATCTTCGATCCGCAATGACCACAGAGGGCAAGACCCGCGAAGATGTGAACCGGGGTTCTGGCCTTGGGTTTCTCCTTGGCTTCCTGTTCCAGGAGAATCTTGTGGCAGGTATCCCAAATGTCGGCCGAGAGAATCGGTTCGACCGGGTGATAGATCCAGTTTTCTTCGGACTTAAACCGCTGGCCTTTGACCCGACTGGAAGTCATGTAATTGGCCCGATGAAGTCCCTTGGGCGTCGAGTCATGAAGCATGATCCGGATACCCGCAGCGGTGAATTCCTTGCCATTCTGCGTTCGGTGACCGGCTTCATTCAAAACTCGGGCGACGGCGTTCTTGCGTTTGTGCTTGAGGTATAGCTCATGAACAAGTTTGCGGACCGGAGCGGTCGCCGGATCGGGAAGAAGTTTCTTGTCCTTCCATTGATAGCCATAAGGAGCTTTGCCGCCCAAATGCCGCCCCAACTTAGCTCTGATGGGAACAGAGGCTTTGACCCGGTCAACAATCTCTTCCCGTTCCCAACT